>JBDKJS010000232.1:0-5495 GCA_039806065.1 Bacteroidota bacterium | reverse complement strand
AAAGGAGCATGAAAATGAAAAAGAATTGGCCGATGAATTGGCTGATGTATTATGGGTCTTAATTTGTATAGCGAATCAAACTGGAATAAATTTGACTGATGCGTTTAACAAAAATTTAGAAAAAAAAACAACTCGCGATCGGCAAAGGCATCGTAGTAATAACAAGTTATTTTAATAACCAGCTATTTTTTTCAAGTAGTTAGTAATCAATTTTGGAAAGGCGAATGTTTCTTTGTTTTCCGTTACGATATATTGTTCAGGTACTTCATTGGAACTTAATTCAACCTTATAAAATTTTGCGACTATGTGCTGGTGGGTGAGCTTATGCTCCAATTCAATCATGGGTTTTGAAATTTTTTTTATTGGCAATTCAAAATTTTCTTTCTTCAAATACCCATGGGTTAAATCCATTTGAATATTGGTTTCAAGTAATGGCAATTGATAGAGCGAATGCCAAATGTCTTTTGTATTTCTTTGTTCAATAACTATAGCGTTGTTGATTGCTATATGTAAAAAATGAAAATACCTCTTTTTTATTTTTATTTTTTTGGATTTAATGGGGAGCAAATTAACTTTTCCTTCGCGAAGGGCTACACATTGTTCCGCTAGCGGACACTTGTCGCACTGGGGCAATGCAGGTTTGCATTGCAAGGCGCCAAAATCCATAATGGCTTGGTTATAATTGCCGGGCTCTGCTGTAGGCAACAATTCATGTGCTAGATTGCTAAATGTATTTTTACCCTCAGTACTGTCAATAGGTGTTGTTATTCCAAAGTATCTTGAAAGTACCCGATAAACATTTCCATCCACCACCGCATGGCTCCTTCCAAATGCTATAGATGCAATGGCTGCAGCGGTGTAAGTGCCAATTCCCTTTAGTTTGATGAGCGATTCATATTTGTCAGGAAAAGCGCCATCATATTGGGTTGCTATTTCGTTTGCGCAATGGTGCATGTTCCTTGCCCTAGAATAATAGCCCAGGCCTTGCCAATGAAATAATATTTCGCTTAGTGGGGCTTTGGCAAATGCATTGATGGTTTTATAATTTTCAAAAAAAATATTATAATAGGGCAGACCTTGTGCCACTCGGGTTTGTTGTAAAATGATCTCCGATAACCAAATTTTATACGGATCGTTGTCTTTTCTCCAAGGAAGATCGCGTTTATTGAAATGATACCATTGTAGTATTGCTGTAGTAAAGGGATGTTGAGTCATGATCCGGATGAGTTTTCGGCTCCTATTGTGTTATAGTAATAGGAACTGTGCTCACAGTATTACTTACATTGCCCGCTCTGTCCACTACATAGACATTATAAACTACTTGCTCAGAATTTCCACCATTTAAAATTGATTGTCCATTTAAACTAATGTCTAGGTCTCCTTTTATGATAATGTTGCTCCCTCGTGGAGCAAGTTCATTTATTCGGTATCCATAACTAATATTTACTCTACTATCTACGACAAATAAATTCTTTACACCAGGTGTATTCTCTCCTAAATCTCCATCACCATCAGTATAGGTAATAGTAAGGGTAATAGGAGTGCCTTCACTTACATTGTCAGCAGATAGGTTTTTGAGAATGATGGAAGGCGTACTGCTGTAATTGTCTTCTTTTTTGCAGGAAGCCAACAGCATTAAAACAATAATCAGATAAAGCTGAGCAGGTTTATTGAACATAGAAACTAAATATGGATTTTAACCAATAAGGTGAATCAATTCGAGGCAACTCTGAAGGCAGAGTGTGGTCACCATCATTGGCATAACATTTAAAATAAATTTGTTCTCCCTGCTGAAAGTTAAGCGTGGATACTAGTGCATTCCATGATCCGGTAGAACTGCTATAAGTACAATTTACAAAGCTGGCATTACTAAAATCATCGCGAAATTTAGAGAATCCTATTTTGCAATCTTGTAATTGCGACCGCGAAGTGCTATCGTCAGAAACCCAAAATCCAATTATAATAGTTTGATTTGGGTCAATTAAAAATGGATTAGAATTTATGTTATTTAATTTTATTGAATCTATTTTGTTTAGTGCACTGTCTAAGGCAAAGAACCAATGAATATCAGGACTGCTATTGGGTAGGGTAGGTGAATTTCCTAATTGATCCTTGGCTCCTTCAGCAATCCATGTGGCAATATTGCTTATGTCAGAGGCGCCAAGGCGCACTCCATTGCTAGGCATGTACTCAGTAGTGGTGGTAGTAATTCTATCATATAAAAAGGACGCACTTAAGGAGCCAGGCACTACTCTTTTAGAAAAAAAATGAATGGAATCCACAGTAGTTTTAATGGTGCTTTGGTAAACTAAAGTAGCATAGGAAGATTCAATAGTTCTAAAATCAGGCTCAAAGGATCCATCATGGCAACCTGGATTAGCGCATTTGACAGAAAAAATATTTTTATGCAATCCTTGAATACTGGTTGGTGATGGTTCAGTACCTGATCCACTACCGCTGTTGGTAGCTATGTCATCGTATGGGTTAGGAGGGGTGTTCTCCTTTTTACATGACACCATTGCTAGCAACCAAGCCAACATCATCAATAAATATATATTCTTATGATACATTTTAAGGCTATTTTTTAATTTAAATAAATGCTGCTTGCATATCGCAAGTGTTATATGGTTTTAATAGTCCTGGTGGTATGGCTTGTTCGAAACCTAGTAGTGATGCAATCGTTGGCACAATCTCTATGCTATCTCCAGCCACTGTGTTGATGACTTGATTTTGAGCAACTACATTGGGCGGGCCTACAACCATGCAAAATATATCGCGAGCGGTTTGATCGCCATTACCATTAGTGCTGGCCGTATGGTCTAATGCATTTCTTCCATTTTGATCTACATTACTATTTCCATTCAAATTACGACCATGTTCTGGTGCAACTATCATTACGGTATTATTGGCCATTCCAGGCGTGTTTTGAATGGTCTTCCATAGATGGGCTACTGCAAAATCAGCTTTGGTTAAATTATTACAATATTCTGTAAAGTTTGTATGGCAAACATCCACTCCTGTCATATTTACAACTAAAAGTTCTGGCAAGTAACGTTGAATTATTTTTTCTGCGAAAACCACATTTACCATGTCATTGTTCATAGAGTTGCCTGCATTCATGGCATTCCATATGGTTCCGTTACCCGATTCTACTAGCATTTGGTTAATGAAAAGATTGATATCGGACATGTCGGTTGGATCATTATATATCCCTGCATCTTGGTTAATAAAATTTCTATTAAAGTTATTATCCATGAAATTTTGCATGCGGTTAATATGATTTTGTTCAGCACTATTAAAGTTTCTTAAATTACCCATTACTGATCTGGCATCAGAAGCGAAGAGCCAAGTAGGTGCAATGAAATTAGCACCATAAAGTGCACCGTAGCCTGGATAACTGCTGTAGTTTAGTGCAGGATAAGGGCCTAATGAATTGCTTACCCACCAACATTTTTTTGCTGCTAAAGATGGAGAGTTGTGTTTCCTGTAATATTCAAAAATGGTTGGTGTTTTAGGATGATCTTTAATACTAAGATCTGTTTCAGTATAGGTTCCAGTGATGGCTGTGGTGTGGCCATTGTAATGGCCAGTGGGCCCTTCTTTATATTTAAATTGGCGAAATAGCGTGCCACTTTGCTGTAATGGGTTGCTTAAGGGAAGTGTGGGCAATGGATCTAAATAAGCCGCTATATCGTTGCTCACTGGTGCATTACCCGTGAATAAGGCACGCATTAAATTTCCTTCTGCAAATTGTACACTTTCTAAACTGCGCACGCCTCCAGCAAATAAGCAAAATACTACATGATCTACTTTCCTGTTTCCAGTTGCTGCAAATAATCGTCCACTTGGAAGAATATAAGGCATGGTAATAGCGCCTGCGCTGGCTAGTCCGGCTTTACGAATAAAATCTCTTCTTTGCATTGTTGTTGCGTTAGATTAGTTTGGTTAATAGTATCGGTATTCATTTGCACTCATCATGGCATAATAAACCAATTCTGGTGTAATGGTAGAATCGGCATTTAAGATGGTACTGATAAAATACTGTTCCATAGCATCAGGTTCCCTATTGTACAACTTAATATAAGTATCCTTTACGAATAACTGGAGGTTTGATCGCATGATGGTGTTACTTGGTAATTGTGTGCCGGGTGAATTGAGAAAATGTCTTACAATTCTATCCTGAATCAGTCTTTTATCGCCAAACGATTCATAGGCTATTTTAAGAGCTAAAAGTGTATCTGTAAGAATGGTAGTATTGTATAAATCTGAATAAGCAATAGAAATAAACTCTGTGGTAGATTTTACATTTTCTTTATCTCCATTGTTGTCAATTGCTATTTCATCTACTTCATAAATGAAATCAGTTTCTTTCTTACAACTGCTAAGGGTTATTGCAATGGCTGTGCCAATCGCAATCGCCAATTTAAATGCCGGCATATTCATCTGATGTTAAAATGTCAATTTGCATTTCTAAATAATTATTCGAGGCTTGAAACTTTAAGGTAGCTGCACTCATTTCACTACTGGTGGGATTTCTGTAAAGTAACTTAATATAGAGGTTTTGCACTAATCCTTCATAGTAATTATTTGAACTGAAGAATATATTAAAAAAATCATTTTTGCCAGTACCAGCTTGGAGAAAGAATACTGCTGGCTCACCGTCATACATTTCTTTGGCGGCCTCTAATTCACTAATAGTAGGATAGCGATTTAAAAAATTTTGAAACATACTCACCACAATATTTTCAGTACCCATATTAATGTCTTCATAATAATCATTGTTTACACATCTTCTGTGTATTTCAGCTATGCCTATGCTTCCATTGATTAAATCTCTTGGAATGTTATACAGGGCAGTAACCCTATCTAACTCATCTTGATAAGCTGCCCAATACTGTTGATAACTTGAATCCTGAAGGTAATCTTGGTAATCACGTATGTCATCACCTATATCGGCAGTATCTAGATTGTTTAATAACTCCAATCTGGTTTGATCAAAAAGGTGATAAAAATATTCTTGATCAGCAAAAAGATTTAATAAAAATTGTTTTCTACTGCTATCACTCATGTTGGCACCACGGAGTAGGGTGTAGGCAGTATTTCTTTCTAAAGTAAGTGGTTCACGGCCGAAGAGATTGATATAATTTTTATTGATATAATTGGTAATAGTGATGTCTTCAATAGTAGGATCGGCTGGTGCTTGATTGCCAGGTATCAATACTTCTTCCTTTTTACAAGCATAACATGTAAGGCATAGTAAAATCAAAAAATAACGCATGGGGCTTTTTTAGGTAACACTGCTAAGTTAATCGATAACGAATTAATAGGATGTTAAATTTTTTGGCTGTTTACAATTTTTCAAACATTGTAATGTTTCTAATGATTTTCTCGCTTTTCCTATGGCTAGATAGATTTTTATTTTCAATTCTTCCTCATCAGGTTTTATAGGCTATAAGTACTTAGGCCATAGCAAGTGTGAATATTTTGTAAGATTA
>JBDKJS010000231.1:0-17197 GCA_039806065.1 Bacteroidota bacterium | reverse complement strand
CAATGACCCCAGTACGCGAAACCTCATTACGATTTATAACATGTTAGGAATAATGGTGGATACTAAGACCTTCGCTGGAAATCAAACGCAAATTCATCTCGAACTTCCACCAGGTACTTATATATTGAAAGTAAACACTTCCACTCAGCAGTACATTAAAAAAATTATTAAAAATAGATGATGGCAATAGCCATACTGTTTTATAATTTGTTCCACCACCATTAATCAATTAGTTCAAAAATTTTACCTGGATGAGCCTTAATAAGGCCACTAAATTCTAAGGTTAGCAAGGTAGTAGCTACTTTACTAACTGGAATTTTTGATTGAATACTGATAGCATCAATAGGAAGTGCGCCACTAGTGCGTAGCACATTCACAATATTTAATTCCTCTTCTTTCAACTCTTTAAATATAGCTAATTGAGCAGCTTTGGGTTTTTTAGGTTTGGTTGATTGTTGCCAATTCATTATTTCCAATAGCAGTTGTGCGCTATCAAGCAACATTGCCTTATTCGTTCTAATTAAATTATTACACCCTACCGAGAATTCATCATTGATTCTACCGGGCAATGCAAATACATCCCGATTAAAACCCTCTGCTATATTAGCGGTGATTAATGCGCCTCCTTTTTCTGCACTCTCTATTACTATTATTGCATCAATCATCCCAGCTACAATTCTATTTCTAGAAGGAAAATTTTCCTTAATCGGTCTAGTGTTACTCATATATTCAGTGAGTAAACCACCTTCTTCGATCATTTTTACAGCAATGGGCTTATGTGTTGGAGGATAAATCTGATCTAAACCATGAGCTAATACACCTACTGTGGGCAAGCCATTATTCAAAGCCGTGCGATGCGCAATAATATCTATCCCATAAGCCATACCACTAATTATTCCAACATTGCTTCCTGCCAGTTCATTAATTATTTTTTCAGTCATCATTTCTCCGTAGTGTGTGTTTCTACGAGTGCCCACTATACCCAACATGCGGGGATGATTTAAATCAAAATTTCCCTTATAATACATCAATATTGGTGCATCATCACACGCCTTCAGTCTATGTGGATAGGCATCATCCAAAAAAAAGAGCGGCTGAATCTTGTGTTTCACCACAAATTTAGTTTCCTTTTCAGCGAGAGAAAAATCCTGCTGCTTCTCCACCGCTTCCGCTGTGAACATTCCAATACCAGGAATTTTAACCAGCTTTGATTTTTTCTCAGAAAATACCGCTTCAACGCTGCCACAATAGCTTACCAAATTCCGGGCCAATACAGGCCCCACACCAGGCAACAAGGTGAGTGCTATCTTATTTCTTATATCAATCTCTAATTCTGACAATTTCATTGTAAGGCGAATATAAAAAATATTTTCATCGTTATAAAAAAAGCATGAACAATAGATAGAATGTATAAGTATTACTACATTCGTAATACCAATAACTATCAAATGAGGAAAAGCCTACTTATCTTTTTATCTTTTTTTTGTTTTACTCATTGCATTCAAGCTCAGGAAGTAAAGGGAACCGTAACAGATGCCTTGTTAGCGCCATTGCCTGGTGTGATTGTAAGCTTAAATGGAAAACCCACCACAACAACTAATTTAGACGGTAATTTTCAAATTACCATAGGAAATGAAGTCAATAAAATTTCATTTAGTTTTCTTTCTTTCGCCACTTTTGATACCACAATCATCGGTAATAGAGTAGCAGAAAAACTTAATATAATACTACAATCATCAATCAAGGAATTAGATGTAGTAGTGGTGAGTGCTGGTAGGTATGAACAAAAGCTAGAAGAGGTAACCGTAAGCATGGAAGTATTGCGACCCAGATTAATAGAAAATACAAATGCTGTAACAATAGAAAACACATTAGATCAGGTGCCCGGAGTATTGATCACCGATGGTCAAGCTAATATTCGTGGAGGCGCTGGGTGGAGTTATGGAGCTGGTAGTAGAGTTCAAGTGCTGGTAGATGACTTGCCCATACTAGCAGCAGATGCAAGCGATGCTAAATGGAGCTCTATGCCAATAGAAAATCTAGAACAAGTAGAAATAATTAAAGGAGCCAGTAGTGCATTATTTGGTAGCTCGGCCCTAAATGGTGTTATTAATTTGAGGACTGCTTATCCTAAAACCACACCACAGACTAAGGTAATTTTTTATGGTGCCAGCTATGACAAGCCTGATGAAACTGGAATGCGCTGGTGGGGCAACATCAATCCAAAAATGAGTGGCCTCAATTTTTTTCATTCCCGCATGGCAGGCAATTTAGATTTAGTAATAGGAGGAAGCACTATGATAGATGAAAGTTACCGTCAGGGTGAAAATGAAAGCAGGGCTCGATTTAATGTGAATACACGGTGGAGAAATCAAAAAATTAAAGGTTTAAATTATGGGGTAAATATTAATTCGCAAATCTCAGAAGGGAGTCTTTTTTTCTTATGGGCCAATGATAGCATAGGTGCATTAAGACCAGCTGGAGGTACTAGTTCTGCAACCACCACATTGAGTGACTATACCACCTATCGTACAAATTGGGATCCATTTGTCAATTATTCGATTGATAAAAATCATACCGTTAGATTAAGATCTCGATTCTTTAGAAGCAATAACACGAATAACACCAATCAAAATAGCATTGCTGATACTTACTATGCCGAATTGCAATACCAGCAAAAAATAGGTGAGCACATTAACTTCACTGGAGGGCTTGTAAATATTAATTATAGTGTGAAAAGTGAATTATACAACAATCATAAAGCCTCTAACAAGGCACTCTTTGCACAGATAGATTTTAAATTTAATAGGTTGAATGCCGTTATTGGTGGCCGTGCCGAACAAAGTGCATTGGATAGTATCATCGATGATATAACGCCTGTTTTTAGGGCAGGTATCAACTATAGAATGGGACAAGCTACTTACCTTAGAGCATCTGTGGGGCAAGGCTACCGTTTCCCTTCTATCGCTGAAAAATTTGTTCAAACAAATGTGGGCAACCTCTTTGTTTTTCCTAGTGACTCATTGTTGCCAGAAAAAGGAATTAGCTATGAAGTAGGTTTAAAACAAGGATTCAAAATTGGAAGCTGGATGGGCCTTGCAGACCTTGCTTACTTTATCAACACCTATGAAAACATGATGGAATTTAGTTTCGCACAATGGGGAGGTTTGGTTCCACCATTGTTCGGATTTGGATTCAAGAGTGTAAACGTGGGTGATATTAAAATTACAGGGGCAGAAATTAGTCTATCGGCTACTGGTAAAATAGGAAAGGTAAATGCCACCTTACTTGCTGGATACACCTATATGAATCCTCGACAAACAAGATACGACAGTTTATATGTAAAAAAACTGGGCCCACAACTCTATCTTGGTAGTGATAGTTCTAATTTTTTAAAATACAGATACTCCCATTTGATAAAAACGGATTTGGAACTTGGTTACAAAAAGTTTAGCGGTGGCATAAGTATCAGGTACAATAGCTTTATGAAAAACATAGATAAAATTTTTGTGCAACCTGGGTTAAGTGATTTAATAGCACCTGGTATTAAGAAATTTAGAGATCGCTACCCCAATGGTGATTTAATATTTGACCTGAGAAGTTCCATTCAGCTAAATAGTACAACTAAGGTATCATTAATTTGTAAAAATGTGTTGAACAGAACATACATGTCACGGCCAGCAGATATTCAACCTCCGCGCACATGGTTCATACAAATTTTAGTGACTATTTAAATTTTTTATTATAATTTAAAATTATGAAAATAATAGGCATCATACCTGCACGGTACCAAAGCAGTAGGTTTCCAGGCAAACCACTCATTGATATAGCAGGCAAATCAATGGTACACCGAGTGTATGAACAAGTGAAGCGAGCACAAGGCTTGGCTGATGTAGTAGTAGCTACAGATGATCATCGAATAGCCGATCACCTAAGGCAATTCAACCTAAATGTTTGCATGACCAGCATTTCTCATCCCAGCGGAACAGATAGATGCGCTGAAGTGGCCAGCATGAATCAATATGCGGCTGATGCATATGTCAATATACAAGGCGATGAGCCATTCATAGCTCCAGAACAAATAGAGCAAGTCATTCAATTATTACACACCAATGCAGCGATAGCCACTCTGGTCAAAAAAATTACCGACCCAGCTATGCTTAGCAATCATAATGTGGTAAAAGTGGTAAGCGATCAAAATGGAGCTGCACTGTATTTCAGCAGATCACCCATTCCATACCAAAGAGGATATGCTATGAGCGATTGGCTAAAACATGCAACCTACTACCATCACATTGGAATTTATGGGTATCAATCATTAGTGTTAAAGCAGCTTGCTTCCTTGCCCAAAACTGAAATTGAAGTTTGCGAGCAGTTAGAACAGTTAAGATGGTTGTCCAATAATTTTCAAGTAGCTACTTCAATTACCAATTTCGATTCAATTGCCATTGACACACCACAAGATTTAGAGAATGCATTGAAGAAATGGAATGAAAAGCATTAATATGCCTCCTATTTACCCAAAGGTATATCAACAGTAATAGTAGTACCATTACTTGGTGACGAATCAAAAAGTACTTCACCGTTTAAATAAGCAACCCTACTTTTAATATTTTTTAGACCAATACCATCACTCAATGATGGAATGTTTATATCAAATCCCCTTCCATTATCTTCTACAATCATACTTACTTCATGCGGATCTGCAGTTACTTGTATGGTAATTTTTGTAGCATTGGCATGCTTAATGATGTTACTAACACTCTCTTGAAGCACTCTATACAATACTGTTTCTACTGCTGAAGGAATATTTATTTCTAATCCATGAGTAATGAATGATACTGAAAGGCCGTTCTTCGAACTAATCTTATTTAAAAAATCGCGCGCAGCATTGGCAAAACCAGCTTTTAATAATGTGTTAGGAATCATTTGATGTGACACTGACCTCACTTCATTCACAGCCTCATCTATTAGGGCAAGCGATGTTGAGAGTGCTGATGGGTCGGCAGTGTTATGGTAATTATCTAAATTTATTCTTGCAGCACTTAGCACTTGTCCTACTCCATCATGTAGATCCCGTGCTATCCTTTCACGTTCTTTTTCCTCAGCTTCAAGTACAGCTTTCGTTTTAGCTTCTTGCACTTGAGCAGTTTGCAATTCCATCCGCTGCTTTTGCCTTTGTAAAAATCTATTATAGATAAGTAAAAGTATTATTAAGGAAGCTATCAAAAGACCGATAACATAGTACTGTTGCTTTAATTGAGTGCTATTCTTAAAATTTTCGCTGGTCAATCTTTCATTCTCAGCTTCTTTTTGATGTGATTCAAACCTTGTTTGCATTTCTGCCATCTGTGCCGATTTTTGAGAATTAAAGATTGAATCCTTTAAGGCCCAATATTCCTCATGATAATAAAGCGCCTTTTCAAATTTATCTAGCGCCTTATATACTTTATAATAGGAGATCAGAATTGACAATTTTGTATTTGATCGTTTCACAGTATCGGCATAAGCCAGGGCAGTATCAAGATAGCTTATGGCTACTGTAAATTGTTGCTGATTGTATAAAATATTTGCCTTGTTGTTAAATGCTATGGCCAAGCCAGGCAGGTCATTCAGCTTTGCCCTTATCGCTATTTCTTGATCATTGTAATAGCTTGCTGAATCATTTCCTTGATCACCGTACCAGCCACATAGATTGGTATAAGTTTGAGCCAACTCCTTTTGCTTTCCCTTTTTAAGGCAAAGTACTTCTGCCTTTTTAAAGTGAGCCAGGGCTAAATTACTTTGATTGGTTTGGGCACATACTATTCCAAGAATATTTTCACCCACAATTACCTCATCGGTATCGCCTAATGCATAAAAATCTGTTAAAGAACTAGCAAGCATCTCCTTCGCTTTTACAAAATCTTCGGTACGCCTATAGACTGTTCCAATTTCTCGGCTTGTTTTTGCGATTGATTTTTTTATTTTTAAAATTTGAAAATTTTCTAATGCTATATACAACCATTTCAATGCTTCAGGATAATTACTCATCAATCTAGATGCAAATCCAGCATTGTATGCCGAAAGGGCTTTTAAAGTGGTATCGTTTAGATCACCAGCCGAAATAAAAGCCAGTTTGCAATACTTTAATGCACTATCCGTTTTATCCTTCTGGGAGTAAGTACTAGAAATTAGATCGTAAGCATATCCTTTTAAAGATGGGTTATTGTGCCTTTCTGCTAGTTCACCTATTTTATTGATACAATCAGCAAGGTAAATGGAATCCTTATAGTTTTTACTACCTGCTTTGTAAACAAGCTTCACCTTATCCTGAATTGTTTTACTTTTTTCAATCGAATGAAGGATAGAGTCAGGAAGCGTTGCCCTTGAATAATTTACCGCTAATAATAGGAAGGAAAAGAGTATCGTATTAAATTTGAATAAACACATAGGGCACTAAGATACAATCTAGCCTTGATCCAAAGGTTTAACCGAGGTGATTAATTAATGAAAAGCAATTTGGTAACCACAGTCTCTTTCCCTTCAGCATCGGTTACATAAACCATGTAAACTCCGCTATGAGCCCGCTGTCCATTAAAATTGTTGCCATCCCAAATGGCTTGGCCGCCAAGGGCTTTAGTGGCAAAAACAACCGCACCATCCAAATCAGCTATTTTTACTGAAGCATTAGCTACTAAACCACTTATAGCAATTGGCCCTTGATAATCATGCTTCACTGGATTGGGAAAAACCTTATAAGCACTATTAGTTGTTCCACCTTCAGTAGCATCACCTCTGTAAGAAATTATTCCTTTATCAGTTCCGAAAAAAACCTCTCCAGTTTGATCATTGATAGCTATTGTATTGATAGTATTGCTAAGGATAGGTGAATTAGAAGTATTGAAATTTAAAATTTGCTTAGTACCATCAGCAGATTGAAGAAAAGCCCCCGCTCCAAAGGTGCCAAACCATTTTCTATTTGCGCCATCTACTGCAATAGCAGTAACTATTTCACTCTCCAATAAATACTGAGCATATCCATCATTTTCAGTTAGAATTTTCTGGGCATCAAAATTATTCCCTGAAAATACGCTTGAAGGATTGTAAAATACTGCAACACCCTTATCAGTACCTATCCAAATTGTATTGTCCTTATCTTCGACAATGCTGTAAACATTAGTACCTGGAATGGCTCCATTTCCAGCGCTGCCATTTAGAAATTTGAATTGATCGTCAGCAGTGGTGCTTTCATCATTTTCATTAAAAACACCTATACCGCTCGCGTTGGTGAGCACCCATTTTTGATTATAATTATCTGCCACCACATTATATACCCATGCATTCACCATTGTAGCAGGGAGTGAAAATCCTTTCCAACTTCCATCCTTTTTAAGACGTAGTAAGGGTGTGGGATTATTTACATTGGTCACCCACAAATTTTCATCCCTATCAAAACAAAGACCACCTATTTGTATCGGTCTAAAAGATCCTAAATTCAATCCTCGCAGTGGACTATTAGTGGCATTAAAAACTTTAGTAATTCCATTTGTTCCGTACTCTAGCAAGCCTACCCCCCAAGTACCCATGAAGGCATGTTTTTCATTTGCGGGATCAGCTGCCACGCAAACTATATCTCGAGCATATCCGGAATTACTAATGGTATCATAGGCTGGATCATTTAATCCATAGAAAGACTTCCATTCATTCCCCTCAAAAAGGTAAGCACCATTACTTAAATAGGATGCCGTGGTTGTAATTCTACCGCCTGATGCTACCCACAAATTACTTCCACTACCATCCATAGCAAAAACTGATGTTGCAAGGGGGCCGTTGGGCAAAATTTTCTCAAAATAAAATGGGAGAGTGAGTTTGATCAAACCATTATTTCCATCAGCTGCCCACATAAGATTATTATCATCTACTACAGCATCCATAGGCTTAGGGTTGGTGTAGGGGGCAGCATTGGTGATGCTGTGAATTCTATTACCATTCTGATCATAAGAATTTACAGAAAGAAAATTTCTTACTATTAAATAGTTATTACTTGAGCTCAACTCACAATTTACAAATGTGGTGACCTGTGGAAAGACGCTCCATACACCATTACTTTTAACATATACTATCCCGCTATCTCTATTGGTAGTATAAATTCTATTGTTAATGGATACGAGTGAGGTGAACTTTTGTGTAGCTAAGGTTAGTGTATTTGACGCATCTACACTCCAATTCTGAAAATTAAATAAGGCACTATTGAGCGCTGCTGTAAGTATTCCGCTATTAGTAGCTGCATACACATTTGAATTATCAAAAGCCACATCATTTACAAAGGTGCTGTTTCCATTTGATCCAATATACCATGTATCTCGAAGCTCCCTACGTTCTAAATCTAATTCAACTATTCCAAAACCTGTAGCTAAGTATGCGATATTCCCTCTGATAGTAATATTGTTGATAGACTTGTTCCCAACGATATTACTTCTTAAAATATCTGCAATATTTATTACTGTATTATCATCATAAAGCAAATCAATATTAGAGTTTGTATAAGCAATTATTAAAGTTTTAAATTGTTTACTGTATTCCAATCTTTCAACTAGCAGATCAGACAATCCGGTAATTTTTGAAATTCTTTTTACATCGCCATCTGAAGGGTTATAACTAAACAAGCCAAAATCAGATGCACAATAAATTCGCCCGCTTCCTTCGGCCACAGCTTTTGCCTTACTATATGGCAAATGCAACCTCCATTGGTTGATGCCGATTAAATCATTTTGAGCTAGTGCACCCAGTCCACTGAGGATCAAGCAATACATTAAAAAAAATCTTTTCATAGGCAGGATAATGATCAGTCTGGTAAAATATATCATCAAAATTATCAAAATTTATCTGATAATGGGTAGGGACATAAACGTTGGCAAGAAAAAATTATTTTAGCGTGCTTTCAATAATAGGAACACATCCATGCCAATCGAAGTTTTCAAGTTTGGCGATACTATACTGATCAATGAACGAAGGCGTGGGCCTTGGAGTAATGGCTATTGCATGCACATGGGCCACTTTCAAGGGTGCTTGCATTGGATAATAGTTGGTAAAAACAGTGGTGGCGCCTTTTGCTAGCAGTAGTGCCTCACGCCAAGTCAACTTACCCGCTAAAGAACATATTTGGTGTTCAGCGTGCTTATTCAGAAGATCTATTAATGCGGTGTGATAAGAAACATCAGCTGCAAATCCTGTCAATAGTATATGACTAGTAGGGCACTTTACTTGAAGCGTATGTAGAAACTGATACCAATTTTTTTGATGCTCATTAAATAGATCAAACATATTCCCATAAGTTAAATGAACTATTAAGTAATTAGTAGGCACATAACCTATTTCTTTTGACAAAATTAATTCCAGCTTAGGCCTAAATTGTTCTAGTGATTTATAAGACAGTTGCACCGCATCTGTAGGCAAATTTAATTGAACCATAAACTTTTTCACTATTGATTCTAAGGGCTGGTTCATTGAATTAATGAAGTAATGATAGGGATTTACGTTTGATTGTTCTCCTCTAACTAATCCCATAGACAAAGCACCCGATTGCAAGGTAAAAAACTGTGTAAGCGAAGTGCCATGAAAATCAACCACTAAAGATGGTTTGATTGTTTTAATTTTTTTCCAAACATTAAAAAAAGATTGAATGCCCAATCGCTTGGTGACTCTTTTTATTGAAATCACACAGCAATTCACTTCCAGTGACTGTAGCAACGGCTCGTGGATTTTATCGGTTACCAAATATATTTTAGAGTTGGGATAGACAGCATTATAAACTTTTATAAATTTTATTACTTCTAAAATTTGGTTCGGTGCAAACCAATAAAAAATAAATAATGAACCATTACAAGCTTGGCTTATACTTGGTTTCTTCTTATAATTCCTAGCTAAATTACTGTGCAAATAATTATATCCAATAAATCCTAATTGCTTTAAACCAATCATATTACTATTTTATATAAGGTAAAGGAATGTTGTTGCCAAACAATAGTAGCTGGATGATGATCTAAATATCGATCCAAAGATGGATCAGGAATATTAAGATGGTGTAATAGCATCGTACAATTGTTGCGTTTCAAATAGGCATCTGTCACTTTGGAATCAAAATCATTGAGCAATGAAATGGCAGGTAATGCAGTATAAAGATAAAGCAATCTGGGCTTAGCAAAACAAACCACTTTTCCATCAACAATTTTTTTTATAGTTTGCAAATCGGCCTTTACTTCTGGCTTGTCGGCCCCATCGCGAATGAACTGTAATTCCTCTGCCTTACTTGTTACCGCAGGTAAATAAAAAAGCAAAGCTACTAGCGGTACTATTAATCTGTTTAGGTGGAAGTAATTACGAATTTTATTGAGCAAGACTTGTAAAACTAGACCAAGGGCACCTAACATGATAAATAAGATTGGAAGTAAAAATCGAAACCCACCGTTTGAATTTGGATAGCACAATATTACCGTAACGTAAACTACCAAAGTGCTCAACATTACCCAGCTTCTAGTCCATATCAGGCATAACAAACCTAAACACAACCAAAGCCAAATTGAATTGCTGAAAAGAGCGGATACATAATTAAAACCAGTATCTCTAAAATAAAAAAAGTCCTTTACAACTAAATTGTAGTAATAAATATTTCGATGGATACTTTCCCACAAATTATATTGTTCATATGCAGTAGCATAATATTCGATGAAGCTTTGCGATTGAATATTAAAAAAAATTTGGTTGATTAATACATAACACCCGATTACCGTCACAGATAGTTTAATAGAATGAGAACTAAATTTCCACAATCTAGCTGGTTCTTTAATATAGCGAATGATACCCCAAAGCACATAAGCCAGTAAAAGTGTAATACCAATGACTTTAAAACTGATCAAGGCTATTAATGCAGTGCTAAACTTATAAAAAAATCTAGGTTCATCTATTCCTTTATCCCATATGGTGATAACAATTAGGAATAAAATACTCATTGGTAAGTCGCTCAATACTTCGTCTTTAAATTGGAGCATCCAAGGATGATAAATCAGACAAAGAGAAAGGCATAAGGCTGTGAATTTTGAAAAATGCTTTTTATAAAAATTAAAACAAACGCTTCCATACATGATCAACAATAATGACATGAGCAATTGGTAATAGTGGATCTGCAATTGAAAAAAATAAAACACAGGCGCAATTAGAGCGGGAAAACCAATTGGATATGCCTTCACAGCTATATGAGGGAAAACAGTGTCGTGCTGGTATCCATTGCTAGTCATCGGTTGACCTAAGACTAAATTCCTAGCTTGAATTATATATTGAGCAAAATCGTCACCCCAATCGTGCGAACCATTAGCTCCGATTAAAAAAATAGGCAGAGAAAAGAATGCCAACAGTATCCAGTAAACCTTGCGATGCAAGAATAAAACCATAGGAGCAAGTAATAAAAAATGGGTGTGATTTCAAAACTTTACCTCCCCTATCTAAAATATGGACCCAACCCCTAAAATCAGCGAGCCTCAACAATTCTAAAAAATGATTAAATTTGTGCTACCCTAACAAAAAAATGAAAGTGAAAGAAAGCATATTAATACTTGGTGCCAATGGGCAAATAGGATCTGAACTCACAGTTACGTTAAGAGCAATTTATGGATCCGATCAAGTCATCGCTACCGATATTAAACCAGCCCTCCATCAATTAGATGAGAAAGGACCTTATTATCAGATTGATGTTTTAGATACTATGGCCATTGCTAAAATTATTAAAACACACCAAGTAAAACAAGTTTACTTGCTTGCAGCCATGCTCAGTGCCACTGCCGAACAAAAAATTAAATCAGCTTGGAAATTGAACATGGATGGTTTGATAGGCATACTTGACTTAGCTAAGGAATTACAATTTAAATTATTTTGGCCCAGTAGCATTGCCGTATTCGGTCCAAACACACCACGCGAGCACACACCTCAATTTACAGTGATGGAACCCAGCACCATTTATGGCATTAGCAAACAAGCTGGCGAAAGGTGGTGTCAATACTATTTTGAAAAATTCAATGTCGATGTTCGTAGTTTGAGATACCCAGGTTTAATTGGATATAAAACAGCACCAGGTGGTGGCACTACAGATTATGCAGTACATATATTTCATGAGGCTGTGAAACATACTCAATACACAAGTTTTTTGAGTGAACATACCATGCTCCCTATGATGTATATGCCTGATGCACTGAAGGCCACTATTGGCATAATGAATGCCTCAGCAGCTGAGGTAAAAATTAGATCTAGTTACAATTTAGCCGCCATTAGCTTTACACCAGCACAATTGGCTGCTGAAATTCAAAAACACCTTCCAGATTTTACAATTGCATATCAACCGGACATCAGACAAAGCTATGCCGATAGCTGGCCTAAATCTATTGATGATTCACCCGCAAGGCAGCACTGGAATTGGAAACACGATTATGATTTAAATGCCATGACACAAGATATGCTCACACATATTAGGGAAATGGTGGCCATATAAAAATTATTAGAAGCTTTACACTAAGCTTTATTAACCTTATTTTTGTAAACTTTTATACAAGTATGGCAGCACAACAATTATTTATCACCAATTCGCTTACTCGACAGAAAGAAAAGTTTGAGCCAATTCACCCTCCATTTGTAGGAATGTATGTTTGCGGACCTACCGTATATGGATATCCACATTTGGGCCATGCACGGCCATACACTGTTTTTGATGTACTCAGAAACTATCTAGAACACATAGGTTACAAAGTGAGATATGTGCGCAATATTACGGATGTAGGTCACCTAGAAAATGATGCTGATGAAGGTGAGGATAAAATAGCAAAGAAGGCACGCTTAGAACAATTGGAGCCAATGGAAATAGTGGAGCTCTATACTTCTTTTTTTCATGAAGCAATGCGATTGCTTAACAACAAACACGTGAGTATAGAACCAAGAGCAAGTGGCCATATTTTAGAGCAAATTGGAATGATAGAAAAAATAATTGCTAAAGGTTATGCCTACACCACCAATGGCTCAGTTTATTTAGATGTACATAAATACAATACTGATTTTCCTTACGGTGAGTTAAGTGGAAGGATACTAGAAGAACTAAAAGCAGGAGCAGGCGAAGAAAGAAGAAACTTAGAAGGACAAGATGAAAAGAAAAACAGAGAAGACTTTGCCTTATGGAAGAAGGCAAGCCCAGAGCACATCATGCGATGGCCCAGCCCCTGGGGCGATGGATTTCCAGGTTGGCATATAGAATGCAGCGCAATGAGTAGTAAATATCTTGGAACTACCTTTGATATACATGGGGGAGGAATGGATTTACTATTCCCTCACCATGAGGCTGAAATAGCTCAACATAAGGCCTGCCACGGAACCAATCCTGTTAAATATTGGGTACATAATAATATGATAACCATTAATGGCCAAAAGATGGGAAAAAGTTTAGGCAATTTTATTAATCTTGAACAATTTTTTTCTGGAGAACATGCCTTATTAAGTCAAGCCTATTCAGCTATGACCATAAGACTATTCATACTTCAGGCGCACTATAGAAGCACTTTAGATTTTAGCAATGAAGCACTACAAGCCGCAGAAAAGGGGTACCAGCGGATAATGAATGCTTATGCCACACTCAAGGCGCTCACGCCTGGCCGCAACAATACGGTGGACGTAGCAACCCTCAGGCAGAAATGCTATGATGCAATGAATGACGATTTGAACACCGCTATTTGCCTTTCTCATCTTTTTGATGCATGCCGGATCATTAATTCCACCGCAGCTGGAACTGAACAAATGAATGCAGACACCCATCAAGCAATGATTCAATTATTTGATGATTTTGTATTTAATATTCTTGGACTCGCACCTCAGCAAACTAATGCTGCCATCCATATAGATGCCTTAATGCAAATAGTTTTAGAAGCCAGAAACAAGGCTAAGCAATCAAAAGACTTTAAAACTGCCGACTCCATTCGCGATCAGCTTTTGGCAGCAGGATTTCAAATAAAAGATGCTAAGGATGGCACCACCTATTCATTACTATCCTAATAGTAAGATTATGGCCGTTTTTCAAATAAAGAAGTAAGCACTAAGCCTTAAATTACACATTCAATAATCCTATTAAAAACGGTATGTGGGTAATTTATACCACACTTCAATCTGCTACCCTATAAAAGACCTACTTTTATTTTTAATTCATCAGAATCCATAACAATCTATAAAAATTAAATAATGAAAAAACTATTTGCTTTCTTTCTACTGAGCATGGTTATGCTCAACCATGCATTAGCCCTCGACCCAAGCACTACGTATGCCAGCAAACCTGAAAAGTACGGTATGACTTACAAAGAAGAAAAAATTGCCACAAAAGATGGAGCCACATTAAATGCTTGGTTTTTTGAATTACCAAAAAAGACCTCCAATTGGATTGTGATTAGTAATAGTGGTGACGGCAATATGGCAAGCGATATAGAAAAGGCAGGAATGTTTTTAAGTGCAGGATGGAACGTAGCAATGTATGACTATAGAGGATATGGCAGCAGTAGTGAATTTAGTATTGATCCAGCACTATTCATTTATCCGCAGTTTGCTTTAGACCTAAATGCAGTGCTTGATTATTTACGCAAATCGCGGGCGATTACAAAATTTGATTTATATGGTACCGGCATAGGTGCGGGATTAAGTTTAGGAATAGGTTGCAACAGAAGCGAAACTCGAAAAATTATAGCTGATGGCCCTTGGACCAATCTTGAAACCATGAAAAAGAAAATAAAAGATAAGCTTCAAAAAGAAGTAAACCTGCCATTCGGATTTGATAAAAACTATGAACCCACCTATGCTTGTGAAAAGCCTGCTCCTTTTGTGAAGGGTAAAATGGTAATCGTATCCATGCAAGATCCACTTATTACTGCTAACGATACCAAACAATTAAAAGGAATTAATGATACCTACATGGTAAAGGCCTCACCCAATAATGCTCAAAATTTCGAGACAGATAAGGATACTTATTTCAAACGAATTGCAAGTTTTTTAAATCAATAACTAGCAAAAAAAGGCTATCTTAAAATATAAAAAGCACGGTGTAAGAAATTACACCGTGCTTTTTTGTTAGAAAAGAAATGATTAATTTCCTTCTGTTTTCACCGTCATTAAATCACGATCAAAAAGGTACAGACCACCTTTATCACTTCCAATTAGTTTTAATTTATCAAGCAACGTTCTGGCCAATCGTTCTTCTTCAATTTGCTCGCTTACATACCACTGAAGAAAATTGTGGGTAGTGTAGTCCTTTTCCTTTAAGCAAGCATCAACTAAATTATTAATCTCTGACGATACTTTTAATTCATGTTTTAAAATATCTTCAAAGATTTCTGTTATGCCCTTATATTCTTGTTTGAGCGGTTTTTGAGCAGGCACTACAGCCCTTCCACCTCTATCATTTACAAAGTGAAATAACTTGAGCATATGCCCGCGTTCCTCGTCACTGTGCACATACAAAAAATTTGAAATTCCTTCATAGCCATTTACTTCAGCCCATGAGGCCATAGCCAAGTAAACATTAGATGATGATGACTCCAACTCTATTTGCTGGTTAAGCATCTGATTGATTTTTTTTGAAAGCATATTGTTATTGTTTAAATTTTATAAATGATGATTGATAAACTAATTCTTCTTTATTAGTAATCAAGAGATAATACAACCCTGCACCATCAAACGGGATGAGTGTGTTATCCAAGGCATCGAAAGAACCTTTGGCAGCTAGCACCCCATTGGCAGCAATAATCATAAAGTTTAGAGAATTGAATTTATTAGTGAATACAAATTGTAAATTGTTGGATAATGGGTCTTGAATGAACAAAATACCATTATCAGTTGGTTTATAGATAGCTATTGAAACTAATTCAGAATAACCATACCCTGGCATAAATATTCTATATTCGTAACTACCAGCTCTAGCCGGCAACTCATCTGCAAAGGTGTAGTTTACATCTTGTGTAGCGCTCCCACACACGCCAGCAATATGACCTACAGCATCAAATGATGCATCCATTGAAAATTTCCTTTCAATATCAATTCCCAAACAAGTATTACCGGTGAGTACTGAAAAAGAAACGAATAGCTTGCCTAATTGCTGACCAACGCTAAGATCTTTAATAGGCGCTTGAGCACTTAGGCCAGTGTTAAAGGCCAAGAGCAAAAAACAACAACAGCTATTGAAAAACCCTTTCATTGTATTCGATACAAAAATAACCAATAATTTGCCTTATAGTTTAGAAACCTATAATTCATAATGCTTCTAAATAAATTCTATGATGAAGTCGTTAGGGAAGGGAGTTAATTTTATAAATTGTGGCCTTCAATTGTTAAACATTCCTATGGCTAAAAAGAGTTCAGGTGGTATTATAAAATGGATTTGGATTGCTGTATTCGCACCACTATTCTGTTTAAGTCTCTTTATTACCTACAGGGCCATGTTTGGCAATTTACCTTCTTTCGAGGAATTAGAAAATCCTAAAAGTATGCTAGCCTCAGAAATCTACGGCTATAATGGGCAGCTCATAGGTAAATATTATGTAAAAAACAGAACCAATGTAACATTTCAGCAGCTTTCAAAAAATGTGATCAATGCACTAAACGCTACGGAGGATATTAGATTTTGGCAACATAGTGGTATAGACCTAAGGGGGCTTATGCGCGCCATTTTTAATGTTGGAAGTAAAGGAGGGGGAAGTACCATCACACAACAATTAGCTAAAAATCTATTTCACGAACGACCAAAAAACAAACTCCATCGCATACGTCAGAAAATTGATGAGTGGATTATTTCTGTGAAGCTCGAGCGCAATTACACGAAGGAAGAAATTTTAGCCATGTATCTAAACACGGTTGACTTTGTAAACAGTGCAGTAGGCATTAAATCAGCCGCAAGAGTTTATTTTAACACCACCCCCGATTCATTAAAAATAGAACAAGCAGCCACTTTGGTAGGCATGCTAGTAAATCCATCCTTGTATAACCCTATCCGCTTTCCTGAAAACGCCACACAAAGGCGCAATGTAGTTTTACTACAAATGGCAAAGCATCAATTTATTACTCAAGAACAGAAAGAAAAATTACAAAATAAACCACTGGGCACTACATTCATTTCAGAAGATCACAATGCAGGCACAGCCACTTACTT
>JBDKJS010000230.1:0-2854 GCA_039806065.1 Bacteroidota bacterium | reverse complement strand
ATTTTGATAGCTAATAGAAACGATAGAGGCAAAGGCTATGCCACGGAAGCGCTCCACTTATGCACGGAGTATGCGTTCAATGTGTTGGATGTACATCAAGTATATGCTAATGTTAGAGTTGATAATGAATCGAGTTTAGCATTATTTAAAAAATTAAATTTTGAAGTTACCGGACTTAAACAGGATTGGATTTATGATCATGGCAGATTTTATGATGAATACACCATGCAACTGATAAGGAAATAGTATTGATGAAAGCTTGGAAGGGAATAATATTTAGTAGTATGGTAGCTGCTTTCCTTCTTGTCATCATTTTTTTTTTAGTAAAGTGCAGCAATCAATATAAAGTAAAACAACCAACCTATTTAGCAACCGACCCGTCAAATTATTATGTGGGAAAGGAGCAGTGCAGGTCATGCCATGCTGATATTTATGATCAGTATATACAAACCGGAATGGGTCAAAGTTTTGGTTTAGCCTCAGCAAATAAAAGTGCGGCTAAGTTTCAGAGCACTGCTGCGGTTTATGATGAGTATCGCAATTTTTACTATCATCCATCCATGATTGGCGATAGTATGTACATTACTGAGTTTAGACTTTTAGGAAAAGATACAATTTACAAGCGGAGGGAAAAGGTAGATTATATTGTTGGTTCGGGCCAGCATACCAATAGCCATTTGATAAATCGCAATGGAAGGGTATATCAAGCTCCCTGTACTTTTTACACACAAGAGGGAAAGTGGGATCTTCCACCTGGATTTGAAGGAGGGTTTAATTCACGCTTCAGTCGTAGTATTCAGTCAGAATGTATGACATGTCATAATGCTTATCCAAAACAAGTAGCCGGCAGTGATAACCTTTATACATATGTAGCCAATGGTATAGACTGTGAAAGATGTCATGGGCCAGGAGGCAAACATGTAGCGTCTAAGCAAAAAGGCGAAATAATAGATACTGCTACGCAGATAGATTATAGTATTGTCAATCCATCTAAACTTCCAATAGCTTTGCAACTCGATGTGTGCCAGCGCTGTCACATTCAAGGTAATGCTGTATTAAAATCAGGAAAGGATTTTGAAGATTTTAAGCCAAGCATGAAATTGAGTGATGTAATGGACGTATATATGCCCGTTTATGAAGGCCGGAATGACGACCATATCATGGCCTCACATGTAGAACGGATGAAACTTAGCAAGTGCTATAGGGTATCTATTGAAAAAGCTGAAAAGATGGCCAGTGAAAAATCAGTATTGAAGCCTTATGCCAATGCCATGACTTGCATTAGTTGCCATAATCCCCACATCACTGTTAAGCAAACTGGATCAAATACTTTCAATGCAGCATGTTTAAAATGCCATGCTAGCAAGCTATCTAGAGATTTTATTTGTAGGGGTGATAATGTTGGGAAGGACCACAATTGTGTAGGCTGTCACATGCCTAAAAATTCGACTATAGATATACCACATGTAAAGGTTACCGACCATTACATTCGCACTAAATATAAAGCCACTGCCGTTGACAGTATAAAAAAATTTATTGGCTTGGCGTGTATTAATAATCCCCATGCCGATACACTTAGCAAGGCAGAAGCTTGGTTAAATTATTACGAAAAATTTGATGATCAAAAATCACATCTAGATTCAGCCAAAGTACTGTTGGCTGATTTTGACTCGAAGAGCGTGAAACGAAATTTTAGACTTTTGATCAGATGGTCTTTCTTAAAAGGTGATTATTATACAATTGTAAAATATTGTAATATGGTTGATCATGCAGCAACTTATCTTACTTTATCTAATACTACCAATGACGATGCTTGGACAGCCTACCGAATAGCGATAGCTTATGAAAAAGTTCAGCCCGACTCAGCAAAAAAGTATCATGCCATTGCCTGTGGCTTGGCCCCTTTGGTGAGTGATTTTAGTTTAGCTAGAAGTATTCACCTCATTAATATGGGGGCCTTTGCTGAAGCAACCACTATTCTTGACTCCATCATCAAGTATGAAAGTAGCCATGTTAAGGCGCTGGTCAATCGAGGTTTTATGGATGCCAAAGCGCTCAACTTCAACAGGGCCCTTCAGTATTATTCCCAAGCACTTAAGCTAGATCCTGACAATAAAATGGCGCTGATGAATAGTGCAGCTGCTCACTTTCAGTTGCGGCAATTTAAACCAGCACTTGAAATGTTACTACGAATAAAAAAAATGGATCCCGCTGATGGCCAAATATCAATAATGATAAATTCAGTTACCAAATCTATGAACAATGGAGGTGCACATGCTAAATAATATTAATTTCACCATGCCTTAACAGTAACTTTACACTGTCATTGCATTTTCACCGAAAATTATATGAACGCAAAACAGTATAGTATTTTATTAGTAGATGATGAGCCAGATATACTCGAATTCATGGAGTATAATTTGAAAAAAGAAAATTATACCGTAAATAAAGCAAGTAATGGAAAAGAGGCCATCCAAAAGGCCGTGCAGTTAAAGCCTGATCTAATTATTTTGGATATCATGATGCCAGAAATGGATGGAATTGAAACCTGCCGATCATTGCGTGAAATGCCAGAATTTAAAAATACGTTAATAGCTTTTCTCACAGCTAGAAATGAAGACTATTCTCAGATAGCAGGTTTTGATGTTGGTGCGGATGATTATATCACTAAACCTATTAAGCCTCGTGTTTTAATTAGCAGAATCAATGCATTGCTTAGAAGGGTAAATCTTGCAATGGATACTGTAGCCCCACCGACAACAAAAGTTACTCAAATTGGTGAGCTACAAATAGACCGTGATCAATACATCATTACGGTTGCAGGCCAAAAAATTATTCTGCCAAGAAAAGAATT
>JBDKJS010000229.1:0-3113 GCA_039806065.1 Bacteroidota bacterium | reverse complement strand
ACCTGCGCAACAGCTGCAATCGAAGCCAGTGCTTCTCCCCTAAAACCCATGGTTTTAATGCGAAACAAATCTTCGATATCCCTGATTTTACTGGTGGCATGTCGCTCAAATGCCATACGCGCATCGGTTTCACTCATGCCTTTCCCATTATCGATCACCTGTACCAATGCCTTACCCGCATCATTAATTATGAGTTGAATACGAGTGGCCCCTGCATCTACTGCATTTTCAAGTAACTCTTTCACCGCACTGGCAGGTCGCTGAATTACTTCTCCTGCCGCAATTTGGTTGGCTATATTATCGGGTAATAATTGTATGATGTCTTGCACGCTATTTCAATAAAAGTTTGTAAAAATACGGCTCAAGCGCCGTTCTGCCCATACCGATCCCCTAAATTTGCCGCAAATAGAAAATATGAGTCCTACCGCGGCGATAGAAAAAATAAAACGTTCATTTGTTCCAACCGATTTTGTAGTTACCGATTGGGTAAGCTTAGAGCCCTTTTTCAAAGCCTTATTGGAGCGCCCTATGAATAGTAAAACCGATTTAGAGCAGTGGTTGCTCGATATGAGTGAGCTAGAAGCAGTGGTGAGTGAAGATGCTTGTTGGCGTCAAATTCGCATGACCTGTGATACTACCAATAAATCACTCGAAGAGGCATTTACATATTTCTGTTTGGAAATACAACCTCAACTCCATCCCTATGCCGATTTGTTGAATAAAAAATTGATCGATTGTTCATTCACATCCGAATTGGATCAGGCATTATACCATACTTATTTAAGGTCAGTTAAAAAAAGTATTGAACTTTTCCGCGAAGCGAATATTCCTATTCAAGCTGAATTAAGTGTGCTACAACAACAGTATGGTGCTATTGCAGGTAAAATGACGATCGAAGTAAATGGGGAAGAATTTACTTTACAACAAGCAGGAAAGTTTTTAGAAAGCGAAGACAGAAACCTTCGAGAACAAGTGTATCGTAAAATTCAAGAACGCCGCTTGCAAGATGCTACGGCTATGCATGAATTATATAGTACTTTAATTGCGAAGCGACAAGCAGTAGCCGTAAATGCTGATTTTCAAAACTATAGAGATTATAAATTTAAAGAACTCGGTCGCTTTGATTATAATAAAGAAGATTGTTTTCAATTTCATGAAGCAGTGAAGCAACATGTGTTGCCATTGGTAAATGATATTTATACAAAGAAGAAAGAAAAACTGGGTTTAGATACACTACGCCCTTGGGATACTGAAGCAGAACCCGCCGGTACCAAGCCTTTGAAGCCCTTTACAGATGGCAATGATTTGTATGAAAAATCAGTAACATGTTTTGAACAACTCAATCCATTTTTTGCCGACTGTCTGCGTAAAATGAAAGAACTTAATCATTTTGATTTAGAAAGCAGAAAAGGGAAAGCACCAGGGGGGTATAATTGTCCACTTGCCGAAAGTGGCGCTCCCTTCATTTTTATGAATGCTGCATCACAAATGAGTGATGTAACTACGATGGTGCACGAAGGCGGCCATGCGGTACATTCTTTTCTTGCTCATCCATTATCATTGAGTGCTTTTAAAGAGTATCCAATGGAGATTGCAGAAGTGGCAAGCATGGCGATGGAATTATTCAGCATGGATTATTGGCATAGTTTTTTTGATCATGAAGAAGAATTGCAACGTGCTAAAGAACATCAATTAGAAAGAACAATTACTATTTTTCCTTGGATCGCTATCATCGATAAATTTCAACATTGGGTATATGAAAACCCAACACATACCGTTGAAGAAAGAACGGCAAATTGGTTAGCCATTCTTAATGAATTTTCTACCGATGCTATTGATTATAGTGGTTTAGAAAGTTATAGAGCTATTGGTTGGCAGCGTCAATTGCATTTATTTGAAGTGCCATTTTATTATATTGAATATGGTATTGCGCAATTGGGTGCCATTGGTTTATGGATGCAATTCAAGCAAGATAAAAACGCAGCATTAGCAAATTATATGAAGGCACTGAGTTTAGGTGGAACAAAAACATTACCTGAGTTATATGCAGCCGCGGGATTGGAATTTAACCTTACGCCTGATTATATTAAGAGATTGATGGAGTTTGTGAAAGGAGAGTTATAGGATACGGGATACGGGATACGGGATACGGGATACGGGATACGGGATACGGGATAAAGTTCGGCAGTAAAAATAAAGTTTAAAACTCGTATCTCGCAACCCGCAACTCGTATCTCGCAACCCGCAACTCGTATCTTATTTATTCGGGTTTCCTCCTGGTCTAGGCCTTGGATTATTACCTCTTGGCGGATTATTTCTTCCTTGTTGCGGGCCGCCACGTTGGTCTCGGGGATCTCTTTGTGGGCCACGATTTTGTTGTTGGTTACGCTGCTGATCGCGCTTACGGCGCTCGTTTTTCTCAAGGGTTTTCAAACTAATTTGTCCAACTAGTTCTACAAAAGCAGGTTCTGCCTCTGTTTGCTTTTTATTGATGATTTCTACAGCTTGTAATTCCTCTGCTTTCTGCCCCTGTTGATTCATGCGTTTAATGTCTTTCACACGTTGAATAGTAAGCGGATAATGCTTGTTATTATTCGGAAGCGTGTACCACATCAGGTTTTTGAAGATATCTTTCTTGATCAAGAAAGCAGTACCCATCATCGTATCTAATGTATCTGCATAATCCGGGAAATGTTGAAGCGCATCTAAATAGGTATCAAGCTCATAATTCAAACAACATTTCAGTCGGCCGCATTGTCCGCTTAATTTGGTTTGATTAATCGATAAATTTTGGTAACGGGCAGCGGTAGTATTCACGCTTTTAAAATCATTGAGCCAAGTGCTGCAACATAGTTCACGGCCGCAACTGCCGATACCGCCTACTTTTGCGGCTTCCTGACGAATACCAATTTGGCGCATTTCAACTTTTACTTTGAAATCGCCAGCAAATATTTTAATAAGTTCACGAAAATCTACCCGATCATCAGCCGTATAAAAGAAAGTAGCTTTTTTACCATCGGCCTGTACTTCAATTTCACTCAGCTTCATTTGTAAGTTCAATGTACGTGCAACAGCCCTACTTCTGGCCAACATTTCTTTTTCTCTACTCTTAC
>JBDKJS010000228.1:0-21995 GCA_039806065.1 Bacteroidota bacterium | reverse complement strand
AATATCATTCAACTAAAAGGATTGTAAATCTATTTAAATATGGTTATTAACCACATCGATAGCCAAATAAGATTATAATCAATAAGAAATCTTACCTCATTAAAATACACACTAATGAATGCAATAATAGTTTTATCAATAGCCGGATTGCTCACACTTTTTACCGAAATTTTTTCTATTAAAAAAGCTACTGGACTCATTGCTGTGGCTGGACTTATTGCGGCAATAGTTACAAGTGTTTTAGATTGGAACATCCAAGCAACCTACTATAATGGAATGGTTTCCATTAATAATTTTTCTACTGCTATTTCTATTGTGATTTTGGGTACTGTTTTATTATGGATTCTTCTGGCCCATCAATATCTGAGCAACATATCCACTAAGGTTGATTATTATGCATTGGTACTATTTGCAACTGTAGGGGCGCTGATGATGGTTTCATTTGGCAATATGATTGTGCTATTTATCGGCATAGAAATTCTCTCTTTAGCAATGTACGTTTTAGCAGGAAGCAATAAAAAAAATCTATCTGGTAACGAGGCCGCATTCAAATATTTTTTATTGGGTGCTTTTGCTTCTGGGTTCTTATTATTTGGGATAGCTCTTCTTTACGGTGCCACTCAAAGTTTTAAACTTGAGGAAATAACCACCGTGTTCTCTAATGGGTCGGCTAATAAACTTGCACTTGCAGGAATGCTAATGGTTTTTACGGCCATGTGCTTTAAAGTGGGTGCCGCTCCATTTCACTTTTGGACTCCTGATGTTTACCAAGGTTCGCCAACTATGGTAACTGCATTAATGAGTACTCTTGTAAAAACTGCAGCTTTTGCTGCATTTTACCAGCTATTTAAAGGAGCGTTTACCAGCTTTAACCCACATTTTCAGCAAACACTTTGGATTATTATAGCTACTACCATTTTGGCTGGAAATATCATGGCCGCTTATCAAACTAGTGTGAAAAGAATGCTTGCATACAGTAGCATTGCACATGCAGGGTATATGTTACTAAGCCTTACTGCACTCCCCAACAGCAGTTCACAAGGTCTTTTGTTCTACAGCATCTCCTATAACATTGCCTCAATTGGCGCTTTTTGTATTTTAAATTATGTAATAACACTTAAAGGAAATGACCATGTGGATGCCTTCAAAGGACTTGGTTACAAACAACCATTGCTAGCTTTTGCCACGATAATTACCATGTTATCGCTAGCCGGAATTCCACCCTTGGCCGGGTTTTTTGGCAAGTATTTACTTATTAGCGAAAGTATCAACGCTGGAAACATAGCCTTAAGCCTAATTGCCATAGTAGGGTCTCTCATAGGTGTGTTCTACTACTTTAGGCCAATTATTGGAATTCTAGATCCCACCCCTACTGAATCGGCAAGGTTAACCTTCCAACAAAAATCAATATTGGTATTAATCGGTATGGCTGCCCTTACCTTAGGGCTCATGCCAAACCTTCTAACCAATTTTAAAATTTAACTTTCATTGATTGATTTTGAATTGGTTAACCTCTATGTTATGTGAGGTTCCTGATTGCAATTTTTTACCTTTCTCAAATTACCCCTCTTTCCTGTTCCTCTTTTACAATTATGTGACTAAACAAGGGCAATTCAACTAATAAACTACCGTTAAATTACACTCATTAATTTGACTATTTAGTTTGTTTCACTAATATTGCCTTCCCTAAATGGTGGATGTTAAAAAATTGTGAAACAATCAATCAAAACAAATAATAAGCAAATAATATAAATTTTAAAATCTATTTCAAACATGAGTAACCAACCCAAATCAGGTAACAACATACAAGCTATGTTGGCGTTAATTGTTATACCAGTAGCATTATTAATTGGCTATTTAATCTGGAATTTTGTGATGGGCGATCCAAGCCGTTTTCAGGATGGCAATCGCGAGTTGAACCCCCTTCCTGGTGATTTCTTGGCGCTTATGTATAAAGGAGGATTCTTGGTGCCTGTTTTGCTTGCACAGTTTTTAATAGTGCTAACCTTTTCTATAGAAAGGTTTATAACTGTTGGAAAATCTAAAGGCACAGGAAATGTGCAATCATTCATCCAAAAAATTAGAGCGGCCCTTTCAAAGGGTGATCTGAATTCAGCCCGTAAAGCTTGTGCAGATCAAAAAGGATCCATTGCCAATGTAGTGAACAGCGGCCTTCAAGCATATGAACACATGCAGGCCGAGAAAAACCTTGATAAAGAAAGAAAAGTACTGGCCATACAAAAAGAACTAGAAGAAGCCACTACCCTAGAACTTCCTATGCTTTCTAAAAATTTGGTAATCATTTCTACCATTGCTTCTATAGCCACACTTACAGGACTAGTAGGTACTGTATTTGGTATGATTAAGGCATTTGCTGCATTAGCCCAGGCAGGAGCTCCTGATGCTGTTGCTCTTTCTACTGGTATATCTGAAGCACTTTGGAATACTGCCCTTGGTATCATCACATCTGCCATAGCCATTATTATGTACAATTACTTTACAAGCAAAATTGACAGCATTACCTATGGTATAGATGAGGCAGGCTACAGTGTGGTACAATCTTTTGCTGCCAACAATAAAGAGTAATTTTTTTTCATTCCACTTGTGGAATCCACCTATTTTAAACTCTTAATAAAAAAACAGCAATGCCTAAAATAAAAATACCGAAGAAAAGTCCTTCGTTGGATATGACACCCATGGTGGACTTGGCATTCCTATTGGTAACATTCTTCATGCTTACCACCCAATTTCGAGCTGATGAACCGGTAACTGTAGACACCCCTTCATCTGTTAGTGAAATTTTACTTCCTGAGAAAGATGTAATCACACTAACAGTTGATAGCAAGGGAAGGGTATTCTTTAATGTTGATGGAAAGGGTGTACGTAAAAATATTATTGAAAAACTTGGTGAGCGATACGAAATTAAATTTACAGAAGATGAGGTGAAACGATTCTCAGTACTAAGCTCTGTAGGCCAATCAATGGCCGATATGAAAAAGTTTCTCTCAGCAGGTGAAGAAGAGCGCAAGCGAATGAACGAAGCCAGCAAGGGAATACCTCACGATTCTCTTCAAAACGAACTTACAGATTGGGTAAGAATAGCTAGGCTACAAGGCCCTAAATTTAATCTTGCAATAAAAGGAGATCAAGATGCCGATATTCCTACTATTAAAAGAGTAATTTCTATTCTCCAGGACAATAAGGCAAATCGATTTGCCCTTATAACCAATATGGAAGGTGCTGGCGAAGCAGATAAAAAATAAATAATTTAATTGTACAAAGATCGAAATCTATTAATCAATGGCTGAAGTACAACAAAACGACTCCGGTGGAGGAAAAGGCAAACACAGTAAAGTAAGAGCTAAAAAAGCAAGCACTCACATAGACATGACTCCTATGGTAGACTTGGCATTTTTACTACTCACCTTCTTCATGTTAACTACCACTTTTAGCAAGCCTAAAACAATGGATATAACCATGCCGGTAAAAGACAAGCCTAAAGAAGATGATGGCACTAAGTTTCCCGAATCAATGACCATGAATGTATTATTAACAGAAAATGACCGAATAATTTGGTACATGGGTATTGGTGATGATCCTAGCGCACCTCCAGTAACTAATGTGGCCAACTATTCTCTTGATAGTCCTAATGGCATACATAAAATTATTTTAGAGAAAAATAAATTTATGGATCAACAAGTGCGAATGGTTGACGATAGCGTAACTAAAAAACTAATTCCTAACAAGGATGATGAAATTAGGGCTCGCAAAGCTATGGTTAAGAATGCTCAAAAGATGAAAGGACTATTTGTTCTCATTAAACCTGATGAAAAATCGCGCTACAAAAACCTAGTTGATATGCTAGATGAAATGCTAGTTTGTAATGTGGCAACTTATGCCATTATTGATTTATCTGACAGCGAAAAACAGTTAATAGCCAATACTAAATAGCACAACATTATGGCCTTACTTAATAATTGGAATGATGCTACCAACCACGAACGTGTAGAATTGGTATTTGAAAATAGAAATAAAAACTATGGCGCTTATGTAATTAGAAGCAAATACAACCATCGCATTGTAATGGCAATGGTTTATTCACTTACTACAGTAGCATTAGCGGTGGGCATACCTGTATTGATAAATAAAATAAACGAAAGTGCAGCTAATGATAAAGTGGTAATTACCACCCCTGTTGAACTTAGCGAACCCCCTCCTGTAGATAAAACTACCCCACCTCCGCCACCAGTGGAACCTCCGCCACCAGTACAAAAAACAATTCAGTTCACTCCACCTAAAGTGGTAAAAGACGAAGAGCTTGAAGAACCACCTCCTACTCAAGAGGAAATTAAAGAAACTACAGTGAGTACCGTCACACAAGAGGGAGAAGAAATCGTAGATCTACCCCCTGAAAATCCTGTAGTGGCCGACCCTGATGAAGGCAAAGTATTTTTGGTTGTAGAGGAAATGCCAGAATTTCCAGGTGGACAAGAAAAAATGTATGATTATATTTATAAAAACTTTAAGTACCCTGCCATGGCTAGAGAAAATGGTATTCAAGGGAGAGTCTATGTAACCTTTGTGGTAGATAAAGATGGTGATGTAAAAGATGCTAAAGTTGCTAGAGGAATTGGCGGTGGATGTGATGAAGAAGCACTAAGGGTTATCAAAAGCATGCCTAACTGGAAACCGGGCAAACAAAATGGGAGAAATGTAATGGTACAATACAGCATACCTATTAACCTTACACTTAAATAAATTTTTTATTGAACAGCAAAATTAAGACTACGTTTAACCTGTTAATGATACTGGCCTATGTAATAGTAGGCCTTCTTCTTATATGCAACTGGGAGGTGGGTTTTTTAGCAAAAATCAACAGAAAAATTTTAGGTAGTTTATTTATATGCTATGCGCTGTTTAGATTTTATAAATGGTACCAAACTAATAGCGATTCCAATGATCAAGCTTCATTATAAATATTTTCAATTACTTTTATTTGTGGCTGTTTTTCTTAGCGCTTGTAGCCCAACCAACAAACCAAAATTTACTGACACTCCTACCAGTGGAGATATTCTAATTCTTTGTGATGAGGCATACCAGCCTATCATTCAAGTAGAAGTCGATACATTTATGCACCTTTATAATAGGGCAAAAATAAGGGTAAAGTATTTGCCAGAAACACTTGTATTTAATGAGCTACTAAACAATGATAGTGTAAGAATAGCCATAACTGGCCGCAAACTTTTACCCCATGAAAACGATGTTTTTACCAACCGTAAGCTTATTCCCATTCACACTAAAATAGCCTATGATGCCGTTGCATTAATATGCAATAAGAAAAATTCGATCGAAAGATTATTGCACAATCAAGTAGCAGAAATTATAAATGGCAGTACCACCAATTGGAACCAACTAAAATCAACCATGGCTAAAGATAGCATCGTATTGGTTTATGATCGTACAGGGTCTATTAATTTCAGGTTTTTAACAGAGCGATTTCTTTCTAACCAAAACAAACTACCCAACAATGCTTATGCCTTAAATGGTAATCTAGAAGTAATTGACTACATCAGCAAACATCAAAACGCAATTGGCGTTATCAGCATAAATTGGTTGAGTGATTTAGATAGCGACTCTGTAAAAGCAAAGAAGGAAAATATTCAAGTAATAAGTATCTCGGAAGAAGGGGTAGATAGCAGCATGGCAGACTATTTTACTCCTCAACAAGCATTTATCGCTACAAAAAAATATCCATTTATACGTGAGGTATTTACCATCAGCAGGGAAGGTAGGAGCGGACTTGGCACGGGCTTTGCAAGCTTCCTTGCTGGTGACACCGGTCAACGATTAATACGATTGATGGGCCTCTTGCCAGCTACAGTACCTATTAGAATAGTAAATGTTCATTCTTAAATCTAGTAAATATGATTAATAAATTTTTTTTAACGCTTATAGTATTCATAACCTTTTTTTTGAGTGCCAATGCACAAACACTGAACGATGCTCGCAAGCTTACAGAATTTGAACAATTTGAAGCAGCTGAGGCTTTATTCAAAAGTTTGTTACAGCACAATCCAACCGCTGAAACTTATTACTATGCAGGGGAAAACTTATTACTTGCCGAGAAAATAGATGAAGCAGCAGTTCTTTTCAACAGCGGATTGAACCTCGACCCAAATAATGTTCTAAATAAAATAGGCTTAGCAAAGATAGATTTGGAAAAATACGAACCTGCTCAGATAAAAAAAGAAATGGATAGCAAATCGAAAGAACTCGAAATATTGAATCTCGAACTATCAAGAATGGATGGCGCAAGTCAAGCTATTGAAATGAAAGAATTGGGCATGAGAATGGAGCTGGTGGGCGCTTCTATTAAAAAAAGCGGTGACCTATATACCGAGGCGGTAGATAAAACCGAAAAGGCCAAATTATCTATAAGCGTAGCAATAACTGCTGCTGGCCCCAAAAACACCATTGCTTATATAGAAGCTGCTGATGCATTAACAAGGAGTAACACAAAAGACCTAACTGCTGCCGAAAACTATGCAAAAGCAGCCGAGAAAATAGACTCCAAAAATGCAGACGTTAAAATAATTCTTGGTGACATTTTTACTGAACGTGCTAATGGTACGCTAGCGGCAGATTATTATAACCAAGCAATTACACTTGATAAAAATGCAGTACGTGCTATTGTAAACAAAGGTAAGCTTTACAAACGCACCACTAATTATGAGGGTGCTGCTCAAGAGTTTCAAAATGCTATTGCGCTTAGTCCTGATTATGCACCTGCTCATCGTGAACTAGGAGAAACTTATTTTAAACAAGGTAAATTAGAAAAAGCTAAAGAAGAATATAGAAAGTATTTAGAATTATCTAAAAATAATTGTGGTGCAAGAATAAGATATGCTTCTTTCCTTTACTTAAGTAAAGACTATGCAGGAGCCATTGCCGAAACAAAACAATTGAACAATTGTGGCGGTGATAACTTAACTTTATCCAGAGTAAACGCTTATAGCTATTGTGAATTAAAGGATAGTGCAAATGCTATTAGCAATATTGATCAACTTTTTACAAATATTGAACCTAGTAAAATTACAGCCCTTGACTTAGAATATCGGGGTAAAATATATGCTGCCAACAAGCGAGACAGCCTTGCTATAGTCTATTATAAATTAGCCTATACCAAAGACCCTTCTAAAACAGATTTACTAGGTGAAATGGCCAACCTTCAAATAAAAGGTAAAAAATTTGCCGATGCCATTGTAACACTAAGCCAAAAAGTTTCAAGTAAGGATGCAAAAGCTATTGACTTTTTTAACTTGGGACGTGCCTATTATTTTAGTAAGGAATTCCAAATGGCCGATAGTTCATTTTTAAAAACCAATGAACTATCTCCTAAATATATAAGCGGCTGGCTTTGGCGCGCAAAAGCTAATTCACAGCTGGATACCACTAGCGAATTAGGCTTAGCAAAACCGTTCTATGAAAAATTACTCACCATAGCAGAAGAAGACTCTGCAACCAATGGTAAATACAATACCAAAAACTTGGGCGCCATGGTAGAGGCTTTTTCTTACTTGAGTTACTTTCATATCTTAAAAAAAGAAGATGCTGTTGCACTGGCATATCTAAAAAGGAAGGCGTTGCTTCCATTAGAAGCTGATGACCGAAAGAATACCGAAGATGCTATCAAACGTTTAGGAAAATGAATTAGCTAAGATGGCAAGCCCGTGCCATCAAGGATGCTGAAAAGATTTACTTTCAGATTGAATAAGTGTCATCAATCAGATAAGTTTCACGTGAAGTTATCCAATGGCTTCGTTAAGGGAAGGAAGTTTTCCGAATTTCTGTAATGCCCTAACATGCGATGCAACGGCTCCTGTAAAACTGTTGTGTTGTAAATAAGGCACATTAAACTCTAGGGCTGTTTGTTGAACAATCTTTGCAATGGCCGGATAATGAACATGACATATTCTGGGAAACAGATGGTGTTCTACTTGATAATTAAGGCCGCCAACATACCATGATAATATAGCATTATCTGGTGAAAAATTCACTGTTGTATTCATTTGGTGTATTGCCCAGTCATTCTCAATATTTCCTTCATCATTAGGAAGAGGGTGGCTCGTTTCGTCCACTGTATGTGCAAGTTGAAAAACTAATGTAAGTATAAATCCAGCTACAAAGTGCATGACAATAAAACCAAGTAGAACGGTAGGGGCAGCATATCCCAATATAAATATTGGGATTAATACAAAGAGCCCTATGTGCAACAGTTTTGCAAGTATTATTCCTATAAACATTCTTGCATTTTGTGATCTAGTGTTCGTATTAACTTTATTATTAATAAACTGATTGAATTGAACAAAGTCTTTGGCCACAACCCAATAAAGCGTAAGGAGCCCATAAAAAAAGAAAGCGTAAATTGGTTGAAAGGCATGATACCATTTTACTGCAGTATGAGGGTTCATTTTTAACACCAACCTATCTGCTATATCATCGTCCATATGAACAATATTGGTATAGGTATGATGTAAAATATTATGCTGCAATTTCCAATTGGTAACATTGCCACCACATAGATTCAATGAAAGGCCCACCCACTTATTCACAGTGTCGCTACTACTGTAAGCACCGTGGTTAGCATCATGCATTATACTCATGCCTATGCCTGCCAACGCCAATCCAATAAAAGTGTACAGAACATAAACAACTCCTTGCGGTGCAGCATTAATCGCCATATAAACTAGCGGAAGAAGGTAGGCTAACATTAGAACCACCGTTTTTATAATCATGGCACCATTGGCATGTTTACTAATTTTTTTATCAATAAAGTATTGATCAACCCGCTTGCGCAGTACATTATAAAATTGATTTTGTTCAGGATTGGTGAACTTTATCTTTCCTTTTAGTTTCATAATTTTAATACTGTTTAATTCCACATCTATTTACTACATACAATGCAGTGTAGTAATAGAACATGAGAGTGGCCTAAAAGGTTTGCGGTGTACCTCAAGGGTATATTACAAATAAACCAATAATTTTTATGCTAACCTAATGCAAAACCGCTTATCTAATATTAATATTAACAAGCAAATGGTCATTTTACTACTATAGGGATTTGTTTTCGCCAATGGTCAGTAGAAACCATTAAAATATAAGTACCAGGAGCTGTAGCTTCTGGGAGTTGGTAGCTGTTTTGGGGCGATGCTGGATTAACATATTGGATTGGGTATTGATAAATTAACTTCCCCATGATATCGGTAAGTGCAAGTCTAACATGGCTAGCTGAGATAATATTTAACTCTAAAAAAAATTGGTCCTTAACTGGATTGGGAAAAACACTAGCCTTATCAAACACTCCATTATAGGAAATACCATTGGTGGTGGCCAGTGTGGCTACCTGCTGCGATTTATAAACATAATCGCCAGCTGTGGTATCCAAGCCATTAGCTGCAACACCAGCGAAGTGAAAAGTGGTGGGCCCGGTGAGGGGTGCCACCCAATCAAAATTGAAAATTGCAGAATCGGCACTGGCTCCTCCATTTAATTGGTGAACTACATTTCTTCTTGTGCCCAACCCCATTACATTGCTAGATTTGATTTGTGTTTTTACTGGATCAGTAACAACGAGATTGCCCGTGTTGGTGTTGGTAGCACTAAAGGCGCCTATTCCAAAACCAAATAAGCTGGTGCCTGTGCGAGCCACCTTAATACTGAGGCTATAGGTTTGGCCAGGGTTGTATTCCCAATTGGGCATATTTCCACTCAGTTCAATGGATCCTCCTCCAGCATTGAGCGCATAACTATCATGACAATCACGGCAAGTTCCTTCACCAGGAGCTCCGGTACGGCCTGCCCGCCCATCATCACTAGAACTAACGTTTTGTAAGCCTGCAAATAACGCTATGGTAAGAGCTAAGAATAAAAAAGTAAAAACTGTTTTTTTCATTTTTGTAGTTTTAAAAAAAGTAAATAAGCTAACAATAATTACCAAAGTCCAGCTTTGGCATAATAACAGTTTTTGTATAAATGTATTAATGTATTAATTTGACTCAGCAGGTTTCGTGTGCCCAATACTACAAGTCAAATTTTATTCCTTGTGCCAGTGGAAGTGAATTTCCGTAATTGATAGTATTTGTTTGTCTGCGCATGTATATTTTCCAGCTGTCACTACCACTTTCCCTTCCCCCTCCTGTTTCTTTTTCACCACCAAACGCTCCTCCTATTTCAGCACCACTTGTGCCAATATTTACATTGGCTATGCCACAATCGCTTCCTGCATGACTTAGAAATTGTTCTGCCTCTAAGATGTTTTTGGTAAAGATGGCTGATGAAAGTCCTTGTGGTACATCATTTTGTAAATTGATTGCTTCTTCTATTGTTTGATATTTCATAATATAAAGTAGGGGAGCAAAAGTTTCATGACATACTATGGGCAAATTTTTACTAACCTCAGCAATGGCCGGTACCACATAGCAACCGCTTTCATATCCCTTACCGCTAAGTGTTTCTCCTCCACATAAAATAGATCCACCTTCTTCCTTTACTCGTGTAATGGCCGTATTAAAATCTGCAACCGCTGATTGATCAATTAATGGGCCTACTAAAGTTGCACTATCTAGTGGGTTTCCTATTCTAATTCCTTTGTAAGCATTAACTAATTTTTGTTTAAAGTTATCATATATACTGTGGTGAATAATGAGCCTTCGTGTGCTAGTGCATCTTTGGCCTGCGGTTCCTACTGCTCCAAACAGCACAGCTCTTATGGCCATATCAAGATCTGCCTGTTCACTAATGATGATAGCGTTATTTCCTCCAAGCTCAAGAAGAGATCTTCCTAGCCGCTCGCCAACGATTTTACCTACTCGTTTACCCACCCTAGTGCTACCAGTAGCTGAAATAAGTGGAACCCTCGTGTCTGCTAGAAAATTATCCCCTACGTGTTTTGAACTTGCTACCACCAAACTCATTACTCCCTCTGGGACTTTATTGTCTATTAATACTTGTTCTAATATTTTGTGAACTGCAATTGCACAAAGTGGAGTTTTACTGCTCGGTTTCCAAACTACCACATCACCGCATACCAATGCCAACATTGCATTCCAACTCCAAACAGCTACCGGAAAATTAAATGCTGAAATCACGCCCACTATTCCTAGGGGATGGTACTGTTCATACATGCGGTGCATCGGGCGCTCACTGTGCATGGTTAAACCATACAGCTGGCGTGAGAGACCCACTGCAAAATCGCAAATGTCTATCATTTCTTGTACCTCACCTAAGCCTTCTTGGTATACTTTTCCCATTTCATAGGACACTAGCTTTCCAAGTGGCTCTTTGAAGGCACGTAGCCTATCACCTATTTGACGAACTATTTCACCTCGCTTGGGTGCGGGCACTGTGCGCCATAACTTAAAGGCTTCTTCTGCCTTTGCAATTATGTGCTCATAATCTGATGCTGTGGCTTGTTGCACCTTCCCTATCAGTGCTCCATCGGTGCTTGAAATGCTTTCTAATAATTCGCCTTTGGTATCAAACCAATTGGTGCCGGTTGTAGCGCCTTTATTTATGTTTTGAAGGCCTAATGCATGTAAGGCCTCTGAAATTCCAGAATTAGTAGCTGTATGTGTTGACATTAATAGATGTTTTTTTGCAAATATAATCTATTGCGTTCAATACACCCACTTTATCCTACAATTGGCCACTGAGAGTGTTAGCAATTGAGTCCTTTTTCTATCTTAGCATCGATGAGTTTAGAGCGATTCATAAAAACAGAGGTTGTCATGATCTTCCTATTATGTCTGGCACAGCTATGGTTGTATCCTTTCTTTGAGTTTTTCCCCGACAATCCTGATGCCATCGCCTACCTAAACATTGCCCGACAATTAAAGGCTGGAAATGTAGCGGTCTTGGGCAATGGCTATTGGAGCCCTTTACTTCCCCTTATCACTGCTCCATTGATCAATATGAGCCTTGATGTAGTATGGATAGTTCGTACGGTTCAGCTATTCATAAGTGTCGGTGTACTTTATCAACTAATCTTATTGATAAAAAATTTTCAACTTGGGCCCATTGCTAATGTAATGTCACTATCCGTTGGCTGGTTGGTTGTTCTTAACATTTCGCTTTACACCTTCAGTCCTGATTTACTTTTTGTAGGTGCGGTGCTTTACTATTTAAACTTAATGGTAAAAATAAAAAATCCTGAAAATTCTTTCTACGGTTGGCGTATAGGCCTGGCAGCATCAATCATGTTTTTCACCAAAGCCACTGGGTTAATGTTTTTTGCAGGTCACTTCTTAGTGATGAATATATTGTGGTACAAGATGCACTGTGCCTATTATTTTAAGCATCATCAAATTCGAAATTTTTTAGCTGCCATTCTAACAGCGATAATTTTATGCGGAGGATTTGTGGCTTTTCAAAGTGGGATTCAACAAAAGTTTGTTTATAGTTATGCGGCTAACTTCAACCTTTCGAAAGAGGTAAGCCCAGGAGTAAAGCCCGTTGTTTTTTTACCAATAATTAATGGGGGTCTTTTAAACCCATCTAATGAGCATGTGTGCGCTTGGGAAAGTCCTCACAGTTATACTACCATTACCCCTTCAGCGCCATGGAATAACTTAACAGATTTTAATCTTTGGGTTAATACTGTAAAGCGTAACTTGATGAGTATCTATTATGCCGACTTTAATAGACAGGCGGGATTAGTGTGGTTGATCGTTATTTTTATTTTTACCTTATTCTTTAAAAACAAAATTGCTAAAAATGAAACTGTGCTGGTCAATTGCATGCTGGCAATAATAATGCTCTATGTGGGATATTCTCTTATTCTTGTACATGAACGGTACTTGTGGGTCTGTAGGCTGTTAATATTATCCACCTCCATGGCCATGGCAGAAAACCTGCTTCAGGGAAAGCGAATGTTTAGATTGGCTGGGTTGCTGCTAGGAGTACTACTTGTATCATTAACAGTAAAAAAAAATTATAAAGAACTATTGCTAGGGGCGGATAGGGATGTGAGCTTAGTAACATTATTTAAGAACCCCGCTAAAATTTTAACTGAAAGTTACCATACAGAACGTGCCAATTGGCATGCAATAAAATTAGCGTCAAATAATTATACGTTTCAATTCGAACATTTTGCTACCATTCATTGCAATGATAAATATCCTTTCCACTACACTGACCATGCCTTGTTGGCCTTTTTAACGAAAGGACAGTATGTAGGCAATAGTTTAGCTACATCTAATTGTTTAAATGAAACACTCCGTGCTAAGAAAGTAAAATATATTATCACACAAGGAGATTGTGTTGATGGTTATAATCAACAAATAGTATTTGCTGATATTAATAGTGGGTTGCGAATTTTACAAATTAGCCCTTAGCTTAAAGCCTTAAAAATATCATTCCCAAAAACAAAGATCATTAAGGAAAGCAATAATATCATCCCTACCATTTGTGCCTTCTCTAAAAATTTATCACTTAATTTTCGTTGGGTAATCATTTCTATTAATAAGAACAGTACATGGCCTCCATCTAAGGCAGGAATTGGCAACAAGTTCATAAATGCCAGCACCATGCTTAGTAATCCTGTCAACATCCAAAAGCGTGCCCAATTCCATATGCCACCAAACTCACGTGCAATTCCAACTGGCCCCTGAAGACTATCGCCCACTTTTTCTTTTCCTTTAAATATTTGCCTAAGCCCTTTTATATTTACAATGATCGCTTGAAATGCATCGTGAGTGCCATAGCGTAGTGCCTTGCTCAATCCATATGCTTGCATTGGATAGTTTCCCAAAAATGGTTTGTATGCAACGCCTATTCTACCGCTATCAGAAACCACCGGCATGAGTGTTAAAGTATCTGTTCCACGTAACACGGTTATGCTAACCGGCTTCCCTTTCAAATTTTTTAATTTAGTTTGTACTGCTGCAATGCTCATCGTGCGCAATCCTTCAATTGCTATTTGCTTATCCCCTTCTTTAACACCAGCTGATGATGCCGGCATTCCCGGCTCTACTCTTTCTATTTGCAAGCAGCTTTGTCTGGTGCCGATAAAATTGCCACTTCCGGCCTCTTTAACCGACTTGTAAAAGTCATTCGGTACAGTAGTGACCAGCTTCTGGCCTCCGCGAATGATTGTAAGATCAGCTCCAAATAAAATTTTTGTTCCTAACAAGTCTTCGAAACGTTCATAAGGCTTCCCATTGATTTCAGTTACTAAATCTCCATCGCGCAGGCCTGCCTTGAGGCCCAAATCATAAGCCTGAATTCCATCTGTTACATTGGCCGCAGGTAAATAACTTTCAGTATAGTGCAGCAACATGAAAGTATAAATTACTATTCCTAGAATCACATTCATGATGATCCCGCCAAGCATGACAATAAGCCTTTGCCACCTAGGCTTTGATCGAAATTCATAGGGCTGTGGTGGTTTACTCATTGCCTCTCTATCCATGCTTTCATCTATCATGCCACTAATCTTTACATAACCACCTAAGGGGAGCCAACCTATTCCATATTCGGTATCGCCCTTCTTAAAACTGAAAAACTTAAACCCCCAAGCATCGAAAAATAAATAAAATTTCTCTACCTTAATGCCAAAGGCTCTCGCTGCCAAATAGTGACCTAGTTCGTGCAGCGTGACTAAAATAGCCAATGCTAAGATGAGCTGTGCGGTCATTGTTAATGCTTCCATTCAAAAATCTATCTTTTATTGTTTACCTTGCAAAAGTAAAATTATTTATTGCAACAGTGACCTTTAATTTAAATAGATGCCAGCAAAAACTAACAAGCAAAATGTAAAACATATGAAAGCTATTCAGCGGGCACTTGCTGTAAAAGCGGGTTATTATGATGGTCGATTTTCAAAAAAAATAATTAAAGACAAAAAGAAAGAGGCCAACAAGCGTTGGGCCAGAAATAAACATAAAACAGTAGAATAGTAATGGAGAAAAAACTTTTTTTGCTTGATGCTTTTGCCTTAATCTATAGAGCATATTTTGCATTTAGTAACAACCATAGAATCAATAGTAAGGGTATAAACACTTCTGCCATGTTTGGCTTTACCAACACCTTGCTTGATGTAATCAAAAAAGAAAAGCCAACACACATAGCCGTAGTGTTTGATACTGCTGAACCAACTGAAAGACACCAAGTTTTTTCAGATTATAAAGCAAACAGGCAAGAGATGCCTGAAGATTTGGCTAAATCTATTCCGTACATCACTCAAATTATTGAAGCTTTTAACATTCCCATTGTAAAATTAGGTGGTTATGAAGCAGATGATATTATTGGAACCCTAGCTATACAAGCTGAAAAAAATGGATTTACCACTTTTATGATGACTCCTGATAAGGATTATGGTCAGCTAGTGGATAAAAATACTTTTATATACAAGCCGGGCAGGGCTGGAGCACCACCAGAAATATTAGGCGAAAAAGAAGTTTGTGAGCGTTGGGGGATTAGCCGAGTAGAACAAGTTAAAGACATCTTGGGCCTGATGGGCGATGCTGTAGATAATATTCCCGGTATTCCAGGGGTGGGAGAAAAAACCGCAACCCAATTAGTACAGCATTTTGATAGTGTAGAAAATCTTTTGGATAACACCCACTTGCTGAAAGGAAAATTAAAAGAAAAAGTAGAAAATAATAAACAAGCAGCCATTCAATCAAAAATGCTTGCTTCAATTATTACCGATGTACCCATCAACATTAAGCCTGAGGATCTAAAAATAAATGAATGGAATATTGAAGCACTAAAAAGCCTGTTTTTTGAATTAGAATTTAAACGACTTGCTGAATCTTTTACTTCAAACAATAGCAATAATGTAAGCCCAATCAATACTACTAAAACAAATGCTATACAGGTATCTCTTTTTGAAGAAGATCCTGCTGAGGTGACCAACCCTGTTAATTATAAAAACATAGACAGCACGCCTCACCATTACAGTATTCTTAATAATGAGACGTTAATACAAGAGGTTATATACGAAATTAATCAAAAAAAAAGATTTTGTTTTGATACAGAAACTACCAGCTTAGATACGCTTGACGCAGAAGTTGTGGGGCTCTCATTGGCCATTAAAACAGGAGAGGCCTACTACGTACCTATGCCAGAAAGTAAGGATGATTGTATAAAATTATTGAGTTTGTTTAAAAACGTGTTTGAAGATGATACCATTCTAAAAATAGGACAAAACATTAAATATGATATAGCGATCTTAAAAAATTACGATATAAACATCACCGGTGCTTTATTTGATACCATGATTGCTCATTTTTTATTGCAACCAGAAGCGCGACATAACATGGACTACATGGCCAAAACCTATTTGAACTATGAACCCGTAAGCATAGAATCGCTGATAGGTAAAAAAGGTAAAACACAAGGCAACATGCGGGATGTACCAATGGAACAAATTGCCAATTACGCTGCTGAAGATGCTGATGTAACATTACAACTTTTTGAATTATTTGCCCCAAAAATATCCACTAGTAATCTAGAGCGCTTATTGCATGAAGTAGAACTTCCATTAGTGAATGTGCTACAAGAAATGGAATTCGAAGGAATAAATCTTGACACAAAAACGCTTCAAGATTTTTCAAAATTATTAGCGGTTGATATTGTGACTGTAGAAAAAGAAATTCAACAATTGGCGGGTTCAATATTTAATGTTTCATCACCAAAGCAAGTGGGCGAAGTGTTGTTCGAAAAATTAAAAATTATAGACAAACCACAAAAGACTAAAACAGGTCAATATAGCACCGGAGAAGATGTATTAAGCAAACTTGAAAATAAAAGCCCTATAGTTAGAAAAATACTTGACTATCGGGAACTGGTAAAACTAAAAAACACCTATGTGGATGTTTTACCTCAAATGGTAAACAAGAAAACGGGAAGATTACACACCTCCTACAACCAAGTGGTGGCAGTAACCGGTCGCTTAAGTAGTGACAACCCCAACCTTCAAAACATTCCAATACGCACCGCAAGAGGACGTGAAATAAGAAAGGCCTTTGTTGCTAAAAATGAAAGTTACCAACTACTAAGTGCCGACTACTCTCAAATAGAATTAAGAATAATGGCTAGCTTAAGTAAAGATGAAAATATGATTGCTGCATTCAATAGCGGTGAAGATATTCATGCCGCAACTGCAGCAAAAGTTTATGGTGTGCAACTAAATGAAGTGAGTAGTGACCAGAGACGAAACGCAAAGATGGTCAACTTTGGAATAATTTATGGAATTTCAGCTTTTGGATTAGCCGATAGGTTAAACATAAGTAGAACGGAAGCTAAAGAAATAATAGAAAATTATTTCAAACAATATCCCGGAATAAAAGACTATATGGATGAAAGCATTGCCAATGCTCGTAGCAAGGGTTTTGTGGAAACCATTCTGGGGCGGAGAAGATTTTTGCGAGATATCAACTCTGCCAATGCCACTGTAAGAGGCTTTGCTGAAAGAAACGCCATCAATGCACCTATTCAAGGTAGTGCTGCCGACATGATTAAGGTGGCCATGATAAATATCCAAAAGGAAATAAAAAAAAACAAGCTTGTTTCAAAAATGTTGCTTCAGGTGCACGATGAATTGGTGTTTGACTGCTTCCTTCAAGAGAAAGATATCCTATTATCGATCGTAAGTGAAAAAATGAAATATGCTATTCCACTAAATGTGCCAGTTGAAATTGGCATTGGAATGGGAAACAATTGGCTGGAAGCTCATTAGTGGCAATGGCCTCAATCCAATTTTATTAAATGAGAGCCGCTTGTGGTCCTTTCAAAATTTCTGTAAGATTAGGTTCACTTTTTATGCTGGATATTTAGTTTTTTGAAGTGTTGTGAATGTAAAAAAGGTTTTTAGCTTTAACCCTAAGTTATTTGCTTCGTTCATACCATTACATTAAACCCGTTTACCATGAGTAAAAATTACGGAATAAAACTGCTGTGCTTTTTTTTAGCGTTTAACTATTTTTCTACTTCTTTGCATGCGCAATGTACCGGTGGAAACTCTGGCGGAACCATAACCCCAGGTACCAATTGGAGTGCAGTAGGAACTACTAATATAAATGGCAATAGGTATTTTACCTTTGCCGCCACTGCTGGCAATGTATATTACTTTTCGTTTTGCACTGCAGACGGGGGCAGTAGCACCTATGACACTCAAATAACCATACAAGATAATGCCGGAACGCCTGTTGGGGCAGCCGGTTACAATGATGACTACTGCGGTAATCAGTCCTATGTACAGTGGACAGCCACTGCTACTGCAAATTTTAGAGTTTTGGTAAATAAATACAATTGTGCTAACCAGTCTGGATTGGGTACTTTTGTTTATAAGTATGCTCCTCCATTAACATGTCCTACTGGTTTAGGCACAGGGGTAACTACTGTGGCTTCACTACCTTATAGTAGTGGGGCTGGCACTACTTGCGGTGCTGTGAATGACCTTACCTCAGGAAATTTAATAACATGTGGTGGCAATAACTACTTGAATGGGGAAGATCGTGTTTGGGTTTTTACCCCTGCATCAAATGGCACAGTAACCATTAACCTTACTTCCTCTGGCACTTATACCGGCTTGGTATTGTACAGAGGTTGTCCGCTGACTGGGCAAGGTGGTACTTGTGTAGATTATACTCAAAGCTCGACTGGGAATAAAACTCTCAGTGTGTGTTTGCAAGGTGGTGTTACCTATTATTTAATCCTTGATTCATGGCCATCGCCTGCTTGTAATGCTTTTAGCGACTTGACCATTTCAGCTCCCGTTGGCGCTGGTGGATGTAGCACCGGCACCGGTACCGTGACTGTGCCTTCCCTACCTTATAACAGTGTAGGCAGAACCACTTGTGGTAGAGGCAATGATTTAACTGCAAGCAATACCATCACCTGTGGTAGCACATCTTATTTCGGTGGGGAGGATGAGGTTTTTGTTTTCACTCCTAGTACAAGCGGAACCTCTACATTCACCTTATCTAGCGCCAGCTCTTGGGTTGGGTTAACTTTATACAATGGATGTCCAATGGTGAGCTCTTGTAGCGGAACACCAGGAACTTGTGTGGCCTATTCCCAAAGCTCTGATGGCAATCAAAGTTTTTGTGCTAATGTAGTGGCTGGTAATACTTATTATTTATTGGTAGATCAATTCCCTTCACCAAATTGTATTCCAACTTATAGCATCAACATTTCGAGCCCAGCTAGTGCCCTCGGTGGTACTACTTGTGCAGTTCCTGTAAATATTTCATCTCTTCCATATACTGGTACCAATCATAGCACTGCATGCATGGGCAATGATTATACCAATGCTAGCACTGGTTCTTGTGGCACACTTTACGAAAGTGGCGAGGATCGAGTGTATCGATACACAGCTCTTGCTGCAGAGTGCATCAGTATCACACTGAGTGCAGCAAGTACTAATAATATAGGTTTTCAAGTTTACAATGGATGTCCGGGTGCTGCTGGCACTACTTGTATAGGAAATGGCGGAGGTGCTACCTCTGGTACTTTAACCGGTTCTGTAATACTTCCTGGTGCTGGCACTTATTACATCATCATTGACACTTGGAACACTCCGTTTAATGCTAATTATAATATCAATGTGACTTCATTTGGCAGTGGCGCTGCCAATGATTTACCTTGTAATGCAACAGCTCTTACATCAGGGGTATATACTTTTGGCAATAACAATTGCAGCAGTGGCTCAAGTGAACCTGCCCCACCTGCATGCTGGACAACTCCTAACCCCATCAACACTGTTTGGTACAGTGTAGTGGCCACATCAAATCAACTAAGGGTGAAACTTAGCCCAGGGTCTTTAACCAACAGCCAAATTGCTATTTACAGTGGCACTTGTGGCAGCAGCATGTCTTTAGTAGGTTGCAATGACAATGGCACTAGCTGCGGAACAAATATTAATTATAATGCTGATTTAACAGTAAATGTTACCAGCGGACAAACTTATTACATAGCAGTGGATGGATACAATAGTGGAACAGGTTCCTTCAGTATCATAGCAATAGACCCAACTACACAAACCTTACCAACCGTATTTGGACAAGAGTGTAGTGTTCCTAATCCTGTTTGTAATGCAAGTATTTCGGTGGGCGATCCAGGTTGGCAGGCATTTGGTAATTATTGTGATTTTCCTGGCGCAAGTGGCAATTGTTTATTGAGTGGCGAAAGAGGTGGGGCGTTCTATCAAATAAATATTGCCAATAATGGTACGCTTACATTTGATATCATCCCCAATGATTGGCCTGGCGCACCAAGCACCGCGTGTACAGATTATGATTTTGCCTTATGGAAAATTGGTGGAACGGGTGCCGTAAATTGTAGCGATATTGCTGCTGGCGCCATTCCTTTACGTTGCAACTATAGTTTCCTTGGTGTTACTGGAATTTCCACTACTGCCGGAACCGCACCAGGTGCATATCCTGGCTTTGGCGCTGCTTATGATGCAAATATTGCTGTAACGGCTGGTGATATTTATTTACTTGAAGTAAGTAATTTTTCTAATTCTACTTCTGGATTCACTATGAATTTTGGCTCTTCGCCCATCAATTATGCGCCTACATCAGGCGGGGTAAGTTGGACAGGTGGTGTGGGAACTCTTTGGAATCAATCAAGCAATTGGGGTGGCTGTAGCTTCCCTATTTGTTCTATTGATGCTAATGTGGTGCCTTCTTCTAGCAACCAACCCATACTCACCACTAACCAAACGGTAAAAAATGTAATAATTGCGCCTGGTGCTACCTTAACTATAAATGCTGGAGTTACCTTAAACGTTTGTGGAAACTTCACCAATAACGGAACATTAAATGCCGCCCCTACTGCAACTATTGCATTTACAGATCCAACTGTAACACATTATATAAGCGGAAGCTTAACAGGAACCAATAAGTTTCCGAACTTATTAATTAATAAAGCCGGTGGTAGCGTGGTGCTCAACAACGATATTGACATTGGCGGAAGCCTTACAACCAACAGCAATACAAGTGTACTTAATACCAATGGCCGTTATATTAGGTTGGCTGGTAACTTTAATAATGCCAACGCTAACACTACACTAACCAATGTTACCGGTACTTTAGAATTTAATGGCGCTGCTGCACAAACTTTTATCAACAATAGCGGATCACTTATTTTAAACAATGTAGTAATGAATCATACCGGAAGTGGTGTTACATTAAGCGGTGCCAATAGCAACATGATACTGGGCACATCTGGTACCTTAACTTTTAACAATGGTAGAATTATTACCGGTACAAGTAATGAAGTAAGCATTACCAACACAGCAAGTTCCGCTTCCAGCACAGGAAATGTAAATAGCTTTGTAAATGGATTCCTTAGAAGAAGTATTGCAACCAATGCCTGGAGTTATGATTTTCCGGTTGGAAACAATTCTATGGGTTTTGAAAGAATAAATATCAACTATACCACCGCACCTACTTCTGGCTATTCTTTATTAGCTTCTTTTAATAGTTGGCCCGCGGTGCCCAATGGCCCTACATCGTATGAATGTGCTACAGCAGATTATAGCCAATACCAATCCTTTAATCATGGATACTGGACCGTGGATGCAAGTACTCCATCTCCATCAGGTGTCTATACCGCCTCATTATTCAATACCGGACATACCAACAATACAGGCATGATGTGGAGTGTGATGAAGCGATCTCCCTCAGGTATAGGAAGCTGGGCCATTAATGGAAATTGCGATGCCACAAGCACTGCTATATGCTCCAAAAGGAATAATATGACTGGCTTTTCTGACTTTGCAACAATTCAATTTGGATCGCCACTACCAGTTACTTTACTTTCGTTTGATGCACACATCATAGGTAAAGAGGTGCATTGTAAATGGGTTACAGCTAATGAACTAAATAACGATTATTTTATTGTGCAACGATCTAACAATGGCCAGGACTTTATAAGCCTTGGCAATGTAGATGGTGCCGGAAATAGTAGTACCAATAATTATTATT
>JBDKJS010000227.1:0-3875 GCA_039806065.1 Bacteroidota bacterium | reverse complement strand
TTTCAATAATTTTTTTTCTTGACCAATGACTTTGTTTTTTTACCAGCATAATGCTTTCACCCGTTAACCATTCTTTTAATTTATATTGACCTAGCCCATTGAGCAATTGAGGTTCTCTTCCATATTTATCATTATTGAAATTTTTACTCCATTCTTCAAGTTGGGGGTTAATATAGTTGGGGTCTCTTAGGCTTTGAATAGATATCGCTCTCAGTAAATAATTTTCATCATATAATTTTTCTTGTAGTATTGGCACATCAGCCAGCATGCTTTCGTTTGAAAGATGTTGATTTTTAAATACGATTTTAAATTTAAAATCATCTTCAATAATAATGCTATCTACATTATCAAAGTAACTTTTACCAAAGGGGTTGTCTGTCAATAAATTTAAGTTAGCTTTTATTGTAAATGCTATATCTGCACTTTTTAATGGGCTTCCGTCATCCCATTCTATACCTTGAATAAGCTCAAATTTTTGTGTATTGGAGAATGTTGTGTTTTCAGGTAGTTTTTTCAGGAGTATGGGCTTCAAATTACCGGTTTGGATATCTATGGTAATTAATGGACACTGCGTATATAAATTTATTTCATATCGAGGTTGTGAATTTCCGTTGGTTGGATGTAAAGTATTGGGTTCAGCAATGGTATGGAATACTAGCACATTAGCTTCTGACCATTGAGCATTCCACTTTGCAGTATCGGGTATTTTCAAAAAGGCTGACCTAATTAGATCATGATGACTATCTGGAGTTTTTTTACTACATGATATAACTGTAGATAGAATGGTTAGAAGTGCTAAGGTGTGAATTTTCATAGATGCTGAATGCTTTCAAAGATGAGATTTATAGCTAAGAAATCAAAAAAATACCCTTTTATTGCCAATTAATTGTGGAAATAATTGGGTATAATGCATTGTCTTTAAACAAAAAAGGGTATTTTTGCGCCTTCTAAAAATCAAACTTTAAGCAATGGCTGAAAATCAAAATTCATCAAACCTAGATTTGGAAAACACGATTAGCAAATCTGAAGATTTTATCAATAAAAATAAAAAGAGTTTACTCATCATTGTAGGTGCAGTTCTTGTTGGAATTATTGGTATTTGGTATTACAATGGAGTGTACTTAAAGGACAAGGAAAAAGAAGCAGCAGCTGCTATGTACAAGGCTGAAGATTATTTTGCCAAAGACAGTTTAAAGCTTGCTCTGGATGGCGATGGTAGTGCTATGGGATTTGCGGCCATAGCTGATGAGTACAGCATGACAAAATCAGGAAACTTAGCTCACTACTACGCAGGAATGACGTTATTAAAACTAGGTAGATTTCAAGATGCAATAGAAAAACTAAGTGGATATGATGCTGATGATTTAATTACGCCATCTCTGGCTCTTGGCGCTATTGGTGATGCGTATTTGGAATTAAATAATATGGATGATGCCATTAGTTATTACCGCAAGGCCAGTAAGGAGAAGGTAAATAATTTTAGTACACCCATCATGTTGCAGAAATTGGCCTCGGCACTTGAATTAAAAGGTGATAACAAGGAAGCTGCTGAAATTTATAGAAGTATTAAAAAGGATTATCCTTCATCTCAAGAAGGGCAAAATGCCGAAAAATATGCTAGTAGGGCAGAAGCAAAAATTGCAAGTTAACTAACGATTTATTTTGTATCAAAGCCATCATTTATGATGGCTTTTTTGTTAGTAGCATTTTGAATTCTGTTAAGATCATTGCGGTGGCTCCCCATATGATATGTCCTTTATATTCATAACTCGGTAAGTTTACTTGCTTCCCATTGCTTAATGAGGTAGTTCTAACTTTTGCATGCCATTCATTGATTAAATGATCTAGATTCACCTCTATTACATCTGCCACTTCACGTTCGTCTTTGATATGAAGATGAGAGGTGGCACTGTAGCTCACAAATGGATTGACTAAAAAATTACTTGGCGGAATGTAAAGGTTACTAAGTTCTCCTACTATTTGGTTTTCATAAATGGTTATTCCTAATTCTTCTTTCGTTTCTCTGATTGCAGTATTCGAAAGTTTTAAGTCTTGCTTTTCAAATTTGCCACCTGGAAGTGCAATCTGTCCACTGTGTACTCCGTCATAATTAGATCGTTGAATTAAAGGGAATAGTATTGCTCCACTTTTATTTTCACTTAATGCGATCATTACTGCACCTCTTCTAGCATTTTGAATTTGTTGCAATTCAAGCATGGCCATCCTATCGGGGTGCGCGAGCTTCTGGTGTGCCGTTTTTCCCGGAAGCGATCCTTTGAATGCTGCTTCTAATTGTTGTATTATTATTTTATTTTCAAACGCTGACATTGTGAAGGCTAATGGTAAATATTGTTCCCTTCGGAATATTATCACTTACCGTAATTTCTCCATTATGGGCATTAATAATATGCTTTACAATGAAAAGTCCAAGTCCAGTTCCTTTAGTAGTTCTGGTTTCTTCATTGCCTATTCGGTAAAATTTTTTAAAAATATTTTTACGTTCCTTAGACGGTATTCCAATGCCCTGATCAGCTATATTAATTTTTACAAAATACCGATCAACCTCTGTACTAATTTTTATATTGGTTTCAGTATTGCTGTATTTTATGGCATTTTCAATCAAATTAGAAATAGCAAGTATGAAAGCACTCTTATCAACAATTATTTCTATTTCATCATTAAGCGAAAAATTAAATTGATGCTTAAATGAAGGATTTTGGTGATACTTGGTAACAATTAACCTGATAAGAGCAGAAAGATTTAGCTTGTCCTTTTTGTAAATAAATCCTTTATGGTCTATCGTATTGGCCAACAATGTATTTTCTACAAGTTGATCTAATCTATCTGTATCTCTAACGGCCGAAGCCAAGAAAGCTTGCTTTTTTTCTTCGTCTATATTGTGTCTTTGTAGTGTTTGAAGATAAAGTTTAACAGCAGCTATCGGTGATTTAAATTCATGAGTAACCGATAATAAAAAGTTCTTTTGTTGTTTGGCAAGAGCTACTTCTTTATTAAATGAACGATAGGTAAAGAATGCTCCTATGAAAAGCAAACTTAAAAAAACAGCACCTTCGCCATAAATCATCTTTTGCCTAGTATTTGATTTATGTCTTAAGTCTTGTATTAATAAAGTTGGCTCTTTTTCATTGATCTTTAATTTTGCAATTTCAATCCGTTGCTCATGTACTTCTTTGTTTAAATCGCTTAGCAGATAGGCCCACCATCCATATTGAGCGATGATATAGATCAGAAGTATTGAAAATATAGTAACTGGTTTCATGTCCTTTATGAGTCCATAAAGTTATGAAATTTGACGCACATGCTTGCTTAAGCAGCTTTTTGATGTAAGTTATTTATTGCGTAAAATTTTATTTCATTATTTACATAGTAGGTGATCACAGCTTTTGACTTTTTATACTTGTTAGGTACAAAATTGATAGCACTGTCTGGTTCTGTTTCCACTTCGGCTATCTTGTTTTTTTGAATTTGATGTATCTTAACAATTTTAAGTTTGTGAAACACGTTACCAATCCAGATTCCACTAATATCGCTCTCATGTACCTTTTCCTTGATTTGAATCTTGAGTTGATAGGCTTTTCCTTGCCAACAGATTTCCTTTACCCGCAGGTATTTATATTTGAAAAAGTAACTATAAAGTAAAGTGCATATGATGATAATTGACATAAAATAAAAATACCACCCTTTGGGAGTGGTATTGAATATTTTTATGGTTATTCTTTCAGTTTAGAAATTATTTTGACACTAATCTTCTATATAATTGTAATGAAGATCAGTTCCACTTACTTTTTTTAACAATTGCCATTGGTTATTTGCATCCTTAAATTCAATTATATAATAATCCACACCATCAGTCC
>JBDKJS010000226.1:0-10623 GCA_039806065.1 Bacteroidota bacterium | reverse complement strand
AGAAGGTAATCTTGTGGCGCATATTTTGGATCTATCTGGAAGATTAATTCAAGAAACTAACCTACAAGTGCAAGAAGGCGAAAATATTTTCCAATTAGATTTAGCTTCGCTCAGTAAGGGTAATTACATAATTGTACTCACGCAAAATCAAAGAAGAGAAACCCTAAAAGTGATTAAGCAATAATCAAAGAATTTATTTTATTGACTAAGTCCCATGAGAATGGGACTTTTTTATTTTTACACACAATTAGTCTTCTATGATTGCTAAAGATTTCCTAAGTAAATCGATCAAATTATTTATTTCAAGCGCAACTGGATCTAGCCTGCTCTTGCTCTTATGTACAGCCATTTCATTGGTGGTAAGCAATACAGCATACGGTATTCAATATATTCAATTTTTTAAAACGCCTCTTCTTGACCACCAAACCCTTACTCCTACTTTTATTATTAATGATGTGCTCATGTCTTTCTTCTTTTTATTGGTGGGTTTAGAAATTAAAAGAAGTATGGTAGAGGGCGAACTTGCTACTTTCAAAAAAGCCAGCCTTCCAGCCATCGCTGCCTTCGGAGGCATGATTGTTCCTGCTTGTTTTTTTGTTATGGTAAATTATCAAACTGCTTTTATAGATGGATGGGCCATACCGGTTGCTACTGATATAGCATTTGCAGTAGCCGTGCTTACTTTGTTAGGGAATAAAATACCGAATGCTTTAAAAGTATTTTTGATTGCAGTAGCTGTAGTAGACGATATTGAAGCCATCGTAATAATTGCATGCTTTTATACTGATTCCTTAGACTTCCTCATGCTGCTGATGGCATTGGTAGTATTCATGGTACTCTTATTCGCGAATAAAAAGAAGGTAGAAAGTGTTTTCTTTTATCTAGTTGGTGGGATGTTTTTATGGTACTTTATCCATGCTAGTGGTATTCATGCCACCATAAGTGGTGTGTTACTTGCACTCACTATTCCATTTAAAAAAGATGAAGAATCAGATACCTTACAAAAGCTTGAACATTCGCTCAATAAACCTGTGAATCTTATAATCATGCCCTTGTTTGCACTTTGTAACACTGGTATCATTATTTCCTCCGATAGCTTTATGAACTTATCTAATTCCCTAAGCATAGGCATCTTGCTAGGCTTGCTATTGGGCAAACCAATTGGTATTTCACTTTTTGCTTGGCTTGCCATAAAATTAAAAATTTCAGAACGCCCTCATAAAGTTTCAAGCAGTCAAATAATAGGCACCGCTATGCTTGGTGGAATCGGTTTTACGATGAGCATTTTCATTACCATATTAGCATTTAAGGATCACCATCTTCAAGATATTTCTAAAATGAGTATTCTCCTTGCATCGGCTGTTGCTGGGCTGGTTGGTTACTTTATATTATTTGCTTCCAGCAAAACTAGTGAGTCATAATTTTCGTTATTTAAAATGATAAACTAAAATCACTACAAATGAAATTCAAATTTCTTATTATCGCTATAATTATGCTATCAAACTTTCAACTTGCACCTGGTCAAAATTCAAACCTTAAGACGGCTGTTTTTGGTGGAGGCTGCTTCTGGTGCATTGAGGCACAATTTCAAATCTTAGATGGCGTTGAAAGTGTGGCATCTGGCTATGCAGGTGGCCAAACTGCTAACCCCACTTACAAAGAAGTTTGCAATGGGACCACAGGCCATGCGGAGGTGGTTTTAGTCACTTACGATCCTTCTAAATTAAGTTACATAGCGCTGCTTCAAGCCTTCTTTACAGCCCATGACCCCACTACACTCAATAGGCAAGGAAATGATATTGGCACCCAATATAGAAGCACTATAATGTATCAGGATAACCTCGAAAAATTACAAGCACAAAGCATTATTTCAGAACTCGATAAGGCAAATGTTTACGATAGTAAAATTGTTACGGAAGTAGTAGCACTAGATAAATTCTATCCGGCTGAAGCGTATCATCAAAATTACTTTAACTCAAATGGATCGCAGCCTTATTGTCAATACGTAATAGCACCAAAACTCGAAAAGTTTAAAAAAGTATTCAAGGCAAAGCTAAAATAGTCCACTTAATCGCTAATAATAGTACTTTTGTACTGTAATGAATGATGTGATAAAACTATTGCCTGATAGTGTAGCTAACCAAATAGCTGCTGGCGAAGTAATTCAACGGCCATCTTCAGCTATCAAGGAGTTACTAGAAAATGCAATTGATGCACAAGCCACTCAAATTGATGTTTTAGTAAAAGAATCGGGTAAGGCACTTATCCAAATTACTGACAATGGCTGTGGGATGAGTATTACCGATGCTCGAATGGCCTTTGAAAGACACGCTACTTCTAAAATAACCAAAGCTGAAGATTTATTCAACATTTATACCATGGGCTTTAGAGGCGAAGCCCTTGCCAGCATTGCTGCTATTGCGCAAGTTGAACTCAAAACGAAAAAACACCATGAAGATATAGGTACATGCCTTAGCATTGAAGGCGCTGTAGTAAAAGAACATAAACCTGTGGCCACTAATGCTGGTAGCTCATTCAGCATTAAAAATTTATTTTTTAATATACCCGCTCGAAGAAACTTTCTTAAATCTGATGCAATTGAAGCCAGACACATCATAGAAGAATTTGAAAGAATTGCCATTGCGCATCCACAGGTGGGTTTTAGTTTACATATCAACGGAAATGATCTTTACATTCTAAATGCTGGTAATTTAAAGCAAAGAATTACTTCGATTTTTGGAAATGTGTATAATGAAAAAATTGTACCCATCAGCGAAGAAACATCAGTTGTAAAACTAGCCGGATATATTATTAAACCGGAATTTGCCCGTAAAACCAGAGGTGAACAATTTTTATTTGTAAATAAAAGATTTATAAAAAGTGCTTATTTACATCATGCTGTTACTGCAGCATTTGATCAACTATTGCCTAAGGATAGTTTTGCTTCTTACTTTTTATTCGTGGAGGTAGACCCAAAGTCAATAGATATAAATATTCATCCTACCAAAACTGAAATAAAATTTGATGACGAAAGAAGTGTTTATGCCATCATTAAAGCAGCTGTTAAAAAAGCCATTGGACAATATGGCATTGCTCCGCTCCTAGATTTTGAACGAGAAGCTTCCTTTGATTTGCCTTATGCCAAGTTAAAAGAAACTCCAGTGCTGCCCAATATAAAGGTTGATACAAGTTATAATCCATTCAGAAGTATCAATAAAAGTGGTGCACAAGATTGGAAAAAGCTATTTGAACAAGAACCAGAAAAGAGCATACCAAATAATCAGCTGCCACAACAGCAAATTGACTTAATGCCAATCAATGAGAAAGTTACTTATCCATGCTTTCAATGGCAAATAAAGTATTTAGTTACCCAAAACAAAAGTGGTCTTGTGATAATAGATATTGAAAGAGCCCATCAAAGAATAAATTTTGAATCTCATCTATATAATATCCAGCACAAAATTAAGGCTTCTCAACAGTTACTGTTTCCAGCTATTTTCAATTGCAACCAAAGTGATGCAACTATATTACTTTCACATTTGAATCACTTAGCTGAATTAGGATTTAGTATAAAAAGAAAAAGCGAATTAAGCTTTGTAATTGAAGGACTTCCTACCCTGCTTGATCAAGAAAGAGAAGGGCCTATTATTGAAAGCCTTATAGAGCATTTTAAAAATGACACCTTTGATGAAAAAGAGAGTCAATTAGCCATAGCTAGAATTTTGGCAATGCACCACATCCATGCCAATGTCAGTTCACTTTCTCAGCAAGCCATGCAATCTCTCATTGATAGACTTTTTGCGTGTAAAAATGCCGCCTATACACCAGATGGGAAAAAGATTTTTACTACCATAACGTCTGAAAATTTATTCTGATTGATTAATTATGATGAACCAGTCAAATAGTTTTAGCATGATGCCCGTAGTGACCAAAAACTTACTAATCATTAACGGTATTTTTTTTCTTGCTGACGCCTTACTTTCAAACAAGGGAATAGTGCTTTCCGATATACTTGGACTACACTATTTTGCTGCCACTGATTTTAGACCGTTTCAGCTGATCACTTACATGTTTATGCATGGTAATTTTATGCATCTTTTTTTTAATATGTTGGGCGTGTGGATGTTTGGCACCGCGGTAGAGAACTATTTAGGAAGTAAAAAATTCCTTATTTATTATTTGGTCACTGGGCTAGGTGCCGCGGCACTACATTATGCTATCGTGCATGTAGAACTTCAACCCATTTTAGCTGGTTTTAATGATTTCATTCAGCAACCTACACCTGAAAAATTACATAGCCTACTTAAAAGCGAAACTTTTAAAACCTTTTACAGCCCCGAAATGCGCCAGCAACTTTCATCATTTATAGAAGGATATAATCATAAAATTGAAACGAATCCTATGGAAGCAATGAGCTTTGCTGCCACCGAAATGGCCACCATCAAAGAACTTGCGCTGAATGCTCCTGTTGTGGTAGGTGCTTCGGGATCATTGTTTGGCTTGTTGTTAGCCTTCGGCATGCTCTTCCCTAATTCTATTGTGTACTTGTATTTTGCCATTCCAATAAAAGCTAAATATTTTGTGATTCTATATGGAGTAATAGAACTATTCAGTGGTGTTGCCAATATACCTGGCGACAATGTGGCTCATTTTGCTCACCTTGGAGGGTTTATTACAGGGTTGATATTGATGTTGTTTTGGAGAAAGAAAACAGGCAATTTTTTTAAACCCTACGATTATTAGTAGTTTTACCTTCCATCATAAATGCAATTATGAATAATTTCAGTTTCAATTGGCGAACAATGGATATAGTACAGAAATTGATTGCTGTCAATTTGTTTGTATTTGCCTTGCTTTTTTTATCAGGACTCATCGCCACGCTTACCATGAGCGAACCTAGTGCAAATAATTTTATAACTAATTTATTTGTAATGCCCACCTATTTGCCAATATTTATCAGGCGCCCATGGACCATTGTTACCTATATGTTCTCGCATAAAGCGTTCTTTCATTTATTGTTCAATATGCTTTACTTATTTTTCATGGGTAAATTTTTGCTATCTATTCTTGGTGAAAAAAAAGTATTGGCCCTATACTTACTGGGTGGCATTGCTGGTGGGGTCTTTCAACTTATTGCTGAAAATGCGATCCCTCTTTATATTGTCAACAATAATTTTCCGCCCGTGCTTGGAGCATCGGCTTCGGCCATGGCTCTTTTGATTGCAGCAGCAGCCCTCATGCCTGAACAGGAAGTGATTTTGTTTATTTTCCCAATCAGGCTAAAGTATGTGGCACTCCTTACTATTCTTATTGATGTGCTCTACCTTAGCAGCAATGACAATGTAGCTCATTTTGCACATCTTGGAGGTGCTGCCATGGGCTATTTATTCATCGCCAGTATGAAAAAAGGAATAGACTTAAGTAAATGGTTAAACTTTAATAAAGCTTTTTTTTCTTCTAAGAAAACAAAAATGAAAGTTAATTTTAATGACGCATATTCACCTAGAAATGATGAGCAGTTTAACCAACGGAAACAATCAGAACAGGATCAATTAGATGCCATTCTTGATAAGCTATCAAAGTCAGGGTATGGCTCTCTTTCTGATGCAGAAAAAACTTTTTTATTTAGGTACAGCAAGAAAAAATAACCTGCCCAATTATTGGAATAAATCTTCCATGGCATGGATGATTTTAGCAAATTCATCGGCCTTAAGTGAGGCACCACCTACTAAAGCCCCGTCAATATCTGGCTCTTGAAATAATGCCTTGGCATTACCCGCATTCACACTACCACCATATAGGATGGCAATGTTTGACGCTACTGCTGATGTGTATTTTTCACTCACGGTAGTCCTAATCATTTGATGCATTTCCTGAGCTTGTAGCGCACTTGCAGTTTTACCTGTTCCTATAGCCCATACTGGTTCATAAGCAATAATTACTTTTGAAATCGCCTCTTCCGACAAATGAAACAAACCTGACTGTAATTGAAATTTAACTGTACTAAAGTGTTCGCCTGATTCTCGTTGATCCAAGGTTTCACCGCAGCAAAAAACAGGCTGCATCCCAACCTCAATAGTTTGATCAACTTTGGACTTTATAACCTCATTGGTGTCACCAAAAAATTGCCGCCTTTCACTATGTCCAATTATACAATATTTTAATCCTAAAGAATACAACATGGGTGCACTCACCTCGCCAGTGAAAGCGCCAAAGCCAGATGTGGCAACGTTTTGAGCACTTAGTTGTAGCCCTTGATCATTGATCAAATTGTTTAATATGTCTAGATAAACAAACGGAGCTGCTACAATGACCTTGGTATGGGTTACTCTGAACATCTCTTCTATTACCTGCGTAAATAATTTCACAGCCTCTGGCTTGGTTAAATTCATCTTCCAATTTCCTGCCACATATTTTGTTCGCGTCATAGTAATTATTACAAATTTTGAACGGTAAATTTACTCATTTCTTATTCAATCTTTCCACAGCGCAAGGCAAACTAGTTAAAAAAATTGTAAATTAGCCATTAATTGTGAATAACTATATAGAAGGAATAATTGCCATTGGCTTGTAATAGCCATCTTTGTAGGTAGACGCAAAAACTGTTGTAACATGACTAAATCTTTAATGCTCAAACCAATGAAGAAACATTTCTTATTTGTAAGTTTATTTATTTGTACATTTTTCAATTTCACCAATGCCCAGAATGCTAATTTTTCAGGATCACCAATTTCTGGATGCTCTCCTTTAATAGTTAGCTTCCAAGATCAAAGCACTGGAGCTACCAGTTATCTTTGGAATTTTGGTAATGGCAACACTTCTAATCTTCAAAATCCAAGTGCCACTTATTCACTACCTGGCCAATATACCGTTACACTTACAATTAATGGTGGTGCCGATGTGGAAACCAAAACCAATTACATCAATGTGTTTGCTAATCCTACTGCATCATTTTCCATCAGCAGCCCAAGCGTGTGTGTGGGTGCCAATGTTACCTTTACCAGTACCTCTACACAAGGATCGGGTGCTATAGTAAAGTACAGATGGACTTTTGGAGATGGAACCGTAGATACCACCAGTGGCGCAATTGCAACTCATGAATATCTTTTTGCACAAACTTTTCCAGTAAGTTTGGTAATTACTGATGCCAATGGATGCAATGCTACTGCAAGTTCTTCCATTACAGTGGTGCCTGGACCTGCTGCCATATTTAGCCAAACTCCCTTAAGTGCTTGCAGTGCTCCCGCCTCTTTCACTTTTAACAATACAAGTACTGGCAATCCTTCGTCATATGCTTGGAATTTTGGTGATGGAAATACCAGCTCCTTAACCTCTCCTGCTCATACTTATAATGATACGGGTGTATACATAGTTACACTTATTGCGCAAGCTAGTGGATGTTCTGATACTACTACTCGTACAGTGATTATCCGCAGTACCACTGCCGGAATGAATGTTGATACTTCCATATGTTTTGGCCAAACACTGGCATTTCAAGAAACCACCTCTCCGGTTTCTGCTTCCAGATTTTGGAACTTTGACGATCCCACCTCAGGGGCTTTCAACACTTCAACCTTACCCAATCCTACACATTATTTCACTGCTCCCGGTACTTACAATGTTAGATTAATAGCTACTGCCAATGGGTGTGCCGACACTATTTTCCAAACCATTACAGTGCATCCCCAGCCAGTTGCTGCATTCAGTGCCGATACTTTAAACGGGTGCAACAACCCTTTTATAGTGGATTTTACGGATGCTTCCACCAGCAATATCACTGCATGGGTATGGACCTTTGGCGATGGAGGAACAGATACCACACAAAATCCAGCTCATCCCTATACCGCTACCGGTTTATACGATGTGCAATTAATAGTTACTGATGCTAATGGATGTAAAGATACCTTGCTTAGAAATGATTACATTAATGTAAATCCTCCAATAGCCAATTTTATTGAATCTCCAGATAGTGGATGTGCACCTCTTACCGTGAATTTTAATAGCATAAGCACTTCTCCAGATCCCATTGTAAACTATCAATGGATTTTTGGAGATGGTAATAATGCCAATACCACCACTGTAAATACCAACCATACTTACACCGCTACAGGGGCATTTGATGTTACACTAATAGTTACTACCAGCACTGGTTGTACCGATACGTTGGTAAAACCTTTGCACATAAGAGTTGGAAATAAACCGAATGCTAATTTCAGCTGGAGTGAAGATACCGTATGCCGCATAGAATCAGTAAATTTTACAGACCTCAGTACTCCTGTGGATAGCACCACTTCTTGGTTCTGGGATTTTGGCGATGGTGGCACTTCTACTCAACAAAACCCCTCACATCAATTTGCCGATACTGGGCTTTTTACCATCACACTTATTGTTAGAAGTTTCGGTTGCGCTGATACATTAATCATTAACGATCTTATAAAAGTACTTCCTCCAAAAGCAGAATTTACTTTTACTCAAAGTTGCGCTAATTATTTTGAAGTAATTTTTGATGACAACAGCAAAGGGGCTGATAGTGTGGTATGGAAATTTGGCGATGGCACCATTGATAGCACTAACAATACCAACCCTACACATATCTATAGTGTACGTGGGCCTATGTTTGTAACCTTGATTGCTTACAATTTTACCACTGGCTGTTTGGATAGTGTTACCCAACAATTAATCATAGCAGAACCAATCGCATTTTTTAATATGCTTCCCAAAACGGGTTGCTATCCACTCACGGTTAACTTCACCGATGCTAGTCAAGATGCCATTTCATTCGGATGGGATTTTGGCGATGGCACACCAAATAGCATTTTACAAAATCCTTCGCACACTTATGCACTCCCTGGTTTTTATACGGTAACCCACACCATCACTGATTTGAATGGTTGTGTTGATCAATTAGTAAAAGTTGATTCCATTCATGTACTTGGACCCACTCCAGGTTTTATTGCAAATGTGGTTGATGGCTGTGCCGATTTGATAGTTACCTTCACCGACACTTCCCTCACAGAAGGAGCAGGCATTGCTTCTTATTCATGGAACTTTGGAGATGGAAATACGCAAATAGTAAACACACCAAACGTAAGTCATACTTACACCAATCCAGGAATTTTCACCGTTACACTTACCGTGGTTGATTCTAATGGTTGCGCTAAATCTGTAATCAAACAAAATTATATCAGAGCAACCTTTCCTAATCCTTCCTTTATTGCCGATACTATAGCATGCCAATTAGATCAACTACTGTTTAATGCTGCTGCTAGCACAGGGCTCAACTTAAGTTACATTTGGAATTTTGGAGATGGCACCATTGACACCACCTCCTCTAACAGTATAAATCATAGTTACCTTGCCAATGGTGTTTATCCAGTAAGTTTAACCTTAGTGGATATCAATGGATGTGATACCACCATTACCAGAAATGTATCTGTAGAAAATCCTACAGCTGCATTCAGCGTTTCAACCAGCGATGACTGTATCAATAATCGAGTAGTTACCAGTGCCAATTTCCAAGACCTCACTTCAGGAATCATTCCAATTGCTAGTTGGCAGTGGAATTTAGGTAACGGCTTTAGTATCCAACAAAATCCACAAAATACCTATACCACCTCTGGTAACTATGCAGTTCAATTAATCGTTACCAATCTGGCCGGATGTACTGATACCCTTACTCAAGATAGCATTGTAACTGTGCCTGGACCTATTGGCTCATTTAGCTTTACACCTACTGACGGGTGCAATCCACTAACTGTTAATTTTGTAGGAACTACCTTGGGTGGTAATGGTGTGTATGCTTGGGAGTTTGGTGATGGAACCATTATTTCACCAACTGCCGACACCATTCTTTCTCATCAATATACCTTGGATGGATCATTCACTCCCAGCTTCCTTCTAGGTTTTGTATTGCCGGTTACGGGCCAGCTTTGCTTCTCACCTGCCACTAACATCACTGGTGATGTAACAGTGCAAACCGTGCTTGACGTTGACATTACCGAAGCTTCCATTACACTTACTGATGGACAGCTTGATACACTCTATGCAGTAGTAACAGATCTAAGCCCTGGTGGGGGACCTCCTTTTACTTATAACTGGTCGCCATCAGGACTCATTGCCCCAACCAATGATTCTATAGTAGTGGTGCAAGTCAATGAAGCACTTCGCGATTCTAATTACTATTACGTTGAAGCATTTAACAACCAAGGCTGCCGTACGATTGATAGCATTTTAGTCCTTTACATTCCTTGCGAAAGCGGTTTAGTGATTCCGAATGTATTTACCCCTAATGGTGATAATAAAAACGACAATTACTATATGGAAGGTCTCTGCCCTGGCCAAGATTTTTATTTTAAAATTTACAATCGTTGGGGAAGAATTATCTATGAAACAAATGATTCACAATTTAGATGGAATGGTAAGGATACCGATGGCAATGATGCATCAGATGGCACTTACTATTATGTGCTCAACACACGTAAAAATAAATATCATGGTTTTATTAAGCTAATAAGGGAGCAATAGTTTTATTCATCCACCACCCCATTAAAGTGGCTGTCTTCTTCAAAGTTGGCAGCCTTTTTTTTATTTTTTTTAAAACAGTTGAAAGCTAAATTTCTTTGT
>JBDKJS010000225.1:0-18128 GCA_039806065.1 Bacteroidota bacterium | reverse complement strand
AGATGGTAAGCCGATAGATACTTGATAGTATGCACCAATGATAGGTTTAAAAATTGGGTGATGGCTTTGGTGCGTTGTTTGGTGGGGTGAGGTGGGCATGAATAAGTGGAGTGCGTAAGCTATTTGTTGAGAGCGGTGTGGGCATGGTAGCCTGCAGGGTTGGCCCGCCCCCGATAGAGGCAGGTAGCTGCTGCCCGCAGGGCAGCACTACGGCCGATAGCGGGATGAGGCGCATTAAAAAAAATAGACCATTTAAGAGTATGAATAAAATGGGCTAAGGGGTTGGCTGCTTAAGTTATGAGAGGCTATACAATATGGGGTTGCTTGGTGTGGCATCGTTAATGATGGGTGCCATTAGTAGGTTGCAAGCATAGAGTCCATCAGGGAGATGGGCTGGCAGGTGTATGAGCTCTGTGATGGTGCGTGAGGTATCGTAAGTTTGGGGATAGTTCCAGAATGCTTTGTGCGCTAATAGGAGTCCACCATCGTGCTCTTGATCTACTGAAGGGAGATCGAGCATGAGGTGATGATAGCCAAGGCTGCGGATGAGGGCGGCTGCTGTATGATGGAGGAAGGTGGGATTGGTACCTGAAAATATTTTGGGTATGGGCAGTGCTGATGCGGGTGTGCGCAGTAACAATGCGGGTGTGGGCGCTAGGTGCATGAGGGGTTTCAACAGCGCTGTGGTGATGATGCTATTGCCATCCATTAATTCTGGAGTAACGGTGAGTAACGTGGCCGCAAATAGGTGGTGCGGTACCACATCATTGACATTATAAAAGCGGTCTGAGATATGTGCCACACACTCTGTATGGGTGCAGTGGCCATGGGGGTTGAAAAAAATATTGTTTACGTTACAGCTGCTACCCTGTGCCACCGCTCCCACGAAGGATCCACTGGTGAATGGGCTGGCTACTGGGGGTGGAATATGAAATGCATGCAGGCTGGGTGCTATGGGATTTACAGGCAGTGCCAGTGGGTGGGGCTGTAATAAGTTTACCTGATAGGTGCGGTTATGGTGGGTGAGCTGGGCTGTGATCATGGCTGGCTGTTGCTTTGAGGCATGATGATGGCCAAAACTAAATAGAGCAAAAGTCCGGTGCCTAAGCCTAAAAGTAAGAACAGAAAAATGAGCCTGACTACGGTGGGATCCATTTCAAAATAATGTGCCAATCCGCTGCATACGCCTGCTATTTTAGCCGGTCCTTTAACAAGTTTTTTTTGCATGGGGTGATGTGGTTGTTTTTACAAATGTATTACTTAAGCGCTAAGTTTTGCAATATGTGGGTTCACAATAAATAATTACCTTGCATGCCATTATGAAAAAATGTTTATTAGCATTGTTGCTATTAATAGGGGCAATGATAAATGCAAAGGGGCAACCATTTGCCAATCAATACATGAATTTGCTAGGCATCTGGGATGATCCTCTGGTGCCACAGAATACTAGTTTTGTTCAGAGCCGCTATGCGAGCTGCTGGGGATGGACTGATACGCTCACTAACAGAAATTATGCCATTATAGGTTCAAGTTTGGGGACTCATATCATAGAGGTAACCGATCCTCAAAATCCGGTGGAGCGCGATTATGTGCCAGGCCGCAGGAACAATGTGCTTTGGCGTGAATATAAATCGTATGGCAATTATCTATATATGATAAGTGATGATAACTCGCCAAATAGTTTCCAAATAGCTGATATGAGTTTTCTACCAGACTCGGTGCATGTGGTGTATGATAGCGATACACTTTTTAGACAGTCGCATACGCTGTATGTGGCTGGTGATAAGCTATACACTGCCAATCCCAAAAAGATAGGCGTAAATAAGAGTATGGGTGTATATTCACTGGCCAACCCTGCTGTGCCTTCCCTGCTAAGGTATTTGAATGATGATTATCCTGCCATTAATCAGGTGCATGATATGTTGGTCATAAATGATACGGTGTATGCCAATTGCGGCTTTGATGGGCTACATGTATACACCTTTAGCAATGGTGTGTTTAATGAGTTGAGCTCGCTCAATATTAGTTCAAGCGCTAATTACAATCATAGCTGTGCGATTGATAAAACACACCGATACCTATATTACTGTGATGAGGTGCCAACTGGTCAGCCAAATATAATTGTAGATTTAAACGATATTAATAATATACAATCCATAGGTTCATTTATAGAACATCCGGGATCGACCCCACACAACCCCTATGTGGAAGGCGACTTACTTTACATAGCTTACTATCAAGAAGGGTTGTTGGTGTATAACATAGTGGATCCTCAAAACCCTATTTTGGTGGCATACTTTGACACCTATTCCGACAATGCTGTTGGGGCTTATGATAGTCCAGCATATAAGGGAGCTTGGGCTGCTTACACCTTTTCTAACACGGGTCACACTGTGGTGAGTGATATGCAGCGGGGCTTGTTTGTGCTGGAATTAGATTTGCCTACTGCTGTTACTACTCCTGCACCACTTAAAGTGGCAACGTATCCTAATCCGGCCACTGATTTAATAAAAGTAATGGTTACCAATGGAAGTGGTGAATGTAGTTATAAATTGATAAACATGCAGGGGCAAATAGCCCTTAAGGGTGAGGCAAGGCAAGGTATCTTTAATGTGAATGTACAATCACTGGCAGGTGGGCTTTATAATTTAGAAGTAATTCAAGGGAAAGAGTCATTTAGATCAAGGATATTGATCAACCCTACTTGGTAAATATTTAAGTAGGGTTAAAGAATGTTTGGAGCAATGTTTAAATTTGCTTCATGAAAGGACTGTTATTTATCTACTGCACTGCTATACTGGCCGTGATAGTAACTGGGTGTGATCCATCAAAAAAGCAGGCAGCTACCATCATGGGAAAATTTAGCAATGCTGCCAATAGCACCATTTATTTACAAAAAATCACTGAACAAGGAGAGGTTACACTTGACTCTGTAATAGCCGATGGAGAAGGCAAATTTAATTTGGCAAACAAGGCTTCAGGTATAGATTATTATTTAATACGATCAGGCAATAAACAAATAGCCTATTTGATATTAGAAGGTAATGAAAATATTGAAATTACAGGAGATGCAGATAACCTGGGCGCTACCTACCAAGTGGTGGGGAGCGAAGAGACTAGTTTAATGCTAGGGTTAAAAAGGTTTAACATGCAGCTGAGTGACTCTTTGAGTACGGTTTATAGTGAAGCACGTAGTGCCAATCCTTCCAAGGCCGATAGTGTGAGTAAGGTATTGAATAATTACTATCAACAAACCATGGGAGGCTATGCCTTAAAGATGTTGCGCGAGCACCCTGCTTCATTTGCAAGTTTAAGTGCCACCAATAGACAATTCATTAATCAGGAGAAAGAATTACCGCTTCTTAAACAATTGGCCAACAATTTAAAAGCCAAATACCCTGACAACAAATATGTAAAAGAATTTGAAGTGTTGATAGCCCATTTGAGTACCCTGCCTGAAGGCAGCATGGCCCCAGAAATTAAATTGTTAGACCCCGCAGGGAAAATGCGTGCTCTGAGTGACTACAAAGGCAAACTGGTAATCATAGATTTTTGGGCCAGTTGGTGCGGCCCTTGTAGGGCTGAAATGCCATCCATGGTACAACTGTATAAAGATTACAGAGCCAAAGGAGTGGAAATATTTGGCGTTTCACTTGACGAAAACCTATCATCATGGAATGATGCCATTGTAAAAGATGGTATCAGTTGGCCGCAAGTAAGTGAACTAAAAAAATGGGATAGTGAGGTGGTAAAAGCTTACAATGTGGAAGCAATACCCTATACAGTGCTCATAGATGCTGATGGTAAGATATTGGCAAAAGGACTGAATGCAGAGATGTTAAGGATTGAAATTAAAAAACGGTTGCCTAACAGTTGATGAATAACTGGTTGCAGAAATTTTGTTTTCAAATATTATGGCTGTTGCTATGGGCGGTATTAGCTACTAGCCATCAGCTTTATGGCAATAGATATGAAATATTGTTATCCAATTTAAAGTTTCAACAATCGCATTGGTACACCCTTCCAGATAGTGGTTCTCATGGAGTGGGTTTACTACCGGCCCTCTATTGGAATAAAAATGACGGCCTTGCAATGGGTTTGGTATTGCACAATATAAACAATGTACCTAGAAAATTTGAATTCCGGTTACTGCCATCTTATGGATTTGACAGTCAAAAAATAATTGGCGCTGGTACGGTTTCTTATTGTTTTACGAACGAAAAAAAACATCAATATGATGTAAGGTTAGCCTTCACAGCACAGCATTACAGCATAGAAACGGTTACCAACAGTATAATATACACACCTAACTATTTAAATAACAGACCCGATTATTATAAAGCACAACCCTTTCTTACCATTACCCGCCATACAGCAACTGGTGGAACCCAATGGTTACTTAAATATGATTGGCTGCAAGTGGCCACATTGAAAGTGGCTGAACCCACAAGTGTAAATCGGTTTAGCTATGGATATGAGCCGTACGGAATATTCACCGTAGGGTACCAGGCTTACCAACTAATAAGATCAAATAAGCGATTGGTAAATATTAACATTGAACACCATCATAGCTATACCAAGGCTCGCTTGAGCTATGAGAGTGTTATAGCCAGAAGGAGGAACGAGGAAGGAATTAGGATAAAGTTTTTTGCAGGCAACATACTTCGCAACCAAGGAAGCAACTTGCCGGGAAGTGAACTGCGCAGCAGCGGTTTTAGAGGAGTAACTGATTACTTATACTCAGGAAATTTTTTAGATCGCACGGCAAGCAGCGGCCTTCTATCACAACAAATGCTGGCAGGTGAAGGCGGATTAAAATCACCATCGCCATTTAGTGGCAGCCTATTACTATCGGCCGCGGTGAGTAGTAATGTTTACAGCCGATGGCCTATTGCCCTATTCGGAGGAATTTGTTTGGTGAAGGATGACAGTCCAAACGCAGTATTTAAAAATATGGTTGAAATGGGAATTAGTATTATTCCTTGGCGCAATGTATTAGCAGTACACTTACCCCTAGTCTATTCCCGTTTATTGAAAGAAAATTTTAACTTGAACAATCGTAAGTTTGCTGATCTTATTCGCTTTGAGTTAAACTTAAATAAAATTAACCCTTTAAAAAACAAAAAAGGTGAACAATATTTCGATCAGTAAAGGGAAAAAAATTTTTTTCATAAGTGATTTCCACTTAGGAGCGCCAAATTATGAGTCCAGCAGGCTACGTGAACACACGATCGTAACCTGGCTTGAGGGTATCATGAATGACTGTGATCACTTATTTATACTGGGTGATATTTTTGACTTTTGGTTTGAATACAAGTATGTGGTGCCAAAAGGATATATAAGATTATTGGGATGCCTTGCCCGATTTAGTGATGCCGGCATACCCATTACATGTTTTACAGGCAATCATGATATGTGGATGTTTGATTATTTAGAAAAAGAGTTAAATATTAATATAAAACGATCGCCTGAACAATACTTGATTGAAGGGTCGAAATTTTTAATAGGACATGGCGATGGATTAGGCCCAGGCGACCATGGTTATAAATTGATAAAAAAAATATTTTCAAATAAATTTTGCCAATGGCTTTTTGCCCGCTTGCATCCCAATGCAGGTATAGGGTTAGCCAATTACTTCAGTAAAAAAAGTAGATTGGCTACAGGTAGCAGCGATGAACGTTATATGGGTGATGATCAGGAGTTCTTAATGGTATATGCCAAGGAGCAATTAACGCTTCATCCGATAGATTTTTTCATTTTCGGCCATCGGCATTTAGTGATTGATAGGCCTTTGCCAAACAATTCACGCTATGTGAACATAGGAGATTGGATTAAATATAACAGCTTCGCTAGCTTTGATGGCGAGAGATTAATTTTATCATCGAACGGCTGCTAGTTGGTGCTGGGCTCACCTTTTACATCAGCTTTTAAACTTTGAGCTTTATTATTATACAATACAGCAAATAACTTATCGCCTTTTAGCGAATAGGCGTAGCTAAGCCTTTCATTGACCTGCACAGAGGAAGGATTATTTGATTCATTATACTTTAGTAATACAATGGCATCATCAAATCGAAATTGTTTTAACAAAAGTGAAGCCAAGCTATCAACATAAAGTTCATTAGCAGGAAAATCAGTTAATGGAAGCGACTCATAACCTGCAACTGCTGCTAGCTTTTTATAAAATGGTTTTAGTGATTTTACCTTTTCCATCATGTAAGGAGCATTGATGACGCCATCTATTAAGTCGTTTTCATAGGCCATTCTTACAGCGTTGAGCTGGGAAAAAGTACTGTCATTGATTGTTTTATGGTGCGCTTTAAACAATTGTAAAGATCGGTTTCCAGCTATTTGCCAGATGGTATCACTTTGGGTATTGATTAATTTTGAAAAGAGCAATTGAGTAGCCAATGCAAGTTGTGAATAATTTTGGCTTTCATTTTTGAAGCTGCCACATTCAGTCCGCCACAGCGTTTTAATTAATTCAGGGCCAGTAATGGTGCTATCAATGCTTCTAAGCGCACAGCCTACATTGCCCGCTCCCGCATGGTATACATGGAGCACTAGCAGCCTAAACCAAAGATCAGTTTCCATATAGGCTATGCCTCTACTGTCCAATATTTTTTTTAGTTCAGGAATACAAATCGTACCTATCAACCCAGCAGCAGCTTTGGCAGCTTTATCCATTTGTGTCCTTTCATCAATGTTTTTATTAACCTTTAATCCAAATCGAGTGGCTACGCTACGCATTAACTGAAATGGGCCGCGAGCACCCACATAGGATGTTGCCTTTTTTTTTCCAGGACTTTCTATAAGTAGAATGGCCTGAGCATACCAAGCATCAACTTGGTACTTATTAAAATGCATCACTGCCTCACCAATATCGGGAAGCACTTTTCTAATTTGATAAAATTCCTTTTTACCAGCGGTAATAAAAAGTTGCGTGGCAGTATCTAATCCATACATGAGACAAATGGAGTCTTTAATTGAATCTTTTAGTGACTCGCGCAAACCCATCCAACTATTTTTTGGAATGTTAAGCAGGGGTTTTCTTTGTTTGGCAATATTTACGATGCAGGTGTCGCCTGACAGTTGCATCACATTTTGCCAAAACAGTGGATGAGTGCAAGTATCCCATCCTTCGGTATAAAGTGCTGGGGTACTCACAAATGATAGTTTGGTGGTATCAGTTTCAGTGATAACTACCTTTTGAACAAGTTCAGCGCTGGTGGCATTAAAAAATAAGAAGGCAAAAAAAGTGGATATGATCAAACGCATGGTGGGAAGAGCAATAGTAACTATAGTAGAAATACGAAAAAGCACATTTTTAGTTTTATGAAAATAAAAATACCTCAAAAAAAATCCCCAGTTGAAAAACTGAGGATTGATTCTTTAGCAAGCCGTATTTAAAGTCCTTTTACCTTCTCTTTATGCTTTTTTATTTGCTTGGTGAGGGCATCCACACAAAGGTCAGTAGCCTCTTCAAAAGTGCGGCATTGTTCTTTGGCATGCAAATCGTTGCCAGGAATCTGAAGCGATATTTGAACTACTTTATTTGCATTATCGCTACTTTTATCAAGCTTTAAATATACTTCGCCACCAATTATATGATCGTAGAAGTGGGTAAGTTTATCTGCTTTCTCTTGGATGAAGGCCAACAGTTTTTTGTCGGCATCAAAATGAATACTTTGAACTTTTAATTTCATAATGAATACATTTAAATAGTTAATATATTTTCAAATTAATAATATTATATTTTTTATGGTTCTAATAATTAATTTTGTTGCGCTCTAATTAAAATAAAGTACTAGGCTTTGGGGTGTGCTTGTTCATACACTCGTTTTAATTTTTCTATAGTATTATGCGTGTATACTTGGGTGGCAGCCAAATTAGCATGACCTAATATTTCTTTTACGCTATTGATGTCGGCCCCATTATTGAGCATATGTGTTGCAAAAGTATGCCTAAGTACGTGTGGACTTTTTTTTGATATAGTAGTAATACCTGAGAGATGCCTATGCACAATTTTATAAATGAACTCACGATAGACAGGTTGACCACTATCAGTTAGAAAGAGTACACCATCAGGATTGACTTGTTGGTGGAGGGCAGCTAAATAAGCTTGCATTTTTTGCCTTAGTTTTATACTGATAGGAATCATTCTAACCTTGTTTCGTTTACCAAGCACTTTAACCTGAAGGTTGAAAAGATCAAGATCTGCAATTTTAAGTTGTGCCAATTCAGAAACACGCATTCCGCTGCTATAAAAAAGTTCTAGTATGGTTCTATCGCGCATTCCTGGGTAATCATCAGTGTATTTAACCTGATCAAACAAAGCTTCCATTTTTAATTCATCAATAAAAACCGGCAATCTTTTAGGAACTTTGGGAGCTATCACTTTTGAGGCGGGATTAATTTTTAGCAAACCATCGCGCATTAAAAAGCGATAAAAGGATTTAAGGGCGGTAATTTTTCTATTGATAGATCGGCTACTCAATTTTGCTTCCATCAAACTTACCGTCCACGACCTGATCACTAAATGATTTGCAGCTGCCAAATCATCCATCTCATAAGTATTAAAAAGGTATTGCGCGAATTGCACCAGGTCTGATTGGTAAGCAATAGCAGTATTGATCGAAAATCTTTTTTCGAGTTTGATGTAATTTAGAAAACGTGAAATATGCTCGTTCATAGGCAAAAAAAAAGATGGTCGCAAGCAACCATCTTAATCTATATCTGAATTTTAGCTTTCATTTGATAAAGTTATAACGCTTTAACGAAATGAAAGATACAAAAATTTAGGGTAAAATCTTATTATTTAGTTAAACCGTCACGCTTCATTTGCTCAACGTAACGAGCATGAATAACTTCTTGTCTGCGCGTAACTGACGGTTTTTCAAAGGCTTGACGTGCACGAAGTTGGCGTACGATGCCTGTTTTTTCAAATTTCTTTTTGAACTTTTTAAGCGCTTTGTCTATTGACTCGTTTTCTTTAATAGGTACAATAATCATATTAGAATATTTATTATTTTTTTAAAGGGAGGCAAATGTAAGCATTGCTATTTAAACAAACAAGATATTTTTAATCATGCTTAAGGTCAATATTGAATAGTGATGTTTTCAACCATTAGCTGTAAAGAATTAAGAAATTGGGAGTCCCACACCATTTCAAAAAGTACCTAAATTGAGGGCTCAAAATCTTTATAAAAAATGAAAAAAACGACTACTTTTTTAAAAACAAGGGTAAAATATGGTCTTCTAACCCTTATGGGTTTAGTGGGCTTATTAACCGCTAAGGCTCAGGTAGATATAGGTGCCATCGCCATTAATAACCCTGTTGCCCCATTTTGTACAGGAAGCAACAATGTGAGTGTGGTAATCACCAATTTTGGTGCTGATACCATCACATCAGCTACCATCAGCTGGACAGTAAATGGATTTGCACAGATTGATGTAAACTATAGCGATACACTGGCTACTAACGAAACCGATACCCTTCTTCTTGGTACGATAGCTTTCGACCCGATTAATAGTTTTGATATTTCAGCTTTCACCTCTCTACCCAATGGGCTTCCCGATGTGGACAATTCCAATGATACGGTTTCAGTGATAGGATTACAGACTCAACTCAGCGGCACGTTTACCATTTCTGGTGCAGGTGCCGATTATGCCACCCTAACAGATGCCGTTGGCGATCTTGCTGCACGTGGCGTATGTGGTCCGGTAGTATTCAATCTTAGAGATGGCGTTTATTCAGAACAACTCCTTATAGATCCTATTCCTGGTGCTAGTTTGACCAACACCATTACTTTTCAATCAGAAAATTTAGATAGTAGTTTAGTAACGATAGCATTGCCCAGCAGCAATCTAGCTGCAAACAATTATTTAGTTAGATTGAACGGTGCTAGTTTCATTACCTTCCATAAAATTACTTTTGAACGAAGTGGTAGCAACGCCTTTGCTAGGATAATTGATTACACTGCTAATGCAAGCTACAATACTATTAGCAATTGTAGAGTAATAGGCTCTACCAGTACGGTAACAATTAGTTCTGCAGCATTAATTTACAGCAGTGCCAGTACTTTGTTCAACGACAGCATGAATGTTTTCACCAACAATATTTTTTCCAATGGTTCATTAGGAATCTATATGAATGGAGTTAGTCCGGCAGCATTGGAAAACAATATAGTAATCACGAATAATATTTTTGAAAATCAAACTTCAAAAGCAATCCAGTTGAGCAACCAAGCACAGGCTATCATTAGCAATAACACCGTTCGTTCAGTAGCAGTATTCAATAACTTCAGTGCAATCTACTGCAATTTATGCCAGCAAAACATGGTTATAACGAACAATAAAATTGAAGGTGTTACAGGAACAGCACTTTATCTAATTGACTGTACCGGACTTGCCGGCATTAGAAGTTTGGTGGCAAATAATTTTATTACCAGCCTTGACTCCACAGGGATCAATATAACCGGAGGCGATTACCAAGATGTATTGCACAACAGCATTAATGTAGCTGGTACCAATGCCGCTTCTACAGCCATTAAATATGCTGGTATCATGACAGGTATGAATGTAAGAAACAATGTACTGGCCAATAATGCCGGTGGTTATGCTTATGTGATCACCAATGATGCCGCATCAGGAATCGTAATATCTAACACCAATAATTTATACACCACAGGAGCCAACATTGGCCAATATTCAGGGACAGATGCTGCATCCCTTAGTGATTGGACCACCCTAAGCGCTCAAGATAATTTTAGTGTGAGCACCAATCCTACTTTTGCATCAGCAATCGATTTACACAGTAATAGCATTGTAATGAACAATGCTGGTTTACCACTTGCTAGTGTAACCACTGATATAGATGGGGAAACACGCAGCAACACACCCGATATTGGTGCTGATGAATACACCCCTCTACTACATGATGTGGGCGTAAGTGCTATTTTAAGTCCGGTGAATGGGGCATGTGAAGATTCAGTGGCTAGTATCACTTTAATAATAACCAATAGTGGAGACTATGCCGAGACTAATTTTGATTTCACTGTTGATGTTACTGGCGATTTTACACTCACAGCTACTGAAACTTATACCGACATATTGGCACCAGGCATTAGCGATACTATAACCTTAACTGCCACCCTCAATACTTCATCAGGCGGCAATGCTACCCTTACAGCCTATACATTACTTTTAAATGAAAATAATTTAAATAATGATACAACAATATTGACTTTTAATATTAATGCCAACCCTGTCGCTCCTCTAGCCCAAGGGGATACCGCTTGTGGAAGCGGAAGTTTAACACTGGTAGCCCTTTTGGTTGATAGTTTAGCATGGTACGATACTCCAGTAGGAGGTAGCGCAATAGCAGGTGGGATTTCCTTCTCCACCCCTATTATCAACAATACTACTAGTTATTTTGTTGAAGAGATCAGTGCTTTTGGATGCAAAAGTACACGTACGGAAGTAATAGCTGTTATCAATAGTTTACCTATAGTAGACCTAGGACCAGATGTTAGCTTTGTTTCTGGTGGCAATGCCATACTTGATCCAGGTCCTGGATACATTTCATATAGCTGGACTACTGGTGATACCGCTCAATCCATAACTATATCTACAGGAGGGAACTATTGTGTAACAGTTACGGATGCCAATGGCTGTGCCAATCAAGATTGTATTGATGTAAACGAAGTATTCCCATTAGATGCAGGAATCGAAAGTTTATTATCTCCAAATGTAACTTGTGAACAAGATTCATTACAGATCACCGTAGTGATCCGTAATTATGGCACCTTTAGTTTGCAAGATGTGCCTGTAGTATTAAACGTGAGTGGTGATGCTACATTAAATATCAACGATACACTAACAGGAACATTATTAGCCGGTGCCTCAGCACAATTAACCTTTGATGTACTTTTAGATGCGACAGGTGGCGCCACTTATAGTTTTGAAGTTTATACTTCTCTCGCTACTGACGAAGACAATGGTAATGATACTTTGAAAGAATCAAAAACAATACTACCGTATGCAGCCACCCCAACAGGGCTAGCCGGATCTCGCTGTGGTGAAGGTTTCATCACCCTAACCGCTGCAAGCAATGATAGCATTTGTTGGTATGATGCGCCAATAGGCGGCAATCAATTGGGCTGTGGAAGTAGCTACACTGCATTTTTTGATAGCACCACCACCATTTATGCCGAAGCTGGAACTACATGTCCATCCTTATCCCGTGCAACAGTACAAGCTATCGTACTAGGGTTACCTGTTATAAATTTAGGTAATGATACCATAGTGCCTGTAGGACTTCCTTACACCCTTGATGCAGGTGCAGGTTTTATTTTCTACAGCTGGAGCACACTTGAAACCACCCAAACCATAAATGTTCTAGCAAGTAATACTTATAGTGTAACTGTAACCGATAGTAATGGTTGTAGTGCAAGCGACAGCATACTAGTAACGTTCAATGTTGGTATCGGTGCACCTGGCAAAAGTGGAATAGTTAGTTTATATCCGAATCCAAGTGCAGGGCTTGTACAAATAATGACGGGCAATCAAGAAGATGCACTCACCCTTTCAGTAACCAATGCACTAGGTCAGAAAGTTTACACTACGCTACTACCAAGTGTGAAGGCAAGCCATGACTTAGATTTACGTAATTTTGCAAAAGGAATTTATTTCTTAGAATTAAGAAATAAAAATTTAAAAGAAACCTTGCAATTGATCATTCAATAAAAAGTACTTAAAATGAAAAAATCCTCCTTGAAAATTCAGGGAGGATTTTTTTTTTGTAGTCTCACCGGGAATCGAACCCAGATCAAGAGTTTAGGAAACTCCTATTCTATCCGTTGAACTATGAGACCAATAGTACTAAAGGGCTGCAAAGATACATTTCTATTTTGGAATTTTGGCAAGCAAAATTACCATGTAATTGATAGGGAATTTAATGGTAAATTTAAACCATGAAAAAAATAATGATCCTTTTATTGCTCTTCATTCCTATATTGGCAGAGGCCTATCAACCGATTTTAGACACAAACAATCAATGGAATATAGCCACCTGTATAAGCTTTGGTGGATGCGGCACCATGGTAATTAGCATAGGAAGCGATACCACTATCAATGGCAATATCTATCAAAAAATAATTTACAATGCCGATTCAGCAGGCAGTTTGGTTTATTCACCCTCATCAATAAGAGAAGACACAGCAAGTAAGAAGGTTTATTTGTGGAATGGAACTAGTGAAGAGTTGATATATGATTTTTCTCTAAACCTTAATGATACGTTTACTACCTCATCATTTGGATGCGTGGTTACTGCTCAGGTAACACAGGTAGACAGTGTTCAATTACTAGATGGTAGCTTCAGAAAAAGAATTATCCTACAAGGATTTTATTTTGATGAGTGGATTGAAGGGATAGGAAGCACAAGAGGACTTGTATGCGGCTATGTGGCAAGTTGTTCTGTTGACTTTGAATGCACATTGGTATGCTTCAGTAAACAATTCAATTTACTATACCAAGATATAAATTTTAATGGATGTTTTATAAATACCACTGCTGTTGACAATATTTACATTAATAGTAGGATTCTGTTTTATCCAAATCCTATTTCGAAAAATTCAACATTGCATTTATATTTAATTGATGATAATCCAACCATTATTAAAATATATAATCTAACTCAACAAATGGTATATTATAATTATAACGCTGTACAGTCTAAGTTAGACCTTGCAGATTTAAATCTAACAGAAGGGATTTACACTTTAATATTTACAAATGATAACAACAGCATTAGTCGAAAACTGATTATTACTGAATAAGGACCCCAATGAAAACGCATTGAGATCCTTAGCCTTTTTATTTGCCAATCAAATACCCTTAAACCATTTAAACAACTTCCACACCAGCCAAATAAAGATGACAGCAAGCAAGTACGATCTATTTTTATCACCATCAGTTCCAGCTTTACTCTGTTGATACTTAGGGGTGAAATTGTTTTCACAATCCATGGTAAGCGCATCATGTTGAACAGCGGTAATTGTGGTGGTGGTTTGATCTCTAACAATGCTATCATTGTGTTGGGTCTGATTTGAAGCTTTAAGTCTATGCACTGGATTTGTTTCAGTCGCTTTTTGAATCGGAATAAACCCTTCATCCATCTGAAGTTTAAACGAACGCCACCTAGTTGGGTAATCATAAAATTCTTCAGTATCCCAATTAGTAAGGTTGGCAAGTGTCAACAATTCCTTGTAACGTCTTTTTTTCAGTTCGGCCACATAGGTTTTGCCTTCGGTACAACTCACATCACCTTGTGCAGGATGAGTGATAATGTAGCGAGCTTGAAAATTTTCCCTATTAGGTGTTTCTTGAAAAACCAAGTCTTGAGGAAAATGCTGCCTGTCGTAGGTCACATGCAGCCTGGTGATAAACAAATCGCCACTATAATTTCCCCATTCGTTATGATGTAACCAGTCTACTCCTGCCCTTTGAAGTTCACTGATAATGGGCGGTGGTGTGGGACAAGGATCACATTTAACATTGTTATTACCACTTAAGTTCCAAGCATACTCACAAAAAATAGTTCCACGCCCTTCACGGTGCACTGCATTTTTATAAAGGTCAACATAAAATTTACCAAAAACATCTTTTACAAATTCAGGTACATTCTTATTACTTGGAATTTCAGTAGTTCTATAATTAGTGGTTTCTACACTTCCTGACTTGGTGAGCGTATAAACTATCATATCCTGGGATTGTGTTGCATTAGCCATGCCCAACCTTATTGGTAACATGAATTTAGGCGAATTGAAATTAACTTGTAATGGGTTGAGCAATTGTGCTCCTGAGCTATTCAAGATATCGATATTTACCTTTACTACAAAAAATTTCATGTTGGATTTAATGTAAGGTGTAAGCACTTCTGCAGCACCGGGCGGCACCTTATATCCATTAGTAGTTAACCACTTCTCAAGGCCAGCACTTTCGGTTGAAGAAAGCAATAAAATATCATACTCTCCAACAGTATACCTAGCTTCAATTTTAACAACGTCTGCAACTTCATCTTTCGACAATTTTTGTTTAACAGATTCAGTGGTAGCCATTGCTGCTGATACAGATTTACTTTCAAGCAACTCTTCACGAACTGAACAAGGGTTAGAATCGTAATACTCAACCAAACGAGGACCACTATAGGCATCTAGCTTATCAAATAAACTCCTATTAACAGTTTTAATTTGTTCGCGCCTTAATACCACCGGCACAGGTATCACCATCGCAAAATCCTTGACATCACCATTAAAATCGCTGCTCATGGTAATGGTAGTTTGGTCATCATTTCTTGCGATGATCACCTGCGATGATTTGTTGAACAGCTTAGCATCAGCTTTGGCCACGTAAAAGCCACAGAAGGCAAAAGCATCAATATGATACAGTGCCAATAATAATAACATGTTTACTTTTTTCATAATAGATATATTTAGATAGTTTAATATTTATTTCCAATTGAATTTATTTCCCTTAAATAGATAATCGATGGATGGCGTAGTCATGCTCAGAAAAAACAATGCCCAGATGGGAGCACCATTGATCCATTTAAATGTTTGCAGATAGAATGCCAAACCTGCAACAGCAGCAGCCCACATGATTCTTGCCACATTGTTTCTTGGTGATGAGACTGGATCAGTAATCATAAAAAAAGTAAATAGCAACAATGTTCCACTGTTAAGTTGATGGATAAAAAAATCTTGCTCCCATCTTAGAAAATAAATTTGCCTTAAATACTGTAAGACTAAGAAGGTGATTAAAAAAGCAAGTGCAGTATCGATTCTTTTAATCCTAAAAAGAACTAAAAATCCAGCAGTGCCAATCAAGAAAAAAAGCAGTGCCCTACTACCCCACTGCCCAGGGCTAATCCAAGCATCATCAGTAAAAAGCATGGTAAGGCAAATACCAATATTAGCTGGGTTAAAAAAATGTTTATCATTGGCTTTCAACCAAAACTTTGAAGCAATGGCAATTGACCCAGCTATACAAAGCGTGAATGGATTATTAACCTTTAACATTAAGCAAAGACTAAGTCCTGTTATGAAGGCACTTTTATAATTAAATACTTCTCGGTGATAATTATTAAAGCACCACTGAACCAATAGTACTGTGGCAAAGGTTATAAAATACTTCATTGGGCTTGCTTCCCAGTGGAGCATATAAATACCATAGCACAAAAAGATAACCTGGAATAAAATTTGAAAATGACGTGCATCAGCCTTCAGCCAATGGAGCACGGAGAAGGAAGGGGAAGTTGGAGAAGAAAGTAGCATAAACTTTTATAAGTGGACGCTACTTCTTGCCTTATTCCATAAGTTGATATAAAAAAAGCCGTTAGAAATTCTAACGGCTTGAAATTAAATGCAATTACTTAATTATTGAAGTGATATTTTAAATGTCTTAAGGTCATTATTAGATCTAATAGATACAAAATATAAACCTTTCGGATTGCCAGATAAATCAAATTCAGCTCGGTGCCCTCTAGTAGCTAAATTAATTGTTTCAGACCTGATGAGTTTACCCGTAGCATCGTAAATGGTGAATTCAGCTATATTTAAACTATTATTGAATGAGATAATATTAAACTTACCTATTGTAGGGTTAGGGAAAATAGTAATGGCTAAATTATCAGTTTCATTAATACCGGTAGGCCCGTTAGCAATATTGATATTATCAACATATAGATTGTTGCCAAAGCCATTGATATTCACAAAGCGCAATAAAATTTTTTGGCCTAAATAAGGTTGTAAACTTACGACTTCATTTCTCCATTGATTTGCGGCAGTAGGTTCCCAATCTGAAGAAGTAGGTGCTACGGTGGCCAATGCAGGTCCTTGTTTTAAATAAGTGGTTGGTATAAAAGTTACCCCACAATCAGTAGAAACATCTACTCTTAGGCCATCAGCATAACCTGGATATTCAGCATAGGCAACATCAAAACTTAAAGAAGGCGTGCTTAATGGAGCAAGATCAATCAAAGTTGTTTGTAGCACATCTTCAGAGCCTTGATTATTATAACTAAAATTATCAAACCAGGCAGCTATAGTAGCTGCGCTGTTGCTACCAGTAACATTACTAGATGCCCATTCAAAATCAGGGCCAGACGCTATGATCGAATAGCCAACTGGTGGAAATCCATTTTGAAAGCTCTCCACAAGAGGAGCCATTGATCCATTGTAGATAGTTGTAATAAAACCTATCGAATCATTATTGCTATTTAAGTCTGGGCCATAATCAATCCAAACGCTTACTTGATGCTGCCCAGGAGCTGATAAATTGGCGGCATTACTAAAAGTAATGTTTACGCTAGCGCCTTGAATTAAGGAATTGGTAAATGATTCAGAAATGATCGCTCCTCCATCAACTTTGTAATTTGCTGTAAAACTATTGATGGTATTGATTCCAGAATTTTTTACTGAAGCCATGACACTGACAGTGCTTAAATCAACACAATCATAAAAACTTCCTGGGGTTGGGTTTATTACGCTTAATAATTCCAAGTCATCGGCCAACGAACAATTGATAAGGCCTGGTTGCTTATTAATGGCAGTTGCCCTCCTTCCTTTATTTCCGTTATTAGCTATTGCTCTAACACTAAACCATTCATCAGTGGTGCTGGATATGTTTAATGAGGCTGTAGTACCAGTAACGGTAGTAAGGGAATCCATATATTTAGCACCCAGCCGGCTAACTTCATAGGATGTGGCGCCACTCACAGCATTCCAAGAAAGTTGTAATGAATTGGGACAAGCAAAGTCCACTGATATATTGGTAGGCAGTGCTATAATTGTAAGTGGTTCATCATTGGTATCTTCCCAACCGCCACGCGATACCTTTACAGACACTTGACCGCTAACATTATTTGGTACTGACCATTCATATTGCCTCACGTTACCGGCCACGGTCGCTATATTAGCATATGTTGCGCCACTATCAGTTGAAAAGCTTAAGGTAAAATTACCAGAAGTGCCAAGTGCATCCCAACGAATTAATTCCGGTGTGGTAGGTGCAAAGCCTTCGCGACCTACGGGATAAGTAAGTTTGATTTCATCAGTAATGAAATACCA
>JBDKJS010000224.1:0-4381 GCA_039806065.1 Bacteroidota bacterium | reverse complement strand
TTTGGCTATGTATTTTCTAGCTCCAATTAGAAATGGAGTAGTTAGAGATTTACGCAGGAAAATGTTTGCTAAAACACTGGAACTGCCTCTTAGTTATTTTACTGAAGAAAAAAAAGGTGACTTAATGAGCCGTATGACCAATGATGTTCAAGAAATAGAATGGAGTATCATGCAAAGTTTAGAAGTTATTTTTAGAGAGCCAATTACCGTTACCTTATTTTTAACAACGCTCTTTTTGATGAGTGCCAAACTTTTTTTATTTGTTTTAATACTGCTTCCACTTGCCGGAATTTTAATTGGTCTTATTGGAAAAACTTTAAGAAGAACGAGTGGAAAGTCAAAAGAACTCATGGGCGATTTAATGAGTAATATTGATGAAGCTCTAGGAGGAGCTCGAATAATTAAAGGCTTTAATGCCGAAAATCATGCACTCCTTAAGTTCGATTTCATCAATGAATTATATAGAAAAACAATGGTGAAATTGTATCGTAAGCGTGACCTCAGTTCGCCAATGAGCGAATTTTTAGGTGCAATTGTTTTAGCTGTTGTGATGTACTTTGGTGGGCAACTCGCCTTGAATGAATCATTGGAGCCTAGTGTGTTTATTGCATTTGTGGTGATATTTTCCCAAGTAATACCACCCGCAAGGGCATTTACAGATGCTTATTATAACGTCCAAAAGGGATTGGCTAGTGCTGAAAGAATCAATAAAATTCTCGATGCGCATGTAAGTATAAAAAATGAACCAAACGCAGTTGAGTTTAAAGGGCTTGTAAATGAAATAGCATACAAAGAGGTGGGATTTGCTTACATTAAAGGAGATGATGGTTGGGCATTACAAAATGTTAGTTTCACCTTACAACGAGGAAAGACTGTAGCGCTTGTGGGGCAAAGCGGTAGTGGTAAAACTACATTGGCAGATTTACTTCCTAGGTTTTATGATGCTGATAGGGGTGAAATTTTGATAGATAATGTACCATTAACCAAAATGGATATTGCTTCTTTTCGCCAGCATATTGGTATTGTGAGTCAAGAAAGTATTTTATTTAATGATACAATATTAAATAATATTGCTTTTGGAATGGAGCAGTCTAATTTAGATGCGGTAATTAGCGCAGCCAAAGTAGCCAATGCTCATGATTTTATTCAACAGTTGCCACAAGGTTATGATACCAATATAGGCGACAGAGGATCAAAATTGAGTGGCGGGCAACGCCAAAGAATAGCAATAGCTAGAGCGGTACTTAAAAATCCTGAAATACTAATTATGGATGAGGCCACTTCAGCGCTTGATACCGAAAGTGAAAAACTAGTACAAGATGCATTGAATGAGTTGATGAAAAATCGTACCACTTTAATAATTGCTCATAGATTGAGTACGGTCTACCAAGCCGATTTAATTTTGGTAATGCACCGCGGCCAAATCATTGAAAGAGGCACTCATTCCCAATTGCTGCAGGCTAATGGAAGCTATAAGAAACTTTGCGATATGCAAGCCTTCAATTAAACTATTGCCAAAATCTAAAATGACGATTCTTATAACAATAAAAAAAGGCTGCCAATCTTGGCAGCCTTTTTTTATTGAATTCTAAACTAAATTTACTGAATTACTATTCTATTTATTTCTCTAATAGTACCAGTCTCAAGAGTAAGCATGTAAACACCTTTAGCTAGTTGGTTTGTAGGAAGGTTGATTAAATTTTGACCTTCCATACTTGCCCCATTGCTGTTCAATACCACTCTTCCTGATAGATCAGTAAGTTTGATACCATATTCTCCAGCAATTGAACTAGTAAAGCTCACATTAATCACATTGGTAGCAGGGTTTGGATATACCATTGAATGAATGGTTGCACCATTTCCTGATTGCGCCTTTCTTGATGCAACTACATTAACTTGTGTAGTACGAGTATTGGAAGCCCCACATGAATTACTAGGTACACATACTATTGTGTACAATCCAGGAGCTGTACTGCTATAATCAAGTTGAATATTGTTAGATCCTTGTGAAGTTATTCCAATACCTGAAGGACTAGTGCTCCATGTGTAAACTACACCTGTGCCAAGTGATGGAATGCTTGCTGACTCTACATCACCTACCAATACTGAATTGTTGGTGGTAATGCTACTAGGAACTCCAGGAATTAATCTTACTGGGAGTGTACGTGCAGTAGAGCTTCCACATCCATTATTAGCGCTTACGCTTATAGAAGCAGTAGTACCGCTATTAGTCCAATTAACGGATACTGATGATGAACCATTGCCTGATTGTATGGATCCACCAATTATTGACCAAGTGTAACTTGTTGCATTGGCTACTGCTGCGCAAGAATAGCTTACGGCATTGGCACCACATAAATTGCTGTTAGCACCAATAATATTGGCTGGTATTCCAGCCGAACCGTTTGCAATAGACTTGCTTCTACTTGCTGATATGCTTCCACATGAACTATTGGCAGTAACTGAAATTACACAAACACTAAATGATGATGGGAAAGTAATATCAGCACTGGTTCCATTGTTAACTACAGTGGCACCTAAACATGCATTCCAATTGTAGGAAGCTGCGCCAACCACTGCAGGTATGCTATAAGTAACTGTTCCACCAGGACAAGCAGTAGCATTGCCTATAATGGCAGCAGGTTGTGGGGTGGCAGTACTTATTGCTAATGTACGTGGAGTAGAACTGAATCCACAACTTAAATTGGCGGTAACAGATAAAGTACCGTTCACAAATGTAGGACCAAAATTTACAGTTACACTAGTGCCTGAACCTACAACCGTAGCATCGCCTGTAATAGACCAAGTATAACTTTCAGCCCCAACCACGGGTGAAATGCTATAAGTTCCTGAAGTATTGGTACATGCTAGGGTATTTCCTGAAATGCTTCCTGGTGTTGATACAGTTCCTCTGATCCATCCGCATTTAGTGTTCAAAGTAGTACCACAAGGATTTCCACCTTGTACACAGATATACCAGCCTGAACTTACATACGGGCCAAGCACTATCGTAGCAGTTGGGCTTGATGTAATCACTGGTGAAGGTTGACCATTGATGGTTGTACCTGCAGGGGCACTCCATTGATAGTAGGTTGCTCCTGAAATTGCTGAAGTGGATACTACAAAACTATTTCCTTGACATCCACTGCTAGGCAAAGTAGGATTTTGAGCTGTTCCTCCTGGAGGTGCATTGAACACAACAACTTGGCCATTGGCACAAAGTGTTACACCACAGCTACCTTCTGCTCTTACGAAATAAGTAGTAGTAGTTGCAGGTGTTACCACAATACTAGTCCCGCTACCCAGTGATGAGCCACTACAAGATCCAGCATACCAATTCCATGTATCAGCATCTTCTAATATTCCACCAACTACTGTAAGAGTAGTATTGCCTCCAGCGCATAGAGCAGTATCATTGGCTGTGATACCACTCGCTTCAGTAGAAACCAATCTTGGATTTAAATCGACAAAATTTGAAATGGATGTACAACCATTGCCATCAGTATAAGTTGCATAACCTTGACCCGGTTGATCAAATGTTGTTGAGTTCAAATTTGGATTTGTGCCATTGCTCCAGTTGATTCCAGTACCTGAATAGTTAGAAACGGATAGGGTAACACTGGTAAAGGTATTTCCACCATCACTTGAACACAGGGTAAGTGGTCCGCCTGGGGTAACAATTGGTGCAGTTGGTAAAGCAAATTCATTGATTAATATACCATCATTATTTTGACAGCCATTACCATCTGTAACGGTTACACTATATGTTCCACCACTTGAAATGGAAATGAAGTTTCCTGTCTCAGTAGTGTTCCATAAATATCCATCAAATGGAGCACTTGTAGTAAGGTCAAAAGCTGGATCACCAGTACAGTAGGTAGTTCCATTACTTCCAAGACTAATTACTTCAGGAAGTGGTAGCGGGAAAATAGTTGTGGCTACAGTAGAAGTATCCTTACAACCATTACCATCGGTAAAATATAAAGTGTAAGTACCTGTGGCCAAATCAGTAGCCGCTACAATGGATGGATCTTCCAATGCTGAACTAAATGCGTTAGGACCAGACCAAGCATAAGTGCCACCGCTGAGATCAGCAGTTAAATTTAAATCAGCAGTTCCTGAACAGAAATTGGTATTCGCTCCTGCAGTAACTATTGGTTTAGTATTGATGATTAAATTCACATTTCCTGAGGCGGAACAGCCAGCAGCATCTGTTACTAAAAGACCATAGTTTCCACCATAACTTAAATCAATGTTTTCTAATAAAACATCTTCAGTATTGTAGGTTCCTAATGGTCCTGTCCACAAGATGGTATATGTGCCCGAGGGCGAAATATTACCGCTCAAAGTAACGTCATCACCTGTACATAATGTTGCGCTA
>JBDKJS010000223.1:0-9322 GCA_039806065.1 Bacteroidota bacterium | reverse complement strand
CAGAACGGGAACGAGCCATCATTCAAACCCAAGTAGAGCAAGTATATGCAACATTTGTAGCCCGGGTGGCCAAAGGGCGCAATCTTTCAGAGGCTGTGGTAGATAGTATGGGGCAAGGCAGGGTATGGTCAGGAAAGGATGCACTCAAATTAGGATTGGTAGATTTATTAGGTGGTATGGATAAAGCCATAGAAACAGCAGCTAATCTTGCACATTTGAGTACGCATCGTATTGTTAATTTGCCTGAACAAAAGGAATTTATTGAACAGTTAAAAGAGGATTTAAATACCCAAATGCAACTAGAGAAAGCTATTAAAGCAAACTTTGGCGAACACTTTGAAGTATTTAAAGCTTATATGAAGTGGAAGGATCTAAAGGGAGTTCAAGCACGGATGCCATTTGAGATGAAGATTGATTAACTGTAAGGTAACATTGAATTCCATATTTTATAAACGGTATTTATTCATATATTTTCCTAAAAAGTGCATAGGTTTAAGGTAAGGAAAATAAAGGTTTAGCCGTAAAAATGAGATTGGCTAAATATAAATTGCCTCACTCTTTCATTTTTTTTATTATACTTGTTGGATGCTATCGGTAAAAAACATTTTTTACTTTTTTCTCATATGCTCATTTCCCGCATGGGGCCAGCTTGATAGTTCTGATGAGCATGGTAAGGCTTCTTTTTATGCAGGTAAATTTGAGGGTCGTGCCACAAGTAACGGAGAAATATTTGAGCACAATGATTTTACAGCAGCACATCGATTTTTACCCTTCAATACTATAGTAGCAGTTACGAATAAACAAAATTTGAAAACGGTAATAGTTAGAATCAATGACAGGGGACCATTCAAGAAGAGTAGGATCATTGATCTCACCAAATCGGCAGCTAAGAAGTTAAATATGGTTCCATTTGGAGTGGTACCAGTGCGCATTAAAGTATTGAATTTATTAGATTACGTAAGTAGTATGGACACCATTATGCAAGCAGGCGAGTATTGGAATTGTTATGGGGCCAAAACCAAGTTACATGGAAATAGCTTGTATCTATGGAACACCTCGCATTTGAAACATGCATTTTACATGGCCAGTGCCATAAGCTTAGACTACAAAATTAATGATGTGGTAGTTAAGGTGAGTGGGGTAGGAAAGCAAAGATATTATACCATTATTGCAACCGGATTAAAGGGAAGCCAAGCAACTTTAATTCAACAGTTAAAACAAGATGGTTTTAGCTATTGTAGAAATACAAAACAGTAAAATTATTTATTTTTCGCTTGGTAATATACCTGCAGGTGTTTTAGTTACCAAGTTAGTGGTACTCAAAATTGGGGCCTGAACTACAGCACCCGATAGAATACGCGAATGGATTTTCTCCTTAAATGATATTCCTCTATTGGCTGGTTGTTGGTACAGTTCTGGTACTAGGTACTTACCATAATCGTTGCCGGTTTTGTTTATTTCTACCATTCGTTCTTCAGGAAATTGTTGTAAGTAGGGATCATTGCGTTCAGTAGTCAGCTGCCAAGATACTTTTTTACCAGGAGCACCACCAGCAATGGTGAAGCTATTGCCATTCAGTTCTTCTTTGATATAAACTACACTCGGCTGACCAATACCAGTGAGTTGATAAGTGGCATTGCTGTTATTGATAGATTCAAAATAGCTAGGAAGGGTAACAATGGCTTCTCCATTTGCATCAAGGGTAACTATTCCTCTGTAAAGATTTAGTACTTCATTACTTTCTATAGAGAAGTGCTTGAGGTATTTTTCAGCAGGGGCCAATGGATGGTCGATCATAAATGGTTTTGTACCGGTGCTTCCAAGATCGTTGAAGAAGAAGCCACCATACCTGGTAGCGCCACCAGAAGCAACATTGCCCACCACGCCAATAGAAGAATTTCCGGAGCCGGCATCGCCATACACACCGTAAGGAATGCCAGCTGCACCCACAATACCAATTCCTGTAATTCCATTGCCATCAGGACCACTTTCACCATACACTCCATCCAAGCCAATTCCAAAAGTTTTCCCAATAACGCCAGAGCCTGAAGTGCTATCAATACCAATTACACCAGCACCTCCAGCATAGGTTACAATATTTACTTTGCCATTCACGCCAACCACGGCACCTCCATTTAATGCAGCAGTATTGGTGTTGGAAAGAAAGAGTCCGCCTAATAAGTTGCCTCGGCAACTGATGCCACTACCATTGGCAAGGAAAGTGCCAGCAGTATTGTTTCCGGTAACTACAAGGCCTGTGCCTGAAGCATTAATATTGGCAATGCGACCTCCAAAGGTTAGATTGCCATTAGATTGGCCATATAATCCGGTACCAGAAACGGAAACACCTACGGCACCTAATCCAGCAGAGGTATTGCCATAAATTCCGCTACCTGTTCCTGCATTTTCACCATAAACACCTATTCCATTACTTGCTGAATAACCATTGATGGCAAAAGCGCCTAAAAGACTCGTAGCAGCATTGGTTCCATTGGTGGTTCCACTGGCATATACTGAAAAAACATCGCCAACACCATTTACTCCCAAGCCTATATTATTGATCACCACAGGGCCTGTACTCAAAACCCTTAGTCTTTCATTGGCTGGGGCTATTCCACCCGATTTAATTACAAAATCAACAGCATCGGTAGTTCCAATGAAATTATTAGTTGGGTTGGTACCAGCATTACCAAACAAGGTCCAATCGGCCGCATTAGCCGTAGTGCCAATGATTAATGTTCCAGTAGGATCGGCAATAACGCTGCGGTTCCCTACACCACTCAAAGTAGATGATCTAACATTACCAATTACATCAAGTTTTTGAGTGGGAGTAGTGGTTCCTATTCCCACATTTTGGGCTTTTGTAAGGCTAGTTATGAGGAAAAGGGCAATGAAGATAGGTAGTTTCATAGCGATGAAGGTTATATAAATCGGTGAACTTAAAATGTCTTTCAAAAGTACTAAAAAGGAGTTGCACTAAGATGGGGTAATTTAAAAGTTTATAAACTACCATATCTAGTATAGCACTATTCACAGTCACTTTTTTAGCTTTTTTGTAAGTACTTCAAGATTGTGCTTGATTATTTTTTTAAGTAGCGCTTTGGGGAGTTTTTGCCCATAGCGCATTTGCATGGTTCCTGGGCCACCTTTATATGCTTGCAAGGCTTGCGTGAATTTAGCATTACTCCTAGGTACCGGATAGATACTGTAGTGATTTTTAAAGCCAGCAAAGAAAATTACATTTCCATTAATTTTATAACATGGTATTTGATAGCTTATGCATTCTGTGGCATCGGGTATGGTTTTCAATATTAACGATCTTACAGCTTGTAATTCTATTTGCAAAGCTTCGTCAAAGGATGCTATGTAACCATCCACATTTGAAAAATTTCTTTCGGCTGAATCCATATTCGGTCTAAAATAAAAAAAGAAGCCATCAGTTTATGAGAAAGCTTCTTACAATCTTAAAATATTAAAACTGGTTAAAAATTTATTTGTGCTTGAAGTCGCAACAAGTTGCCTTTTTGCAAATTATCTTGATTAGTAAAATCTTCAAATCTTCTGCTAGACATGGTGTACATGGCTACTAATTCAAATTGTTTAACAGGCTGCCATTCGATACCTATTTCATTTTCATTCACATCATAGCTGCGTGCATCAAGTTCATGTTTTTTTCCACCGCTGTATTCTTGATGTCGCACAAAAGGAATAAAAGAATGCTTCCCTACTTTAAACATATAGCATAGTTGAATGTAGCCTCCGGCTAAGTTTCGAACTTCAATTGAATCTGTTGCTTTATTAAACTCAGGCCCTTTTCCCACGTTGTATTCAGCGGTTAAACCAAATGGTTTAGGATAAATTACCAATGTACCCGCTACGCGTTGATCAAGGTAATTTCTATCTGAATTTACCTTTGTGCCAGTGCTAGTTTGATCTTTAGGCATTACAAATTTTCCAGTATAGGCTTGAGCAGATGTTTCAAAAATTTGATTACCAATTTTAAAGGGCCATGAAATTCTGGCTACTGCATGGAGATTGTTATTTAGTTCAGGCTTATTTGCAGTTTGACCGTTGTATAAACCTGTACCGAAAACACCATAATCACCAGATCCTTTAAGGCCATCAGCCACTAATTCTCTAAAAAGTTTTCTTTTAGCTTCCGGAGCCCAATAGAAAAAGGCACCCAAATCGCGTTCGTTGCTCACGGCACTGTTCAAAGCATCATTACGATCCAAGGGCAATCTATTTTGACTTGATTGCATATTTTCAAAACCAAATGGAACTTTACTTTGGCCGATTCTAAATCGGAATTCATTTTTCTTATCTACTCCTAAGTCGAAATAGGCATCTCGAAGTTGACCAAAGTGAAGATTGGTGCTTGATGCACTGCTCGCAAAATCTGGTTGCACATAAAAGTAAACTTGTTTGGAAATTTGTCCGAAGAAGATGATGCGCATCCGTCTGATGAAGAAGGCACCATTCTCGCCCCAGCTGCGGTCACATGATTCGCATTTTAATTTTTGATTGGTTTCCAATAAACGATTGTAACGTGCCTGCATGTAGCCCCTGATGGCAAAGGTCTCAAACCATTTTTTTTCTGGAGAACTCTTGGCAGAGTCTTGCTGAGCCACAGTAGTAAATGAAATTAAAATAAAGACTAACGCAGTAAGAATAGATTTTAACATTTAGCTAAGTTCGTTTTTTAACAATGTGAATTTAATGTTGCAAAACAATGAACGGCAGGTTAAGTCAATATGTTTCCCATATTAACTTAATGTTAAATAGAAGGAGTTTTTAAAATCTGTAATTAAATGCGAATGAAAAGTTGGTTCCTACGGTTATTCCACTGATTTTAGAATCAAAATCCTTGTCAAAGGAGCCATTCTCATTTTGATCCTGGTAGAAAATGTGTGGATTTTTCAATAAATCATTGATAGCAAATTTAATTTCACCATGTTTAGTTACATTTTTGCTTAATTGAATGTCAATCATATTACGAGGGGCTTCGTAAATACTTTTGTAAGCATCAAATCCAACTTGAAATATTCTTCTGCCAATTCGATTGTAAACCACATTGATTCCAAAACCTGATTTTGGTTCGTTGTATTGTATTCCTCCATTGATGATGTAAGGTGATTGGCCTTGCATCGGTCTATTACCATCTGACCGTTTATCATCAGACTTATCCACCTCTGATTGTATCAATGCAGCATTTCCAAAAATCCAAATATGCTCCCAATGTCGCCAGCTGCTAATGTTATGCAAAAAGTCGAAGTTTTTTCTAAACTCAGCTTCTATACCAATGTTGGTGGCTCCCTTGGCATTGGCAAATGTTACCGATCTGCTACCTGCACCTGAACCTTCAACAATGGGCTCTATTGGATTTTTAAAGTCTTTGAAAAAAACGGAAGCACTCATCATTTGTCCTGGGCTGGGATAGGATTCAAATCTTAGATCAATGTTGGTGATATTGGTAATGGTTAAATTTTCATTACCTTGGATGGCCATCGCATTATTGAAGTCATAGAAGGCAAATGGAGCCAGTTCTCTAAACTCAGGTCTGGCAATTGTTTTAGAAGCAGCCAACCGTAGGTTGCTTTTTTCAGAGGCAGCAAAAGTGATATTGATGGATGGAAGCGCAGTTAAATAGGTTTTATCAATTTTGATGGTATCATTGCTGTATCCCAATGAATTTAATTTTTGATTAAAGTTTTCAAATCGGATGCCGTAAACTACTCTAAATTTTTTAATAGTTTGATCCAACATAGCGTAGGCAGCATTCAGTTGTGAGGAGGCTGTATAGGCATCGGAAGGATTGGTAATGTCATCTAACCTAAATCCCTTAGGGCCTATATGATTTTGTTGAAAAAGTGTATCAAGCGAACTGTAGAGCAAATTATAGTTAAAAGCTGCTGCGTTTGGAATTACATAGCCCAAAACGCGTGCATCAAACGATCTGTTTTTGAATTGGTGGTTGTAGCCAATGGATACAATGGTAGGTTGCTTAAAAAATTTAATTGGAATGCTCAAGTCAATTCCGCTGTTTTCAATTATTTCATAGTTGGTAGAATAAAATTTACCGGCAAAGTTAGGCGATGCGCTTCCAAAAGGCACATAAGCTTGATAAAGTGTATCAGCGGGATCATTGATTTCAAAATTTCTGTAATACTGCATCCGTCTAAGATTAGGGATGGAACGTTTGATAAATGCAGCACCAGTAAACCATTTTATCTTTACTTTATTTTTTTGTAAAAAGTGCTCGCCTACGAGTTGTGAATTGATCAGTTGATTGGATGTAAACTGTGACGCACTAGCTATTTTATCTTGTTGCAGTTCAATGTCCTTTCCACTTCGTTGAATGGTTTGATCTTCGGCATTGATGGAGGCACTGTTTTTTAGTGATATTTTATTGAACTCATTTAACTTAATAGAGAAATTTAGCATGCTTCCGGCAAGTGTGTTAATGTTGAATTGTTCATCGAAATATTTAAATCTTGTAGCGGCATCAAAGTCAAAATCGGCCCGTTCCACAGTTTGTCGTCTAAAATTTCTATTATATGTGAGGCCTCCAATAAAACCGAACTCTTTTTTAAACAGTTTTGTTTTAGTGCCAAAACTTATTTGACCATTGGGCAAAAGGGGCGCGTTGTTGTTTGAATTTATTGCCCAATCATTGTCAACTTTTTTTGATAATTCAAATTTGGTAGCTTGATTGGCTCTTTGGTAATCTTCAGTAGTGGCAAAATCAGCAGGTAATGCGCGCGTTCCGTCATCTATTCCGATAAAGTCGGTTTTGCCACCAGCAGTTCTACTAAAGGATTGAAAGGTGGTATAATCATTATAACTGCTGGAAATTCCTATATTAAAAAATTTGGTTTCTGGTATTTCTTTGGTGTTTATTTGGATAATGCCACCTGCAAATTCTGCAGGCATATCTGGCGATGCAGTTTTAACGATGAATAAATTATCAAGCAGGGTTGAAGGGAGCAAATCAAAGCTAAAAGCTTTTCGGTCAGGCTCTGTACTAGGCAGCATTACGCCATTGAGCATGGCCAAATTGTAACGGTCTTGCAGACCTCTCACTACCACAAACCTACCTTCCTGCACGCTAGCACCACTAACTCTTTTTATTACATCGCTGGTATTTTTATCGGGAGTTTTTTTAATTGATTCTGATGAGATACCATCTTGAACGGTGGCACTTTTTTTTTGCATTAGTAAAATAGAACCTATGCTTTCTTTTCTTAAATCGGCTGTGATGGTAACTTCATTGAGCTGCTGTGTGGTAGCTTCAAGCGTTAGATTGATTGTGGTTTCTTCGCTGGTAGCTACCTTTACTTGTTGTATAATTTTTTTATTATAACCAATATAGTTGATCACTAGGTCATATACACCAGGGGCAACTGGTATTTCAAACTTTCCATCAATGTCAGTTGCGGTACCTATGGTAGTTCCTGAAATGATTACCGGAACTCCAATTAAGGTTTCTCCATTTGCCTTATCAAGAATTTGACCCTTTATAGTTCCAAATGCCGTACCTAAGGAGGAGGAAGAAATAGCAAAAAATGAGAAGAATAGAATGTATAAATTTTTCATGGTTCAAATTTGCAATTTGAATGTAAAGACAGTTTAAACCTGATATTAATACAGTGTTAAAAGCAAGAAAACGCTGTAACATTACTGTAACAGCGTTTTAACATGAAATGAACTTTACTAGCTTATTTAACTACTTTAATTTTGGTATTCACATCATTGCCAATTAGTGAGAGGGTGTAAATTCCTGAACTTAGATTTGAAGTTTGGATGATTTGTTGACTGTTAACATTATTCATATTTTTTTGCAACACTATTTTTCCGGAAACATCAATTATCTGAAGAATTAAATTTTTAGAATCAATTAGACCTTTAATGATTAGTTGTTCGTTAAATGGATTTGGAAATACTTGAATTGAATTATTTCCAGCCAGGTCATTATTGGAAAGAATGTAATTGCTATTTTCTGGAGCGTAGTTGGTCCAATTGCTGGTCCAATCTATGTTACCAATGGCACCTTTAAATGATACTACTTCAAAGAATGGGTTGTTTATTCTAGGACTTACAAAACTTGCACCATTCAATAAAGGAGAGGTGATCAAAGGCATGCAATTGGGATTACTATAAGATGTGATATCTGAGAATTGACAGTCGCTAAGCAGTGGAAGTACTGAATTGCCATATGAACTGGTATTGTACCATGCGCTTATATCCCAAATACTTCCAGATGCTACAGCAAAATTATCAATATTGCCAGCAAGAACAGAGTTTTTAATTTCCAGATCATTGTTGCTAGCATTGGTTTCACAAGCAGCACCATCTATTAATAATCCTTTTGGATATCCACTTATTACACTATTAAAAATAGCAGATCTTGAAGCACGCCTTATGTGCGCACCTCTTTTGTAATTGCTATTTACAGAGGTGTTTGCTGTTTGATAAGGACCAATTACGGTAACATTACTATAAGTAGCTGCCGTGTAAGGTAAATTCATGCTGCCGGTAGCATCATTATCAGATTCGAAAGAATTGGATCCACTAACATCAGCAACATTACTATCACGGAAAGCAATGAGAAATTGCATGTTGCCATTGTAACCAAAGTCAGTATCAAAATCATCATCAAGAGATCTGTAGGCAATTAAATTTTTGCAATTCACGGTACCTCCAAAACATTCAAATGCATCATCGCCACTATAGCTTACTTGCACATGATCAATTTGGGTTCCATTTCCAACGCCTCCAAGAGTGAGTCCATTAATTTCATTGTTAGGTTGAAAGGCAATGCCAGGGAATTCAATTCTAATAAATTGAAGTATGCCAGAGTTGTCAGCAGCATTGGTACCACCATATAATCCCTTTACAGGATCAAGGCCACCTTCTATTACTTTTTCACCAGCGGGATCATTTACCGGAGCTTGACCCAGTATGATCAATCCGCCCCAATCGCCATAAGTGCGAGTTCCTATTGGCTCATTGGATGTGAAAATAATGGGAAGCGAAGCGGTTCCTTGGGCAAATAATTTTGAACCTCGGCATATTACCAATGAACCTTTAGAAGCTTTTTCACCTTTGATGATGGTGCCGGGTTCAATGGTTAGTTCTGCATTGGCAGTTACGTATACAAAACCAGAAAGGATGTACTGGTTATTGTTAGACCAAAAGGTGTTGCTAGTAATATCGCCACTTACGGTGATAATGCTTTGAGCGTTGATCAGTGCTACATGCAGCAATATAGCTGCGGTAAGTAATAATTTTTTCATTGTTAGAGATTAATTTTATAATCCCA
>JBDKJS010000222.1:0-18201 GCA_039806065.1 Bacteroidota bacterium | reverse complement strand
CGCTTAAGTGTGGGGATAGAGCATGTTGATGATTTAATAGCTGATTTGCAACAAGCCCTTGGATAAAGCTAAAAAAGTTGGACCGTGGAGCCTTGGCTATCCAATTTATTGCCTTTTGATGACCTAAACTTTTAATTAAAAGTTGTAATTTAGCGAACAGTATTTTTTAAAATTAAATCAATATTCTTATTCAATGAAAAAAACTTTAATTTTTGCTACGGCATTGGTATTATGTGCATCACAGCTTGTAGCGTCAGGTGCCAATCATCAGCGATGTGCTGCCGAAGATGAATTTAACAAACAAGCAGCCCTGAACCCACAGCTGCGAGCTGATAGGGATGCGCTGGAAGCTCGATTGCAACAATTAGAATCAGCCAATAGCCAACGCAATGGCAATAGCACTGCTTCAGTAGTGCGAACCATACCTTGTGTGGTACACATAATCTATGATGACATATGCAGTCCGGTAAATATTACCAAAGAACAAGTGCTTTCGCAAATAGCATCACTGAACCAAGACTTTAGAAGACTCAATGCTGATGCTGCCAATACACCAGCTGTTTGGCAAGCCATAGGCGCAGATGTAGAAATAGAATTTAAATTAGCGCAGCTAGACCCCAATGGTAATTGCACAGATGGTATTGTTAGGGTACAATCGCCCTTGACCGATGAAGCCAATCCGCGCGACTTGGTAAAATCAGTAAGCTATTGGAATAGCAATAAATATTTTAATATCTGGGTGGTAAAAGCCATTGCCAGCAGTGGCGGTACGGGCACGGTGTTGGGCTATGCTCAATTTCCGGGTGGAAATGCCACTACTGATGGGGTGGTGATACGAAGCGATTATTTTGGAACCATAGGCACTGCTAGCAATAGCGGTAATGCAGGACGAGTGCTTACACATGAAGTTGGCCATTGGCTAAATTTGCGACATATATGGGGCGATGATAGTGGATCGTGTTCCGGTTCTGATTTTGTGACCGATACCCCTAACAGTGCTGATCAAATTTTTGGTTGTCCTACTTTCCCTGTCTTAGATGCTTGCACCCCTGCTGGAAACGGCATCATGTTTATGAATTATATGGATTACACTGATGGAAGCTGTCAAAATATTTTCAGTAATGGACAGAAAACAAGAATGACCACAGCACTTACAGCTGTTAGAACCAACCTCTATTCATCGGCTAATTTAATTGCTACCGGTACCGATGGTGCAGCAGCAGTGCCCTGTGCATTGCAAGCTGATTTCTGCCCTAGCAGTACGCTCATTTGTGCAGGCAGTGCCGTTACCTTCAATGATGAAACTTGGAATGGAGAGGCGGTGTCTTATCTTTGGGATTTTCCAGGTGGCACACCCGCAACTTCTACTGACTCTATGCCAACGATTACCTACAACACTGCTGGTGCGTTTGATGTAACACTTACTGTTACCAATAGTGCTGGAACCACATTTAAGTTAAAACAAAATTATATAAATGTAATAGGGCCACCTATATTTACTCCAAATATTGATTCTGTTGATTTTGAAGTTTCGGCAAATTTTCCTGGAGATGGATTTGTAAATAATTATGATGGTGGCAATACATGGGTTCACACCACTACTGCTGGTGCAGGTGGTAGCACCAGTAGCATTAGAATAGTAAACTTTACTGGTAACACTGCTGGCGCAATAGATGAATACATTACTCCTGGATTTGATATTTCAAACCTACTTTCTCCAAGAGTTAGGTATAAAGTAGCCCACGCTCAACGCAATTCAACCACCAACGAAGAATTAAGAGTGTACGTGAGCCGCGACTGTGGTGAAAACTGGACTTTAAGAAAAACCAGCATTGGTGCAGCATTGGCTACTGCCCCAATTTCTAATGCTAGTTTTGTGCCCAACACCACCCAGTGGCGCGATGATAATGCTACCCTTATTGGAGCATTTGTAAATGCCCCTAATGTTCGATTTAAATTTGAACACACAAGTGCGGCTGGCAATAATGTTTATCTTGATGATATTCGGGTAACAGGCTCTCCTCAAAATGTTGAGGAAATCTCTAAACAAAATGTAGCTTTGGTAGCTTATCCTAATCCTACCAATGGATTGCTATCCGTTACCTTTAAAATGCTGCAACAAGGCAATGCATCTATTACTATTGAAGATATAACAGGAAGAACAGTGGCGGCCATCGCCAATACGGAATTGGAATACGGTATTCACTTGCGTAATTTTAGTTTTGAAGGTAAAGCCAAAGGATTATACTTTGTAAGACTACAAACCGATGATATTACTGTAGTTGAAAAGGTTGTTTACGAATAATATAAATTTATAATTAAATTAGCAATAGCCACAGTCAAAACTTTGATTGTGGCTATCTTTATAAAAAGAACTGTATGAAATTATTTTTTAGTTGCCTTGCCGCACTTATGCTACTAGCGGGAGGTGCCCAAGCCCAAGATCTAAAACCGTGCTACACCACCGAGCAATATTATAAAGCATTGGCAGCTAAGCCTGAGATAGCGGCAGCCCGCACTCAGTTACAACATTTTACCGAACAGTACCTAACCAACCAGGCTCAACACCGTGGAGGTGCTCAAGTGTATGTTATTCCAGTGGTATTTCATATTATCCATAATTATGGCCGCGAAAATATTAGTGATGCCCAAGTGCTTGATTGTATTGACGTAATGAACAATGATTTTAGAAAACGAAGTGCCGACACAGTGGACATTGTTCCCCAGTTTCAATCCATTGCAGCTGATTGCGAAATAGAATTTAGATTGGCCACCATTGATCCTAATGGAAATTGTACTAACGGTATCGACAGAATAGCTTCACTGCTTACCTATAATGCTGATGATGATGCTAAATTAAACCCATGGCCATCTGATCAATATTTAAACGTTTGGGTGGTGCATGATCTTGGTAGCTCTGGTGCAGCTGCCTATGCTTATTACCCAGGTACGGCACCTCCAGGTAAAGATGGTGTAATAGCCATACATTCTTATGTAGGCAGTATTGGCACCTCTAGCCTAGGTACTGCTAGAGTACTAACCCACGAGATGGGTCATTGCCTCAACCTTTCTCACGTGTGGGGCGATACTAACAACCCAGGTGTATCATGTGGCGATGATTGGGTGAATGATACCCCCATATCGGAAGGATGGACAGGATGTAATCTATCTGGCGCTAATTGTGGTGGTGGCATTGAAAATGTGCAAAATTATATGGAGTATTCTTATTGCTTCAGAATGTTTACCCAAGGACAAGGCTTACGAATGCAAGCAGCATTAAACTCACCATTTGGTGATAGAAATAATCTATGGACTCCGGCCAATCTTTCCGCTACGGGGGTGGCTAATCCTAGTGGGATTCCATGTGCACCCATAGCCGATTTTGCCATTAATACACGCTACACTTGTGTAAATGACACATTGGTATTTACAGACCTAAGCTGGAATGGCAATCCCACACAGTGGAATTGGAACTTTTTAGGAGCACAGCCCAGCACCTCTACCGACTCTGTAGTTAAAGTAGTGTATAATAATGCAGGTGTATATGCTGTTTCATTGCAGGTGACCAATGCAACAGGTAGCGATAGCATAGTAAAAAATGATTATGTATATGTTACCGGCTCTACTTTGCAATCCCTGCCCTTTACAGAAGATTTTGAATTGCCCAATTCATTTCCTGGTGTAGAAAGTTTTGTGATTAATAACGACAATGGCAATACTTGGGCCAGCGTTTCCAATGCCTCATATAGTGGAAGCAGTTCTATCAGAATAAATAATTTTACTGGCAATGCTACCGGACAAGTGGATGAATACTTTATTCGCAATTTTGATTTTACAGGCATTACTCAGCCCACCCTCACCTTTAGATTGGCCGCAGCCATTCGCGATACACTAAGAAAAGATAAGTTAGAGGTGCTGGTAAGCCGCGACTGTGGCCGCACCTGGCAATTAAGATATTTAAGAACAGGCACAAGCTTAAATACGAGAAGTGGGTTTACTACTTCAAACTATACTCCCAATAATAGTACTGACTGGCGCTTGGAAACGGTGAGCCTCAACCCATATGCTGGAGCGCCTAACGTAAAAATTAAATTTAAAAACACCTCGGCAAGAGGTAATAATATTTACATAGATGATATAAATGTAAATGGAATACCCCTAAGCGTTTCAAATGAGGTGACGGCCAATGGCTTTTCTATTCTACCTAATCCAAGTACATCAGCAGCTCTAATACGATTACCCAATACTACAGTAGCAAAAACATTGATCACCATCTGTGATGTTAGCGGCAGGTTGGTGTGGCAAAAAGAAATAATGGACTCTAAGCAAGCAGAATTACCAATAGTAGAACAGGGATTGTATCTTGTAACCTGCACACAAAATGATAAAAGATTACAACAAAAATGGGTAGTACAATAATGTTTCATATCAACAATTTATACTAGCTTGCTTAAAAAATATATCGTGAAAGCGAAGTGTTTCATTTTTATTATCCAAATATTGATAGCTGTAGGTGGCAAAGCACAAGGAATTTTTGATGAACCACAAGAAAAATTTCCGCACAATGTGCTGGTATTAAACCTTAGCTCACTCCCTGTTAATGAAATCAATGTTGCCTATGAGCGGCTATTTAAAAAAAATAAAAGTATTGAACTGCAGCTTGGAAAGGTTTATGTAAACCCTTATATGATTGCACTGGCTAAGGATTGGTCAAATTCTCAATATTTTTATGAGCAAGGGTTCACCGTAAAGCTGGGATTGAAAACATATAAGCCAGACTTTCATCCAAAAAGAAGAAGCTATTTTATGCCCATGATGGTTTATAAATATCAATTCTTCAACCGACAATTTTTTGAATATGAACAGCAATATAAAAAGGGAGAATTATTTAACGGAACAGCTCTTGGTGCCGACACTACAGTAAACTACTGCAGCTATCAAGGAAGAATAAGGAATAAAATTGGCGGCCAAGTGCTTTGGGGTAAAATATATGACCTAGGAAAAGTTTTTTCCGTGGAACTTTTTTATGGTGCAGGAGCAACAGTTACGCTTGCCAACAGAATAGAAGAATATAAAAGTCCAAACCAATGCAGTAAGGAAGAGCGGTACAGAATCAATTTTCAATCTACCCGAATTTATCTTAGACCAACCGTGAGCGCAGGAGTGCGCTTAAGAGCAACTTTCTAAGTAGCCAATTTTTTTTGCTGTACTTTAATTGTTTTACCTTAGCCTAATAAAAACTTAAGTAACATGCCCATAAGATTAACTCCTGATAACAACGGCCCCAGCAATGACAATTACCCCGGAGGAGGAGGAGGTGGTGGCGGTCGCAGAGGTGGCGGTGGTGGTTTAAATTTTTTACCCATCATCATCAGTTTGCTTTCACGCAATCCAAAGCTTGCAATAGTAGCCATCATTATTGGCGGTATATTTTATTTTAAAGGTGGCTGCAACACGGCACAGTTGCAGCAGGTTTTCAATACAGGAGCTAGCTTTGATCAAAAGCAATATGACAAGGCACAAGTTTTTGAACCATTGGCTTACAATGATTCAAAAAATCCGCTACCCGAACAAGTTTCTTTGTTACAATACTGTCCTGATAGGCTTAACCAAGGTCAACAAGGGAGCTGTGTTGCATGGAGCAGTGGTTATGCAGCGCGCACCATATTAGAAGCCAGAAAAACAAATGCCAATCCTAATCAAGTGGCATTTAGCCCTGCATTTCAATACAACCAAATAAAACTTGATGGCTGTCAAGGGTCCTATATTATACGGGCCATGGAACTAATGAAAGATAAGGGAAGTGTACCCTTTAACGATTTTCCTTATGACGATCAGGATTGCAGCCGACAACCGGCTAATAACCTGATGCAAAAAGCACAACAATACACCATGACTGGTTTCAATAGATTAACCAAGGATGGCGATAACTATAGTGTAGATCTTAATGCCATGCGTCAAAATCTGGCTCAGGGTGCACCAGTGGTGATAGGAATGATGGTGGGCGGATCGTTTATGCAAAATATGATGGGTGTAGATCTGTGGATGCCCACAAAGGCTGATTATGATATGAATGGCTTTGGTGGTCATGCCATGTGTGTGATAGGATATGATGATAATATGGCTGGTGAAGGCGCATTTCAAATAATGAACAGCTGGGGTGGCGAGTGGGGAAAAAATGGCGTGGCGTGGGTACGATATAAAGATTTTGAATGGTTTACCAAGGAAGCTTATGGAGTGTTTCCAATGGGTAGCATTGCCCAACCGATCAACGATCAATTTAAAATGAACATGGCCCTAGTAAACAATGATGGCGGCACCTACATACCACTTAGCGGGAGCAATGGTACCTATCAAGCAAAACTTAAAAAGGGAGATCGATTTAAAATAGAAGTTGATAACTCAATAGCCTGCTACACCTATGTAATAGGTCAAGAGACAAATGGTAGCAGCTACCTGTTGTTTCCTTATAGCCCCAAGCATTCACCTTATTGTGGTATCACCGGTACCCGTCTGTTTCCCAAAAATGAAAGCCTTACAGTGGATGACATCGGTAGTAGAGATTACTTTGCCGTGATTGCCACTAAAAATCCGATGGATTACCAAGCACTCAATACAAAAATTTCGAACGATAAGGGCGTATCTTTTGCTGAAAAAGTAAATAATGCATTGGCAGCGCAAAGAATAACGAATGTAGCATTTAATCTCAGCAATAAAGTAAGCTTTGAATGCAATACCAACGATGAAAAAAATGCAGTAGCCATAGTATTTGCTATTGATAAATAGACCTACGTTTACGATGACCCAAAGAATAAAACCCACCAGGCAACTCTTCAAACAAATGAAGAATACCTATCGCATGGTCATCATGAACGAACAAACGTTTGAAGAAAAAGCCTCGTTTAATTTAAAGCCATTAAATATTTTTGTTGCAGGTGGTTTGCTTATCATTACTTTAATTACCCTTACCACCTTGCTCATAGCATTCACTCCCTTGCGAGAATATATTCCCGGCTATAGTGATGTAGGGATGAAAAGACAACTCATTGCACTTTCTCTAAAGGCAGATAGCATGGAAAACACCCTTCAGAGCAATGCCGCTTTTATAGAAAATATCAAACAGGTAATCAATGGAAATTTACCAAACGATACTGCTATGACAGCGCGCCAGGTAGCCAACTATGATACCATCCATCAGCTTAATAAAACCAAGGAAGATAGTATGCTGCGTAAAGAAATAGAAGCCCAAGATCAATATACGCTTACACTCAATAATGGATCGCCAAGTGGTATTAGCGGTTACCTTTTTTTTCAACCAGTAAATGGTACTGTAGTGTCAAAATTTGATGTAGTTAAAAAACACTTTGGAATAGATATAGTGGGAAAAGCCAATGAAGTAATAAAAGCTGCATTAGATGGCACTGTTATATTGAGCGATTTTACCAGTAGCACAGGTTATGTAATAGGAGTGCAACATGCTAATAATATGATGACTTTTTATAAGCACAATTCGGTTTTGCTCAAAAGAATAGGAGAAAGGGTCAAGGCTGGTGATGCCATTGCAATTATTGGAAATAGTGGGGAACAAACAACTGGACCTCATCTGCATTTTGAATTGTGGTATAATGGATCGGCAATAGATCCGCTTAGATATATTTCTTTTTAAAATTATTTATTCATATAAATGTCGCTGCTTTCTTTTATCGCCAAATCTATAGCCCGTATTACTTCAGGTAAAGTGCAAAGAGAAGCCCTTAAAGCCGATGAATTACAACAACTCCTTTTCAAAAAACTAATTGCATCTGCTACAAATACACAATTTGGAAAGGAACACCACTTTTCTAGCATAGCTGCTTATAGCGATTTTAAAAAATTTGTACCCATTCGCGATTACGAAGCCCTAAAGCCATGGATAGAAAAAATTATTTTAGGCAGAGAAAATATTTTATGGCCCGGTTTGCCAAAGTACATGAGCAAAACATCTGGTACCACGAGTGGAGTAAAATACATTCCAATAACCCAAGCCTCCATACCCAACCACATTGATAGCACCAGAAGAGCAATGCTCTGTTATATTGCTGAAACTGGGAAGGCTGATTTTCTCACAGGTAAATTAATATTTATTAGTGGAAGCCCAGCACTTGAAGGCATTAATGGAATAAAAACAGGGCGACTAAGTGGCATTGTAAACCACCACGTGCCAGGATACTTGAAAGTAAATCAGCTGCCCAGCTGGGAAACCAACTGTATAGAGGATTTCGAAACCAAGATAGCGCACATCGTTGATGAAACAATTCATAAAAACATGACCATGATAAGCGGAATTCCGCCATGGGTTCAAATGTATTTTGATAAACTCATACAGCGAAGCAATAAAAGCATCAGCGAATTATATCCCAACTTTAGCCTTTTTATCTATGGAGGTGTAAATTTTGAACCCTACAGAAAAAAATTTGAACAAACCATTGGGCGAAAAATTGACAGCATTGAATTGTATCCCGCAAGCGAAGGTTTCATAGCCTTCCAAGATTCCCAACAGCGAAATGATTTATTATTGAATATTAATTCTGGAATATTTTTTGAATTTGTCGTTGCTGAAGATTATTTTAAACCTAACCCCAATCGCATTGCATTGCCAGATGTGGTGCCTGGTGTAAACTATGCAATCATTATTAGCACCAATGCAGGCCTGTGGGCTTATAGCTTGGGAGACACAGTAAAGTTTACCAGCAAAAGACCTTACCGACTAGTAGTAACCGGTAGAATCAAACACTTTATTTCAGCTTTTGGCGAACATGTAATTGCTGAAGAAGTAGAGCAGGCTATGGTGGCAGCATGCAATGCCACACAAGCCCAAGTAGTAGAATTTACCGTGGCACCACAAGTGGCACCAGTACAGGGCTTGCCATTTCATGAATGGATCATAGCTTTTGCAGTAAAGCCTAATGACGAAGCGCTATTTGCCTCAATCATTGACCAACAAATGCAACAACTAAATATTTACTATCGCGATTTAATAGCAGGCGGTGTTTTGCAACCAGCTATCATTACTCAACTTCATGCTTCAGCGTTTATTAACTACATGCGCTCACAAGGTAAGCTAGGAGGGCAAAACAAAGTACCACGACTTAGCAATGATAGGACCATTGCCGATGGTATTATTGCGTCCAACAAATAGTAGATATATGGCAATAATTGGTGCAAGGGTAAAAAAATTAGTACCTCAGACGGCCGTACGCATTGTTTTTTACATTTGTAGTGATTCACAAAAACAAAAAAATGAAATTAACTTATATTTTAATTGCCATTAATGTAATATTAATGAGCAATGCACAGGCGCAACCAGGAACCCTTGACAGTACCTTTAGTTTTGATGGCATACAAGTAGCCAACTTTAGCACATCAGCTGATCAAGGGTTGGGCATGGCGATTCAAACAGATGGCAAAATAGTAGTGGTGGGCAGTTCGTTCTTAAATGGCAGTTTTGACTGTACCGCTTTAAGGCTACTCCCCGATGGAATGATTGATAACACTTTTGATAATGATGGAAAAGTTTCTATCAACTTAAGTAATACCAATGACATTGCCTATGCAGTTACCATTCAATCAGATGGTAAAATAATATTAGCTGGTCATAAAAGCGGATTGAACATTAGCGACTTTATGATAATAAGGCTTAATAGCAATGGCAGCTTAGACACTAGTTTTGGCAATGCAGGTATTGTTACTACAGATGAAGCAGGCAACAACGACATACCAAGCGCTATAGCATTACAACCTGACGGGAAAATTTTAGTTGCCGGTCACACACAAATAGGTGTTCAAAATGATTTTATGGTTTGCAGATATCTGACAGATGGTACACTTGATAGTACTTTTAATGCCAATGGAAAAAAAATATTTCCCGTTGGGCCAAACAATGATTTATGTCAGGCTCTAAAACTACAAGCCGATGGAAAAATTGTGTTAGCCGGTAATGCTGCCTATCCCGGAGCACAAAGTAATAATTTTGCTACCGCAAGATTATTACCTGACGGATCTCTCGATACCACATTTAATAGTACCGGTATAGCGGTAATTGATTTTTACAATACTGATGAAGAAGCTTATGGGTTGGCAATACAAAATGATGGAAAAATATTGGTGGGTGGATACGCCAATATTGCAGGAAGTAACGACTTTGCCTTATTAAGGCTTTTGCCTAATGGTTTGTTAGACTCACTTTTTAGTAATGATGGAAAGCAAACAACAACCTTCGCATCTAATTTTGACTATGGCAAGGCAATTGAGCTTCAACCAGATGGTAAAATATTAATGGCTGGATTTTCCACCGGAGGAACCAATCAATTTGCTCTTTGTAGATTTTTATCCAATGGCGATTTGGACTCTGGGTTTTCTGCCGATGGTCAAGTATTAACGAGTATACTTAATAATACCGGAGCAGCAGCCTATGCTATGCAATTACAAATAGATGGTAAAATTCTGTTAGCTGGACAATCAGGCATCAACACTACGGCTTATACCATAGTAAGATATAATAATACCAACTTTACGGGAATAGAATCATCCGATAATTTTTTAAACCATCTCTTGGTATCACCAAACCCGTTTGACAATTACACAATCTTTTCCACCTCATATCCAATACAAGACCCAACCATTACCATTTTTAATAACTATGGGCAAAAAGTAGCACTGGCTATTTATTATTTAGCTCCTGGTAAGTGGATGATTGAAAAAGGAAATCAACCAGCGGGCCTTTATTACGTTCAAATAAAAGTTGCCCAACAAATAATAGGCACTGCTCGGTTGGTAATTTATTAATGAACAGTTTTATTATCCAGCTTCAGCTACCACTTCGGTAACCTCTGGGATTAACTGCTTGAGCAAATTCTCTATACCCCCTTTTAAGGTCATGGTACTGCTCGGACAACCACTGCAACTGCCTTTGAGCACCACAGTTACTATTCCTGATTCGAATGATTTGAAAAGTATGGCACCCCCATCTTGTTCTACCGCTGGCTTTACATATTCATCAAGTGTAGCAATAATTTTTTCATCGATTGCGCTTGTTATAGTGGTTGCAACATTTGCATCAGCTTGCTGAATTTTAGGCCCTGTAAACAATGGAGACCCCTCTCGCAGGTATTGTTGAATATAGGTGCGTAACAATGGACTTAGCTCATACCAATCTAGACTTTCATCCTTGGTGATGGTTACAAAATTGCTCGTAATAAAAACCGACTTTACCCCACTAAATTGAAATAAAGAAGCAGCAAATGGGGCATTCACAGCATCAGCCAAATGCTGGTACTCTACACTGCCTTCTTCTAAAAGATATTGACTCGCTACAAATTTTAAAGATGCCGGGTTTGGTGTAGACTCCGTATACACCGTTATTGCTTTTCTAGATTCCATGCCGCAAAGGTATAACAAGTGGCGAAATGATTGGTTTTATCTATTGTGTATCTTTGTAAAAGTATGATGGAGCACCTCACGGCCGATTTTTTAATCATAGGCTCAGGCATAGCCGGTTTAACTTATGCCCTTAAAGTAGCTGAACACGGAAAGGTTATTATTCTCACAAAAGGCAAGGCCGAAGAGTCTAATACCAAATATGCCCAAGGGGGCATAGCAGCAGTTACTGCTATTGACGATTCAATAGAAAGCCATGTACAAGATACCCTTCAATGTGGCGCAGGACTTTGTGATGAAACAGTTGTTAGAATGGTGGTTACTGAAGGCATCGCTCGGGTAAAAGAAATTATTAAATGGGGCGCAAGTTTTGATAAACAACCAAGCGGTCAATATGATTTGGCAAAAGAGGGCGGCCACTCTGCACACAGGGTGCTGCACTTTAAAGATAGTACTGGAAATGAAATAGAAAGAACTTTATTGAAGCAGGTAAATGAACATGCTAATATCAGTTTCTACACTCATTATTTTGCAATTGATCTTATTACCCAGCACCACCTAGGCCAAGAGGTAAAACGAGGAATGGATGGCATAGCTTGCTTTGGAGCCTATGCCTTAAATGTAAAAACGGGACAAATAGCCACAGTAATGGCACATACCACGCTATTGGCTACAGGCGGTGCAGGCCAAGTTTATGCCAATACTACCAATCCAGTAATAGCCACAGGCGATGGAGTAGCTATGGCCTATAGGGCCAAAGCAAATGTGAAAGATATGGAGTTTATTCAATTTCATCCAACCGCACTATACAACCCAGGAGAACATCCATCATTCCTAATAACAGAAGCGGTAAGGGGCCATGGTGCAGTGCTAAGAAATGCTAATGGTCATTCCTTTATGGAACATTACGACCCTAGAGCATCATTGGCTCCGCGCGATATAGTGGCAAGGGCCATTGACAATGAAATGAAAAAACATGGACATGAAATGGTTTATTTGGATTGTACACACTTTGTCAAAGGTGATTTTGAAAAACACTTTCCAATGATTTTAGAAAAATGCAAAACACTAAATATTAACCCTGAAAAAGACTTTATTCCAGTAGTGCCAGCAGCCCATTATATGTGCGGTGGAGTAGTGGTAGATGTGCATGGTTGTTCTAACATAACCCATCTTTATGCAGCTGGTGAGTGTGCCGCCACGGGTTTGCATGGGGGTAATAGGCTGGCATCTAATTCCCTTCTTGAAGCTTTGGTATATGCCCATAGGGCAGCTCTCCATGCCGTGAATACTAGTAAGGTGCCCAAGCCACTACCCATGATTCCTAATTGGAATGATGAGGGGACCAAACAACCCAACGAAATGGTTTTAATCACTGCCAATAGAAAAGAATTACAGAGTATTATGAGTAACTATGTGGCCATTGTGCGGTCCGACATCAGGTTAAAAAGAGCACTCGATAGGCTAAGAATAATTTATGGCGAAACGGAAGCCCTTTATCTAAGAACCAAACTTTCACCAGCCATTTGTGAACTTAGAAACATGATCACCGTTGCCTATTTAATAGTAAAAGCCGCCATGCAACGCAAGCAAAGCATAGGACTCCATTATACTACAGATTATTTGCCCTCAGCCACTGCAGCACATGATTAGTGATGACGCCATTTGGCAACAAAAAATACTCGACATTAACGATGATGCAGCTTTTAATGAAGTAGCCATAGCATTATTTAAGGTCCAAGCAAAGCATTGCAAACCTTATGGTGATTTTATTAAGTTGCTGAATATTGATTGTATAAAAATAAAGTATTATGATCAAATACCTTTTTTGCCGATCACTTTTTTTAAATCGCACCAAGTAATAACAAAGCAGTTCAATCCACAAGCAATATTTACCAGCAGTGGTACCACAGGAGATAAAACCAGCCAACATCACATTAAAAACTTAAACTGGTATGAAATCGTAAGCGCCAATTTTTTTTCTCAGCATTATGAAAAGCCTAATTTAAAAATTTTGGGTTTGTTGCCCTCTTACCTTGAACGCAGTGGCTCTTCGCTTATTTACATGGTACGCAAACTCATGCGGCTTTACAATGGCGATGAACTTGATTTTTATTTGTATGATACGGAAGCACTTTATTTAAAATTAAAAAACCTTGCTGCTTTAGGTCAGCCCACCGTGCTTTTCGGTGTAACTTTTGCCTTAACAGATTTTAGTAAGAGGTATGAAATAGACTTTCCACAATTAACCGTGATTGAAACTGGAGGGATGAAGGGCCGTGGTTACGAACCAATTAGAGCAACCATTCATGATGAATTAAAAAAATGTTTTTTTAATGCTCAAATTCATTCCGAATATGGCATGACTGAGTTATTAAGCCAAGCCTATGCCCTAGATGGCCACCACTTTATCACACCTCAATGGATGAAACTTTTACTGCGCGATACCAATGATCCACTTACACTGCATCCAATCCAAGGGGGCATTAATGTGATAGATTTGGCTAACTTTGCAACATGCGCTTTTATTGCCACTCAAGATTTAGGACGTAAACACCCGAATGGGATAGAGGTGCTCGGCAGATTTGACCATGCAGATGTTAGAGGATGTAGCATGCTTATTCAATAAAAATTTAAAAAGTAAAACAAATGTCAAATAAAAGAAGGCTATTTTTAATTTTTGCCTCAGTGGGGCTAGGTACTGTTATTTCCTATTTTTTAATTAGAAATCAAGTAGGAGCGCTCAATCAACAGCAAGCCATGCAGCTTGGACTTAACTTTGTATTTGGAATGCTTATAGTAGTATTTATTGGTATACTGCTTCGCAAAAAAGGTGATAAAATGTAAGTGGCATTACTGCACCTTTATTAGAAAATAATTTTTCTTACCCTTTTGTGCCAATAAATATTTTGCTTTGAGCAACAATGCATCGGTTACTACCAGATTGGCATCTTCCACCTTTTCTTTATTTAGTGCCACCCCACCACCTTGTAGCATTTTACGTGCTTCGCCTTTAGACGGAAATATAGTTGTATCCATGGTGAGTAAATCTAAAAGCGGTATGCCGGCTTTCAGTCTTTCTATATTTATTTCAAACTGCGGTACACCTTCAAATATGCTAAGCAAATCCTGTTCAGTAATTTTTTGTAAGGCATCAGCAGTGGCGTTTCCAAAAAGAATATCACTTGCTTCAATAGCCGCTGCTAATTCTTTGGCACCATGTACACGTGTAGTAATATCAGCTGCAAGGGCTTTTTGTATAATTCGCAGGTGGGGTGCTGCATTGTGAGAGTCTTCTATGGCTTTTACCGCTTCCTGTGATAACAAGGTAAATATTCGAATGTAAGTTTTTGCATCTTCATCACTAGCATTTAGCCAAAATTGATAAAAACTATAAGGCGAAGTTTTTTTTGGATCTAGCCAAATATTACCCTTTTCGCTCTTCCCAAATTTAGTACCATCAGCTTTTCTAATAAGGGGGGTTGTAAGAGCAAAGGCCTCACCTGCTGATTTTCTTCTAATCAATTCAGTACCTGTAACAATGTTGCCCCATTGGTCGCTTCCTCCCATTTGCAGTTGTATGCCATGTTCTTTCCATAAATAGTAAAAATCATAACCTTGAACCAGTTGGTAGCTAAATTCTGTAAATGACATTCCGTTTTCCAGCCTGTTCTTTACACTATCCTTACTCATCATGTAATTAACGGTTATGTGCTTGCCCACATCACGAATAAATTCAAGAAATGAAAACCCCTTAAACCAGTCATAATTATTTACGATGATGGCAGCATTGGCACCGCTACTAAAATCTAAAAATTTTTCTAATTGCTTTTTTTGACAACTTAAATTGTGTGCTAATGTATTTTCATCAAGTAAATTACGCTCTGCCGATTTTCCGGATGGATCACCCACCATTCCAGTGGCGCCACCTACCAATGCCACAGGCTTATGCCCGCATTGCTGAAAATGTAGTAGCGTCATAATTTGTACTAAATTACCCACTCCTAAACTATCAGCCGTAGGGTCAAAACCTATGTATCCTGTAACCATTTGTTTATTCAACAACTCTTCAGTACCTGGCATTATATCTTGCAACATGTTGCGCCACCTTAATTCTTCTACAAAATTTTTCATCTGTTTTTTTATAATTAATATTTAAACAATGAGCGGTATCTATAATTTTTTTTTTGGAAGCTGTATCTGCTCGTATTTTCAGCCCGTAAAGATAAGCTAAATTGCTACTTCAAGCAGCATAAACACTACCTTTGTAACCATGATCTTAGTCACCGGTGGTACAGGTTTAGTTGGTAGCCAAATAATTAAAGATTTACTTCAGCGCAACTTAAAAGTACGGGCGCTTAAAAGACCCCATAGCAATACCAAAACAATTGATGATTTTTTAAATGCCAGTTCAAACCAACACCTGCTGGAATGGAAAGAGGCTGATATCAACGATGTATGCATGATGGCTGATGCTATGGAAGGAGTAGCAGAAGTTTATCATGCTGCTGCGCTTGTTTCGTTTAATGCCAACGATAAAGAAAAACTGATGAAGGTAAATGTTGAAGGAACCGCAAATGTAGTCAATGCTGCACTGCAGGCAGGAGTAAAAAAGTTTGGATACATTAGTAGTAGTGCTACCTTGGCAAAGAACAATGAAGCAAGGCCAATTGTAGAAACAGATTACTATAACGAATTAGACCCTAATTCAAATTACGGTATTTCAAAATATTATGCCGAACAAGAAGTGTGGCGTGGTGAAGCGGAAGGATTATGTGTGTGCATGGTAAATCCAACAATAGTAATAGGGCATAATTATTCAGGGATGAGTTCAGCCAGTCTTTTTCACCAAGTAAATAATGGACTAAAATATTACACCAAGGGGGTTAATGGATTTGTTGATGTGCGCGATGTGAGTACTGTTATTATTGCACTTATGGAAAAAAATTATTTTGGGCAACGTTACCTGTTAGTGAGTGAGAATAAAACATATCATGAAGTGTTTAATCTAATAACTAAATATTTGAATAAAAAACCTCCCCATTTTGAAGTGAAAAAATGGATGGTAAAGTGGGCGGCACCTATTGCAAAAGTGTTAAGCATCATCAATGGGGAACCCCCTATTGTGACTGCCGAAACATCATTGGCTGCCATGACTCACAATCATTATAGCGCCTCAAAAATTAAGTCAAAGCTTAATATAAATTTTATTCCCATAAGTGATAGCATTGCATACTTTGCGCAGCTATACAAGGTATTGTAAATCAAATTAGCTCATTAGCATGATTGGTTTTCACTACTCAAGATATTGTGTACCTTTAGGGCTTTCAACCTTCAATGCAAGCTATGAGTAAAATAACAGCAGCCATTACCGCAGTAGGCGGACATGTTCCAGATTTTAAACTCACCAACGAAATACTCGCCACCATGGTTGATACGAACGATGAGTGGATTATGAGTAGAACAGGAATTAAAGAACGTAGAATTCTTAAAGGTGAAGGTTTGGGCACTTCTGATATGGCCGTACACGCTGTAAATGAAATTATCAAAAAGAAAAACTTAGATCCTCTGGAAATAGATTTACTCATATGTGCTACCACCACTCCCGATTTTGTTTTTCCAGCTACCGCCAATGTAATTACTGATAAGTGCGGACTAAAGAAAGCATTCGGGTATGACATTCAGGCTGCATGTTCGGGTTTTATTTATGCCCTGGTTACAGGATCAAAATTTATTGAAAGTGGCCAATATAAAAAAGTAATAGTGGTAGGCGGTGACAAAATGAGCAGCATCATTGATTATAATGATCGCACTACTTGTATCATTTTTGGCGATGGGTGTGGTGCGGTACTTCTTGAACCAACTGCTGATGGCTTTGGAATCAAGGATAGTATATTGCGAAGCGATGGATCTGGGAGGGTGCACTTGCACCAAAAAGCCGGTGGGTCTGTAAAACCAGCAAGCCATGCTACCATTGATGCTAAGGAACATTACGTTTACCAAGAAGGGCAGCACGTATTTAAATTTGCTGTGAAAAATATGGCTGATGTTAGTGCTGAAATAATGGAACGGAATAATTTAACGGCCGATGACATTGCCTGGCTGGTGCCCCACCAAGCTAACAAAAGAATTATTGATGCTACAGCCAATAGAATGGGGTTAAGCGAAGAGAAGGTAATGTTAAACATCCATCGATTTGGCAATACTACTAGTGGCACCATTCCCTTGTGTATGTGGGAGTGGCAACCCCAACTAAAGAGAGGTGATAATATTATTTTAGCCGCTTTTGGCGGAGGTTTTACCTGGGGAAGTGTATGGGTGAAATGGGCATATGATACCCAATAAAAAAAGCGATCGCTTTTTTTGCAACCGCTTTTTACTAACTTCTGCTTAGCAATTAGCGAAGCACCAAACTACCTGCACCACTTAAATTGCCATCTATGTAAACTTCTATTAAATAAGTTCCGGTGCTGAACATCTTATCCTGCTGCTCCTCATAGCTCAAACATAAATTTTGCTTTGAACCATTATAACTAATACTTCCGGTGGTGGCATACATTATTTCCTCACCTGCACCATTCTTAAAGGTACCACTGCCTGCACTTCTGTCACCTAGAGGTTTGCCGCCCGGTTCTGTAATTTTAACATACACTTTTCTTTCGCCTGTCTTTGCTATTTTGTTATCCATTACATCAAAACAAATGTCTAATTTATGTGCTCTTTTTGCTATTAATGTTTCTGCATATTTACCTTCACCTCTGCGCTTGAAGGCCACTGCCCGTATGT
>JBDKJS010000221.1:0-25817 GCA_039806065.1 Bacteroidota bacterium | reverse complement strand
CGAGCTCACTTTCCACTTTTAATTCTGACTGGTGCATTTCTACTAGTTGGCGCGAAATGGTTAACCCTAGGCCGGTACCTCCAAATTTACGAGTGGTATCGGCAGAAGCTTGACCAAAACTTTCGAAAATGGTGCCTAGCTTATCAGCAGGGATTCCAATACCACTATCCTTAATACTAAATTTCAAGTGGTGCGTATTGCCCGAGTTACCGACAGCTGTAACGGTTAATTCTACTTTTCCTTTTTCAGTAAATTTTATTGCATTACCAGCAAGGTTCATGATTACTTGGGTTAACCTTGTTTCATCACCAATAACATGGGCAGGTACATTGGGGTCAATATTGGCTAAAATGGTAATTCCTTTTTCTTCCGCTTTTAAATTAAGTATAGTATGGATGTTTTGTATCACAATATGCAGCGGAAAAGACACTTGCTCCAACTCCATTTTACCCGCTTCAATTTTAGCAAGGTCTAATATATCATTAATAATTACCAACAAATTGGCGCCACTTTTTCTTATTACATTTAGATATTTAGCTTGTAGTTCATTCAATGGCGATTTGATCAATAAATTAGTAAGTCCTACGATAGCATTCATTGGGGTTCTAATTTCATGACTCATGTTGGCTAAAAATTGATCACGAAATTTTTGCGTTTCTTTTAGTTCAATAAGCGTAGCATTTAATTCGGCTGTTCGCTCATCAACTAATTTTCTAAGTTTTTCTTCACGCGAACGTGCTTCATTGAGTGCGGCCTCATTACTTGACCTTAATCTTTGATTATTGATCGTAAAAATGTTGAATACCAGACGGGGATGTTTTACGGCTAGCCAATAAAAATCATCCCTTTTAATTTCTATAACATCAACTTGATTGACGGCCACTGCTGTGGCATTAGCGGTGGTTTCTGCTAAAAAACTTTCACCCATTATAGATAGTTCTTCTAATTCTGTAATGAGTATATCTTCATTGTAAATAGCAACCTTTCCATTGCGAACAATAAATAATGCTGGAGGCACTGACCCTTTGTGTATAAGTACTTCGCCTGGCTTATAGGTTTTCTCTTCTGAATTAGAAAGCACTTCAGAAATTACTTGTCCTTCTACATGAAGGAACAACCCACACTTTATTAGTTTAGCATCAAAGTCGACCATATTGCAAAGAAAAGAAAAATTTGGTCTTATTAAAATGCTCTTTCCCTATCACTGATACCTTTAATTAAAACTTGGGTCTTCAGGAAAATCGTTCATTACTCCATAAACGTGACCCATTCGAGTTAATACATTACCCCATAGCTTATCGGGGTCTTCGTAAAAGGCAGTTTCAACATTTGCCTTCCCCACCCACCAAGAGTTATTCTTGATATCACTGGCTAATTTTTTTGGCGACCAAGAAAAATATCCAGCGAAAAAACGAATCTCCTCTGGTTTCACTTCACCCGCTTCTACAATCATTTTTAAAATGCCATACTTGCCTCCCCACCAAATTCCATCACCAATTTCAACACTTCCTTCAAGCTTTTTGCCTAACGTATGAATGTAATAGACCGTTTCTAAATTTTGATTCCCACCCCAATATACCATGGCTTCAAATTTCGGAAAATCCTCCAAGGCCTCATGAATCATTAGGCTGGTTGGTTTATTGATCACAAAACCTACGCTTCCATTTTTATCTTGTTGACTAATGAGTACTACACTGCGTTTCAGATATGGATCGGGATTGAATGGTTCGGCTATGAGTAAGCTCCCTTTTGATACAGTTTTGGCTTTCATGGCAAAGGTTTTAAGTTTTTGAATCTTGCTTCATAAACTAACTTATGAAGCAGTTTGATGGTTTCTTTTACTCCATTACTTCACATAGGGTTTGATGCAGGGATTAGATAGGACGTAAGATTAAGTTCAAATTTTTACCTTGCTGGGCATAAAAAAAGGCCCCGAAAGGCCTAATCTTTTGTATTAGTTGCTTACTTGTAAGCTATTTTCATTTTTTCAAAGCTATTGTCTTGCAAGCAAGAAAGTGCTTTTTTAATAGTAGGGTTCAAATCATTGATTATTTGAAAATAAGCATCTACATCCCAAAGGTTTCTGGCTATCAATGCACTAAGTTGAATCTTGAGCAATTGTTCTGATGTCTTTAATCCTTCAGGATTTGGTTTTACGCCTAATTTATAAGCATTGGTTAAAAAGCCTTCGAAAAAATCACTGGTAATATTGTATGATTTTCTAAATGTCTCAATGGTAGGATACTGCTCTTTCAGCATGGTCCTGTTATTATCAGTATAGGTGAGAATATAATCATTGAAAGCATTTTTCCTTAATAATTCTGTGTAGAAATCGCTACGCATAGTGGTATCTATAGGAACAAAAATATCGGGAATAATTCCTCCACCCCCGTATACTAATCGTTTATTATTGGTATAATACTTGGTGGTATCGGTAAGTTTGATACTATCGGCACTGAATAATTCCCCATCTTTATAACGGCTGTAAATATCTTCTTCATAGGCATCCTCATCACCAAGGGTATATGGTTTTTGAATGCACCTGCCACTGGGTGTATAATAGTGAGAAACCGTTAACCTAATCATCGACCCATCAGGGAGCATGAATGGTTTTTGTACCAGTCCTTTTCCAAATGAACGTCTTCCTATAATCAATCCACGATCCCAATCCTGAACAGCACCGCTTACTATTTCACTAGCACTTGCTGATGTTTCATCAATGAGAACGATTAATTTACCGGCCTCAAAAAGTCCCTTTGTGGAGGCCATGTAATCTTCTGGTTGCGTTTGGCGGCCTCGAGTGTACACCACCTTTTTACCATCGGCAATAAATTCATCTGCAAGTTCCACAGCTCTATTCAAATAGCCTCCTCCATTGCCTTCTAAATCTACTATTAGTGATTTAATACCCTTGGCCTTTAATTTCTCCAAAGCTGCATGAAATTCATTGGCCGTATTATCAGCAAATCTTGAAACCTTAATATATCCTACCCCAGGGGCTATTTCGTAAGAAGCATCAATGCTAAAAAGTGGAATTTGATCACGTGTGATGGTAAAGTCTAAAAGTTCGGCTACTCCTCTTCTAGCTATGGCTACTTTCACCTTGGTGCCTTTATCACCTCTGAGTTTTTTAAGCACATCATTGTTGGTGAGTTTTACTGAGGCAACATTTACATCATCAATTTTTACAATCCTGTCACCTGCCCGTATCCCTAATTTTTCACTAGGCCCACCGGCTATGGTTTGAGTTACCATTAATGTGTCGTTAAGAATATTGAACTGAATGCCTATCCCCTCAAACTTTCCAAGTAAGGGTTCATTCATCTCTTTAAGCTCATCAGCAGGGATGTAGCTACTGTGTGGATCCAATTCTTTGAGCATGGCCACCACTGCAGCATCGCTGAGTTTTTTATCATTTATAGTATCTACATACCAATACTTTAATAATTCAATGGTATAATCTAGCTTACCTGCAGGCTGTGCAAAAGCACCCTTGCTGAAGCTGAAAACTAACCATAATAAGAAGGTTTTTTTTATCATGTTATTTATCATCTTTGCATTTCAAATGTACGTAATAGAACAATTAGTATTGTTTAAGAAAAACTTAATACGATAAATAGTTATATAGGTTCATTTGACATTCATTAAAGATCAATAGTAGCAATGAAAGTAATTATTCCTGTAGCAGGCATTGGCAGTAGATTGCGCCCCCATACTCATACCCAACCCAAAGCCTTGGTACCAGTAGCTGGCAAACCAATTCTTGCTCATATTATAGACAATCTATTGCAAGCTGGAATTCTTGATTTCATTTTTATTACTGGTTATATGAGTAACAAAGTGGAAGAATTTGTTAAAGAAAACTATGCCTATATCAGCAAGAAATTTATCCTACAGGAACCTCGCGAAGGCACAGGTCATGCAGTATGGTTAGCACGCCATTGTATCAATGAACAAGATGAAATCTTAATCGCTCTTGGCGATACTATCTTTGATATTGATTTAAAAGACGTAATCAGTAAAAAAAACTCGGCAGTTGGAATAAAAAAAGTGGATGACCCCAGGCATTTTGGTGTGGCAGAGTTAAATGAAGATGCCACCATTCATTCATTGGCAGAAAAACCGATGATACCTAAGAGTAACCTAGCACTCGTAGGACTTTATAAGGTCAAGGAAGCGCACCTACTGATGAAATGCCTTGATGAATTGATAGAAGGAAATATTCGTAACGAAAACGAATTTCAGTTAACAGATGGGCTGATGATGTTGTTAAATAAGGGTGTTAAAATAGATACTTTTCGAGTTGACAATTGGTATGATTGCCATGGTAAAGAAAGTTTAATAGACACTAACACGATTTTACTTAACAAACTCAGTCATCAATTGCCTATGGTGGACGAAAAAAATAACACAATTATTATTCCTCCAGTAATTGTTGGAAAGGAATGTGTAATTAGCAATTCAATCATAGGGCCTCACGTGAGTATTGGCGACAGAACACATATACAACATTCGATTATTAAAGAATCAATAATTGGAAGCTACTCAGAAATTCAAAATGCTGTACTTCACAAAACCGTTATTGGCAGTGATGCTTCGCTGCATGGCTTAAGCCAATCATTGAATTTGGGTGATAGCACAGAAATAGACTTTAGTATATAAAAACAATATTATAAATTATTATGGAAAAAGATACAGTAATATTCAACCTAATCAGGAAAGAATTAAAAAGACAGCAACACGGTATAGAGCTTATAGCATCAGAAAATTTTGTTTCAAAACAAGTGATGCAAGCGATGGGCAGTTGCCTGACCAATAAATATGCTGAAGGCCTTCCTGGCAAACGTTATTATGGCGGTTGTGAAGTGGTTGATGAAGTAGAACAACATGCCATAGATCGGATTAAACTACTATTTAATGCACAGTGGGCCAATGTACAACCTCATAGTGGAGCACAAGCCAATGCCGCTGTAATGCTTGCCTTAATTAATCCTGGCGATAATATTCTAGGATTTGACTTATCGCATGGTGGCCATTTAACCCACGGCTCTCCAGTGAATTTTAGTGGAAAATATTTTAAAGCTCATTTTTATGGAGTGGACAAAGAAACAGGATTGGTTGATTACAAAGCAATGGAAGCTACCGCAAAAGCAGTAAAGCCAAAGTTGATTATTTGTGGAGCCAGTTCTTATAGCCGTGACTGGGATTATGCTAGATTTAGAAAGGTGGCTGATGATGTTGGAGCATTTCTATTGGCCGATATTTCGCACCCAGCTGGATTGATAGCAAGAGGATTGCTGAATGATCCATTGCCGCATTGCCATGTGGTTACTTCTACCACTCACAAAACACTTAGAGGACCTAGAGGAGGTGTGATCATGATGGGTAAGGATTTTGAGAATCCATGGGGACATAAAACTTTGAAGGGCGATATAAAGATGATGAGTATGGTTATGGATGGTGCTGTTTTTCCCGGCACTCAAGGCGGGCCTCTTGAACATGTCATAGCTGCAAAAGCTATTGCCTTTGGTGAAGCCCTGAGCGATGACTATATGAAATACTGTATTCAAGTAATTAAAAATGCAAAAGCCATGGCCAATGCTTTTGTAGAAAAAGGTTATAAGATCATAAGCAATGGAACTGATAACCATTGCATGCTGATCGATCTTAGATCAAAGAACATTAGCGGAAAACTGGCAGAAAACACTTTGGTAAAGGCAGATATTACAGTAAATAAAAACATGGTCCCCTTTGATGATAAATCACCGTTCGTAACGAGTGGCATAAGAATAGGATCACCTGCCATAACCAGCCGCGGTTTTAAGGAGAAAGATTGTATTAAAGTGGTTGATTTGATTGATCAAGTTATTATCAACCATGACAATGAAACAAAAATTGCAGGGGTAAAAAAGAAAGTGAATACCATGATGGAAAAATTTGAGTTGTATTAGCACTTAGCAGCTAATGAGTGCCTTAATTTCATCACTCATCCTTTGTGCACTAGTTTCCCATGAAAATTTTTCAAGCCGCTTTTTTCCATTTTGAATAAGGCGGTTTTTTAATTCAACATTGGTGGTAATGATGTGCAATGCATCAGCAATCTGTGGAATGTTCAATGGGTCAACATACAAGGCTGCATCACCAGCCACTTCGGGCAATGAGGTAGTATTTGAAGTAATTACTGGCGTGCCCACTTGCATGGCTTCTAATAATGGAATACCAAACCCTTCAAATAAAGAAACATAAGTGAGGGCCACGGCATGCGCTAATAATTGGTGTGTTTCATCATCAGAAAGCCTTCCTGCGAAAATGATATCATCCTTATGTTCCGATTGCGAATAAGCAGCATCAACCAACTTTTCGCCAAAAATCCTTTTGCCTATTAACAGTAATTGATGGTTAGTTCTGTACCTGTTTTTAAAAATCGAAAATGCTGCTATTAGCCTGTGAACATTCTTTCTTTCATAAATTGTACCAATGAATATGAAATATGGCTTTCCCTGACTATATTTCTCCAATACAGTTTCACTTTCCATTGCTTTTACTGCAATGTGAGTAGTGCCATTGGTAATCACACTTATTGCATCTGGATTAATATTGTATTGAAGTGCAATATCTGCCTTACTGAACTCAGACACAGTAATTAAGCGAGTAGCCTCCTTTGCACCTCTTAGAAAATTTCTTTCATTGGTTTTTTGCCAAGGGCCAATTACATTGTCAAGGTGCAAAAAGTTCAAATCATGAATTACTAATATGGATGGAATAGATAGCCGAGAGGGAAGATATCCATCAGTGGAAATAAATAAATGTGGCTTCAAAAATTTTAAATAAATAGGCAGTACCAGGTGCAACCAAACTTCCATCAATAGTGGATGCTTTACTGACGGATATAACACTACTGGGACTATATTAGCAGTAGTAAGGAAATCAGGATCTGGTTTACTTTCAAATAAATAATAAAAGGTATGTTGCGGGTTTGCTGCTGCTACACGACTTAAAATTGCAGCAGTATATTTTCCAATACCGTCAAGCTTTTTAGACTTCAATAAACGGGCATTTACTGCTATTTTCATATACTCAACGATGCAAAGATGCTAGATTTATTTAATATTTTATCAAAAATAGGCATGATTGTTGAAAATCAATACATGAACTCACGGTTTTAAAAATTAATTCAATAATTTTGCCCTATGGTGCTTAGAAGAATAATACTAGCTGGTATATTGATATTCATACTGCGAGGGGCTTATGCCCAAACTGATTTAAAATATAAAACAGTAGATGGAAAAGTGTTCATAGAACATGTTGTATTGACTAAAGAAAATTGGTACAGCATAGCAAGAAAATACAAAGTAAGTTTTGCAGCAGTTAAAATAGCCAACCCTAATTCCGGTGAAGTTTTAAAAGTTGGCGACATTGTATTGGTTCCTTACGCTAAGTCTGGACCAAAGAAGGAAGAAAAAAATGTGATGAGTGGCACCAACCCCACTAAGGAAGTGAAACACAAAGTGAAATCGAAGGATACACTACTTTCGATTTCAAAAAAATACAATACCACCGTAAAGCAATTGAAAAAGTGGAACCAACTAAAATCTGATGATTTAAAAAAGGGTCAAGTATTAATAGTAGGAGTTAAAACCATTCCACAAAAAAAGGAAACCGATAATCATCAAACAGTGGCAAATAATTTACCTGTGCTTACTAAAGACACTCCATCCCATTCAGCAGATGTGGATACAGCCATCGCAAATGAAGCTGCTAAAGAAATGTTATTTATCAATGGCCGAAAGGAAGTTAGAGAAAACGGAATTGCGAGCTGGCTTCAAGATGATGATATTAACCCAAGTAAATACTTTGCCCTTCACCGTACTGCTAAGCCTGGCACTATCATTAAAGTTATTAATAAGTTTAATTCAAAATCGGTTTTTGTAAAGGTTATTGGTAAATTACCAGACACAGGAGATAATGATAATTTAATTATTAAAATATCTAAATCGGCAGCAGAAAAAATGGGCGTATTGGATTTGCGATTCAACGCAGACCTTATTTATGGTGTTGATGCATCAGATACGACCAAGTAACCTAAGCATCATACAGCCTTAGTAAATTCCTCTGTAAGTTTATTTAGTTTTAACAATATCGATTCATCCAGCAAGTCTATCACTTCTAATGCTTTTAGGTTCTCTAACAATTGCTCAGGTTTAGATGCTCCTAAAATGGCCGAGCTCACATTCTTATTTTTCAAGACCCAACCTATTGCCAAGCACGGTAAGGAAACATTGAGGGATTGGGCTATTTCATTAATTTCTTTGACTGCGAAAATCTTCCTTTCAGCTTCATTGCCCACCAATCTTTCAGCTAACCATTCCATCCCTTCAATTTTAGCACGAGTAAAATCGGCTGGCATCCCATTGTTATACTTTCCGGTGAGCATGCCACTTCCTAGTGGCGACCAAATGGTGGTTCCATATGCAAAATTATTATAAAGTGGAGCATATTCCATTTCAAATCGGTGACGATGCAATAAGTTGTATTGCGGCTGTTCCATAACTGGAGCATACCAATTGTGGGCTTTCGCAATTTGGATTGCTTCAGTAATTTCATCAGCTTTCCACTCACTGGTTCCCCAATATAAAACTTTGCCTTGAACGATTAAATCATTCATAGCCCTCACAGTTTCTTCTAATCCAGTTTCAGGATCGGCACGGTGGCAGAAAAACAAATCCAAATATTCAACTTGCATTCGCTTCAATGCAGCATGGCAAGCTTCGAAGATGTGCTTTCGTGATAGGCCGATTTGGTTCGGACCTTTGGGGCCACATCCAAAAAACACCTTACTACTCACTACATAACTAGTTCGATCCCAGGATGCATCCCTAAGAATTTTTCCCATTACCACTTCTGATAATCCACGAGAATAAATCTCAGCGTTGTCGAAAAAATTAATTCCATTATCATATGCCAAATGCATACATTTTTTTGCCACATTATCTTCCACTTGCTTACCAAAGGTGAGCCAAGACCCAAATGACAGTGCGCTTAATTTTAATCCTGTAGCGCCAAGTCTATTATAAATCATTGTTACTTATTTTTAAGTTAAAGGTAAAATAAAAAAGGCCAGTTTTTATACTGACCTTCTTATTTGCAAACAAATTACACATTATTTAGTTCTCATCGACTTCTACATATTGACTATTTTTCTTTTCTGACTTCTCATTAGCTGGTGGCACCGTGAGTGCTATTGCAACAATTAATGCCGCACAAAAAATAATAAATGCTTTATTGAGTAAGGATAAATTTTTCATTTGGTGAATGCTAATTTTATTAGTGAGTAATTTGTGATATGTTTTCGATTGCTACCGCCTGACGAAGATTTTGAGCAGTGGAATGATCATGCTTTTCTATGGCTTGTTTATAATTTTCTAATTGTGATGCCGCTATAAAAAAGTACTCTATAGCACTTGAAGTTAAGTTGTATTTAGCGATTACAATACCTTGATCTTTTGATCCGTTGCTGAAAGTAATGGTTCCAAATTGGTGTAGGCTGTTTTGAATGTCGATGTTGCTCATGTTGATGCTTTGTTTTTGTTGTTTGATGAGTCAAAAGTACCATCGAACTCGGTAGAGCTTCAACATAACTTGGTCAAGCTATTGTAATGGTAGGTTAAACGACTTGATCTTTTGGGTGAATTGCCCTAAATTTAACAGCAACAGACTCAGTTCTGGCAGCATTTTGCCAGTTATTTATGAGAGCTTGAATTTTAAAGAGGTTAAAAAAACACTATACGGCCTGTTTTTCAATCCTAACCATTTGATTATCAAATGATACAACATCGCCCGGTCTAATCTTTTTCCTACGCTCTGTAGCCTTCATGCCATTTACTGCAACCAATCCCTCATCAACCACTTGATGTGCCATGCTTCCGTTTTCTACCCAATTGAGTAATTTTAGCAGCTGACTAAGTTGTATAAACTCTGTTGCAATTTCAATTTTTACCATCATTATCTAACCACAGATAAACTTCCCGACCAAACGGATTGGATGGATATGATACGAATGGTGTATAATCCTGGCGCCAAATTTCTGATATCTACTTGTTGCCTATTATTTAAACAACCCTTCAAGACTACATGCCCGGCCAAATCAAATACTTCATAATTTTGCTCCTGTTCATTTTCGATGTTTAAGGTAATCAAATCGCTCGAAGGATTTGGGTAAAAGAATAAGTCTTGAATGATCAACTGGTTGATTCCTTGTGGTAAATCGTATTTCATCATCAAGGACTGACGTTGACCTATTGCATCTTCAGAAAAGCCTCCAATGAATAGCGAACCAGTATTGGTACAAAGATTTACCCTGGCTTCATCATCATTTCCTGTTGCATCAAATCTAGCTGTGTACACCAAGCTTCCACCAGCTTCATAAATTAAACTCATAATATCATTATGATAAGGACCTGATCCGGTTTCAGTATAGCCAGTTAGTACTACTCTATTTACATTATCCATATGGACTGCAACTGCGTAATCATCCTGTGAGGGTGTGCCATCATAAAACTCATCCCAATTTACGCCTCCAGTGTTATTGTAACTTATTAAAAACATATTATAATTACTTGCTAGTGGATCTATATCGTTGTCTGTATAACCAGTGATGTAAATATTGCCATTAATATCTGTAGTAATGTCTACGCCTCTATCGTTTCCTCCTTGGTCAAAATACACATTCCACTCTGCAACACCAGCAGGAGAATATTTCACAGTAATCACATCTTCTGAAGCTGCACCACTTCCAGTTTGGGTGTATCCTGTTATATAAATGTTATCATTGGCATCAACCGCTACTGCCAATGCCCTATCATCATTACTGAAGGGAGAGTTAAAACTTGCCGGAAATCCTGATTGAATGACACCATTGGTGCTATATTTTAAAACCAAATAATCATCATTCTGCACATTCTCCGTTCGACCAGTAATGATGATGTTACCTGCGTTATCAAAAATCATTTCTGCCGGTTCATCACGAAGTGTTCCTGTGCCGTCAAATCTTTGTGACCATATAGTAGCACCTGCTGCATTGTAGCATATAGTAACCACATCATTATTGCTAAGGGTATCATTTGGGTTGCTATCAGAATAACCGGTAACAAATATCTCATTGGCATTATTGATGATGATGTCTACAGCTCTATCAGCCTGATTGGCTGTGAAATTATATTGACGAGTCCAAATAGTGTCACCGGTATTAGGATCATATTTTATAGTGATGTAATTCGATTTTTGGCCACCAACTTTACAATATCCAGTAGCATAGATAAATCCGTTGCCATCTTGCGCTAGCGCTTCAAATTCATCATCGTCATCATTCTCTCCATTGTATTGCTTTGTCCATACTGTGCTTCCTGCAGGATCAAATTTTGTAATGAGACAGTTTTTACTATCATCTTCATTAAATATGAAGCCAACCGCATACACATTGCCAGTGAGATCAGCCACCACACTTCTATATTGGACTTCAAAATCGCCTTGTCCATTGAAGGATTTATTAAAAACCGTGGCACCAGTAGCATCATATTCAATAAGAGCCCCATCTTTTTGTGATCCAAGATTCTCTACGCCACCCACCAATACTATGTTGCCAGCAAAATCTACGATCACATCAGAAGCAATATCGCTTGCATTGCGTGTTCCATTAAATGTATTGCTCCACTGACGAACCCCACTTGCATCATACATTACCGTAATAAAATCATTGTTAGTAGCAGTGCTGGGATCTACATCTGACTTACCGGTGATGTATAAATTGTTATTGATATCTACAGTAATGCGAGAGGGAATATCATCTTGCTGTGCTGCGCCCACATCAAATCTGGTAAACTGAAGATTCCCTGACGAGTCATACTTCAATGAAACAATATCATAATCCGTAATGGCACTAGGGTCAGTATCTGATTGCCCACTAATGTAAATGCCTTTATTAAAATCACTGGCTATGCAAAGCGCTCGATCATTACCACTGCTGGGACCTGCATAAACCTTTTGCCATCTAACTGTACCACCACTGTTGTATTTTATGGTATAGTAATCATCATCACCATCAGAATTTTCACTTCTTCCTGTGACTATGATATTAGCATCAATATCAGCCGTAATGGCAGTAGCACGATCATCACCGTTACCTCGATCAAATATTTGACTCCATACTAAGCTGCCAGCAGCACTGTATTTACGAGTTAGGTAATCATCATCAGATCCATTGCTTGATCTACCGGTAACGATACAATTACCTGCAGGGTCTACCGTAAGGTCCAGCACTTCATCACGGCCACCAGATACTCTATCAAAGCGCTGAACCCAATTTTGTATTCCTGCATTGGAATATTGAATGATTACATAATCACGGTTGGTGTTGCCAGCAAACAATTGTTCTGAGCTCCCTGCTACATAAACATTACCAGTATTGAAATCGAATTCAATCCCTACGGGTACATCATCCTCAGATGCTAAAGAATAATTATATATACCAGACCAAATAAGCGAACCACTAGGATCAATGGCCACAGTTAATATGTCATCATTACTATTACCGCCATCACTATAGCCTGTTACATAACTATTGCCTAAAAAGTCACACACTATGTCTACTGCTTCGTCATTACCATCGCCTATTCCATTAAATCTTTGTGTCCAAACGGTATCGCCAAGCGCGTTGTACTTCACAATTAAAAAATCGCGATAATCACCACCATGCAAGGTATATCCCACTGCTATGAAGCTGCCATTGTTATCGCTAGCTATTTTATTAAACCTATCGGCATTATCACCTAAATTGGTAAGGGTGTTGGTCCAAACTGGAAGCAGCTGAGCCATGGCATCTGAAGCCAATAGTAAATTAACTAGGAGGATTAATCTAAAAAAATTTGCCTTATACATAGTATAGAAAGTTATTGATTTTGAAGGCGTAAATTTCGTAAAAATTACCAATGAAAGTGCACTAGATCTGTCATATTATCATGTGTATTTGTTAACAATGCTTCGCTATTTAATAGCGCTAATGCGACCAATGTGTAAGAGAAAAGGTTTCAAAAAGTTATAAATTATTACCATCAGTGATAGCTTAGACTTGTTAATAAATATAAACTCTTAAAATGAATCTTAAGTATTAAAGCATCGATATAAGGTACAGTTTTAAATAATGGACAATATGCAAAAGACCCAATTAGATGCCATGATCCGATTGCTTGACGATACGGACGAAGAAATTTACAACCATATACAAGAGCAACTCCTCAACTTTGGAAAAGCAGCTATTCCTGTATTGGAAACAGCATGGAATTCTTCTTTAGACGCTATCATGCAACACCGAATAGAGCATATCATTCATCGCATTCAATTTGAAGATCTACTCCGTGAAATGCAAGTGTGGGCCGAAACCGGTTATACCGATATCATTAAGGGTTGTTTATTAGTATCAAGATTTCAATACCCTGATTTGAATGAGCAACAAGTACGGCAATCGCTAGAAAAAATAAAACGGGATGCCTGGTTAGAGATGAATGATGAACTAACTGCACTTGAACAGGTGAAGGTGCTGAATAGAATATTTTTCGATATTCATGGATTCAGTGGAAATACCCAAAATTACCATGCCCCACAAAATTCACTAATAAACATTGCTTTGGAAACTAAGAAAGGCAATCCTTTAATGCTATCCATTCTATATTTAGAGATTGCCCAAAGTGCTGGCCTGCCAGTGTTTGGCGTAAACTTACCAGAACATTTCATTTTAGGATACAAGGATGATTTAAGAACAGTTCCAGAAAAAAATAACAATGAAATTTTATTTTATATCAATCCATTTAGTAAGGGCGATATTTTTGGAAGAAAGGAAATTGATAGGTTTTTAAAACAATTAAATATTCCTCCTGACAATATGTATTACAACCCTTGTAATACCAAAGAAATGATTCAACGGCTCATCAGAAACCTAATCAATTCTTTTACAAAATTAGGTCAGATGGATAAAGTTGCAGAGCTTGAGCAGTTAATGAAAGCTTCAGATTAAGCACACATACCCTATATATATTTCTCCAAAACCCTTTGCTTGGCAAAGGGTTTTATTATTTTAAAAAATTTACTAGTGCCATGTGAATGTACTTTGCAGCATTACCATCACCAAAAAAATTTTCATCATAGGTTCCTGAAAAATTTAATTGAGCCGCAACATGACTTTCAAGGCTTGCGGCTGTAGCAAGTTTTCCATATCCATGGCTTATCAAACTTTTCCATTCAGATTCACTCCGTAAAATTACACTAGGCTTCTTTGCAAAATATGCCTCTCTCTGCAATCCCCCACTATCTGTAATTACCAATTGACACTTTTCTAGTACTCCCATTAATTCCAAATACCCTAGTGGTGCAACGCAACATATATTAGGATGTAAGGAGGCGGAGCCTATATGCTTAATTCTTGGATGTAATGGCCAAACAATTACATGATGTGCTGCAATTTTGTTTAGTGACTGAACAATGTCCATCAATTGAACTTCAGAATCAGTATTGGATGGCCGATGTAAGGTAAAAAGAAAATAATTACCTAAGCAGATCTCATCAAGCATTGTAGGGACTTTGAATTGGCTGTTGCTAATTTGAAAAATATCTAACATGGTATCTCCACAATTGACAATTTTTTTTGAAGTAAAGGCAACATCTGAATTTAAATAATCAAATGCCTCAACTACTGGTGTAATAAGCAAATCACTTTTCAAATCAGTTTCAATCCTATTCAATTCTTCTGGCATCAGTAAATTGTTGCTGCGTAAACCAGCTTCAACATGAACCAATTTCACACCCAATTTTTTTGTAGCCAGTGCGCCAGCTAATGTCGAATTGGTATCACCATAAACCAATACTGCGTCCGGCCTTTCAATATCAATGATGGGAATTAATGCAGCTTCCATTTGGTTGATCATTGCCTCGCGATCCAATCCGTTAATGTTCAAATGATATTTGGGGATGTCTAAATTTAAATCACGAAAAAAAACATCTGACATCAAACCATCAAAATGCTGACCTGTGTGCACCAATACTTCTTTAAAGTAACCTTCAGATTTAATGAAATGGTGAAGTGGAGCTGCCTTGATAAACTGAGGGCGGGCGCCTAAAATGGTGATAATAGTCGGGACTTGATTACTCATTATTTTGAAAAGAAAAGAGCGTTAAAAAAGGAGCAATGAATAGCACACCATGTTGCACCTGTAATAAAGATTCTGTTAATCCGTTTCCCAGAACCATGAGGGTAAATGTTAGCAATAAATAGTTCTTTAGTTGAATCGCTTGCCAAGCAGCTAAGAACAATAATAACAGGTAAGTAATTAATCCTATAATTCCAGTTGCAAGCCACACTTGCAAATACTCATTATGCGGTCCCAACTTATGCTCCAAGCCTTGTTTAAAATGATCCAGTTGATAATACTCAAAAAGTGTTGGCTTCTCACTTCCAACACCAACACCCATCAGCGGCTGTTTAAGTATTGCTTTAATGGCATACCTCCAAAGCACCGGTCTAACATTCACATTATTCAATTCTGAAGCAGCTACTTCATGTTGGGTTTGATTAGGAACGATTGAAGTACTTGATATTTCTACAAATCTTGAATTTAAATTACTCACCAAAAGCATATAAGGCAAGCTTCCTAAAATAATAAGAATCCATAGATAATATCTTGAAAAGGGCAATTTGGACTTTATGCAATAATAAAATAAAGCTATGCCTACATTTACCATCAAAATAGCCAATGACATGCGCGACATAAGTTGAATTGCTGAAAGGCAGAGAATGATAGCAGCTGTCCAATACAAGAAGGGTTTTTGAAATTTCTCTCCCACTTGGGATATAAGCCATATAATTGCTAGTGCTATATACATGGTAAAATAAGTTGGGTGTAAGTGTCCACCAAACGACACATAGGTAAAGTGATCTACATTACTTGTATCTAAAAAATGTAAAATAGCTGATGATTGACAATAGATGCAATACAATACAACAGCCAAAGTATGTGATCTTAATGCCCACTGTACCGAAAACTTAAATGAATGTTGAAGTAGTAATAATAATGGCCATATTAGAAAGGAGATTTTAATTTGCAGATCAAACAAGCCAGCTCCTAAATGTGCTGAATAAGTTAATGATGCTGCATGAATTAAAAAATACAAAAGGCTTAAAATCCCCAAAGTATTGATGGTGCCAATTTGCCTTTGAAGACAAGCATCAATAATGGAAATTACAAAAAGTAATATCAATGCAAATGTAGCAAGCTGAGCTTTTAGGGGTAGCAAAAAAAAATAAGCTGAAAGCAATGCTACCTTAACTTGGTCAATATAAATAGTCTTGCTGGCCAATACCTTTAATTATACAATTGTTTTATTGTTTGTATCACATTGTCCTTCTGTGAATTACTCAAGCTAGATCCGCTAGGCAAACAAACTCCACGCAAAAATAAATTGTCGCAAATGCCATTTCCAAAATAGTCGCAATGTTTAAAAACAGGTTGCAGATGCATCGGTTTCCATAAAGGGCGAGCTTCAATGTTCCTTTCAGCTAAGGCCAGTCGTATGGCCTCACTGCTCACCTTTGATTTTTGGGATAAAGTAATGGTTGTAAGCCACCTGTTGCTGAAATGCAATGGCGGTTCGTCCAAAAAAGTAATCTCCTCAATGCTACTTAAGCCTTGTTTGTAATAATCATAATTGCTTCGTCTAGCTTTTATTCTTTCCTCAATTACACTAAGCTGACCAACTCCAATGGCAGCACAAACATTGCTAAGCCGGTAATTATAGCCTATGTGTGAATGCTCATAATGCGGGGCCTGATCCCTGGCCTGGGTGCTCAAAAAAGTAGTGTGCCTGGCTACCTTGGCATCATGAGTTAGCAATGCTCCTCCTCCACTTGTGGTAATAATTTTATTTCCATTAAAAGATAATATTCCCATACTTCCAAAGGTTCCAGTATGTTTATCATTGTATAAACTACCAAGTGATTCTGCTGCATCCTCAATTATTGGAATTTGAAATTCGTTGGCTATTGCAGCTATCTCATTAAGTTGCGCTGGCATACCATATAAGTGTACTAAGATGATGCATTTAATTTTTTTTTGTGCTGCCTTTAATTTTAAAATAGCATTGCGAAGCAATGATGGATCCATATTCCAAGTAAAAGATTCACTATCTAGAAATACTGGAATGGCTCCTTGATAAATTATTGGATTGGCACTAGCAGAGAAAGTAAATGATGGACATAATACATAATCACCTTTACCCACTCCGAGATTAATCAATGCCAAATGCAATGCAGCTGTTCCACTACTCAATGCTACCGCAAACGGGGAATGGGTGAATTGGGAAAGGTGCTGCTCAAATTGATCAACATAGGGTCCTAGTGGGGCTATCCAATTTGTTTCAAATGCTTTGGCAACTAGCTTCTGTTCCTCACCACACATATGTGGTGGCGAAAGCCATATTCTTTCGTTATTTATTTCAGGCATTTACAATTGCTATTAATGATGCTAAAGTACTAATTTGAATTGAAGGATGATAATTGTTATCGTCTGGCAAATTCTGCCCATGCACATTATCTGCCATTGCCAACAGCATGACTGTAGTCCACCCCAATGCGTTGGGCGTTACGAAATCTTTTGTTGGGTTATCAGCTATAACAAAGAATTTTCCAGCAGGAAAATCACTAGCAATTTTATTATAAATTTGTATATCGGGTTTGCACCAACCACGCTCTTCTGAAATAAAAATATCATCAAAAAAAGATTCAATTCCTAGGGCTTTAATTTTATTTCTTTGGGTAATAGACCTACCATCAGTAACCAATACCTGCTTATGCCCAATTTGTTTAAAATGCTCCAAACACTCAAGTGAATGTTCTTTTAACTGAATATTAGGATGGTGGTTTCTATAAATAGTCAGCAATTCCTCTTTCTTAAACATTGAAAAATTTTCTACCAAAAGTTCCATAGGTTTTTTACCGTGCAAGGTCATTCCTGTTAACGATTCAGCGTCATAAGCAATTGACACCATTGGAAATCGCCTAATGATTTCTTGGAATGCTGAATGCACGAAGTCTCGCTCAGCATAAAGCGTGTCATCTAGATCCCAAACGATGCACTTATCTGTCATCCTTGGTTCGAACCGTTACTTCAGCATCATACCTTAAAAATAGCAGTTTATCTTCCCACTGTTCATTATAATCAATTTGCTGCTCGAGAAAATATTCATCAAACAACCACTTCGGATAGTTAGCCCCAGCTTGATAGCTGAATGGATAGCCACCACCAAACCTTGGATTAATTTCGATGCCATAAATAGCACCCGTTTCTTTTTGCCTAAAAAACTGTGCGGTAATACAACCCACAGCCCCTTGAATAGTGGTAAGTTTATCCTTGATCAAGCTCAATAAATCATTCTTTACTATCTTCCCCTTACTCACTTCGCCTGCTCTAATTTCAATTCTTCTCCGAGGCACCGCACAACACAATTGATGCAATCTATTATAATATAAATCTACAGTGAATTCTTCATGCAATTCCCTAGCTAAATATTCCATCCACATGAGCTTCTCATCAAGCAACATTTGTTCATCTACATATGCTGGCGAATGAATTACTTTAATCCCAATACTACTGCTTCCATCATAAGGTTTTACAAAGGCTGGATAGGTCAAATCATGTTTGTCTAAATTCTTGGGAACCAAAATTCCATGATCGACAAAGAACTTATTGGTAAGTCGCTTATCTCGGCAAATATTAATTAAATTTAAATCTGAAACAATAATATAAATGCCATATTCTAAAAAGCGATCCTTATTGATACTCAGCACTTGCAACTCAGTATCAATTGTAGGCACAACCATCTTAATCTGTCTGTCAATGCAAGCACTTAACAACTGATCAATATAGGTTTTTTCAGATAAGCGAGGGAGCGCAAAGTAATCATCAGCTGTTTGACAGGCAGCTGAAAGATGCGGGGCACTATCAGCAGCCCATACTTTAATACCACCCTTCAACCGCGACTCAGCCTGAAATGCTCTTACCAGAGAAACCCTTCTACCAGCCGAAGTTATTAATACGTTGCCCATTAATTATTACCATTAAACATTTCCATAGTATTAGACGGATTGCTATTTACGCCATCACGTTTTACAACCTTTACCAAAGTAAGCATTAAAATTTTAATATCAAGTAAGAAACTAACCTTTGAAACATAATAAATATCTAACTCAAATTTCCTTGTCCAAGTAATGGCATTTCTACCATTAACTTGTGCCCAACCGGTAATTCCTGGCTTAACCTTGTGCCGCGCTCGCTGTTCAGCAGTATACAATGGTAAGTATAATTTTAACAAAGGTCTTGGACCAACAAAACTCATATCACCTCTCAATACATTATAAAGTTGCGGCAATTCATCAATTGATAAATTCCGGATGATGCTTCCAAGAACGGTCATTCGCTCCATGTCGGGAAGCAAAGCTCCATTGCTATCAACCTTGTCATTCATGGTTTTGAATTTATAAATGGTAAAAAGCTTTTCATCCTTACCCGGCCTCAACTGACTAAAAATAATCCTACCATTCTGCGAAATGGCCAGACCCAATGCTACTAGTATTTGTAATGGAAAGGTAAGAACCAGTAAGCACAATGCTAAAATAAAATCGAAAATAGGTTTAATGAATGACTGGTACATTACTATTAAAAAGTTTGACATTATTTCTACTAAAAAGTTTAGCTGCTATGGCAACACAATTTTCACGTTGAATGGTGTAAGCTAATTCCGTTTGCTGCAAAAGTAACAAATTTAATTTTTCAAAATGCCGATCTTCAATTACAAACCCTAGATTATACTTCTCTATCATTGACCCCAATTCACTTTTTCTAGTACCAAAATATAAAAGTGGTGTTCCGGTTTTTAGATAATAAGCTACTTTACTTGGTATAGAACTTTCCTCAGTTTGTGGAAAGTAACTGATGATTGCGAAATTTCCGCTTGCTATGGACAATGGAAAGTTTGAAATAGGTTGCCATGGCAGTACGGCTAAAGGAACTTGCTGATGGGTTAACTTCATTAATCTATCAGCATGAAAGCCCCCTCCTATAAATAAAAACTTAAATTTTTGTTGCGCCTTTTTATTGAAAATAATCCAATCTTCTAATACATCAAAATTATGAGTGGCCCCAAAATTTCCACTATACAATAATAATATTTCCTCGGGCTTTGCAAATTCACTTCTAAATGTATTATGAGCGAAAGAAATTGGACCAATATTATCCAATTGAACCCAATTAAAAACAACTTGCGCTTGCAAATTCTTAAACCGATTCAGCTTTTCAGCAATGCTTTGAGAAGGCACAAAAATATTATTACAAATACATAACGTGTATTTGTTTACACCGTGCCACAGCCACTTCAACATTTTCGAACCCCAATTTCGTGAAGCTATTACATCAGGATATAAATCATAAATGAGGTAATCTACTTTTACCTTTCCTCTCAATAATAAAATAAAATATATATACAGTGGAGGATTACTTACAGCCAATACAAACTTAATGTCACGCTTTGAAACAAGAAGCCACTTGCCTATTACTTGAATTGAAAAAACAAGCCATGAAAAAAATCTCTTCGCTATTGTAGATCGGTTATAAGACTTTAAATAGGTTACTTGCGCCACCTTCTCTAACTCACACATTAAAGTAGGCTCTACCTTACCACACCACAGTTGTGAATCATAACCCAATATGCTCCTTGAACGAATGATATCTATCAGCATATCATTTGGACTTTGATTAATGTAAATTATTGCAGCCATTAGTAGTACTTGTAAGTTTTGTGAAATGACTCTTTTGCTATAAAATAAACTTTTCTGCTTGGCATTTTACTGGTGCTGGAATTCTCAGCATGATGTAGTATAATTTTACTTTCGTACCACATCTTCAACTTTTCCGCTGCCAACCTTCCTCCAAGCAGTGCTTCTTCCGACCAAAGAAAAACATCAGTAGGCAGCACCTTCATTTTGTCGAAAAAAAGCGGTGTTAAAATATAAGCGGCCCCAATACCCATATAGATATATTGAGATGGACAATTATGTACAGCTTTTCTTGTTAGTTTATTATAAATTTTTCTTATCGAATAAATAAAATTACCAAAATAGTAATTAATATAATAAATCTTTAATCCTGCTTTACGAATTTTACTCATCCGCTGAACACATAATGGATTTTGCTGAACTCCATCAAGGGTTATAATATTGGGTGCAATTACAGCTACATCATCATGAAAAGACATAACTTGTAATTGTCGAAAAAAATCTGACTCCAATATTAAATCATTATTAGCAACCATTACATAATCATAACTTCCAGTAAGGCTCTTCAACCCCAAATTCAATCCATTAAAATAACCCAAATTGGTTTTACTGCTAATGATGCGAATTTTTATTACACTACTTTCTAATCGCTTCAAGTAATTAAAATCTGTAATTTGTGAAGCATTGTCAACAATAACAAAATCGACATCATGACCACCTGCTATAGACGCTACACTGGCTACCATTTTTTCAGTATGACCCGCATTATTAAAATTCACAACGATAATTCCAATTTTCATTTCCTATTTAATTTTAAATATGCCAACGTAGGTACCTGCTAAACTCCTCTTTAATTTATTCAACTTGTCACCTTCAAATAAAATAATTAATATCCAACTCAAGACAAGTAAAATCAACTTTTTAATACACCACCAAGGTGCTACCCAAAAGTAATCCTTCACAATTCTAATAGTATTTTTAGCAATATCAAATCTTCTGTCTGCTGAATGATGAGTGGAAGTGAATATTGAATGAGTTGACGAATCCATTTGGCCCAGCTGGTGGTTAAGGACTGCATGGTGACACAACCAGCTTTTATAGCCTTCCCTTTTTAGTCTTAATACAAATTCAAAGTCAACTAAATCTAAAAAATAAGATTCGTTAAAACCATTCAATTGTTTAAATACCTTAACATTAACAACACTACCACTTAATATAATCGTTAAAGCATTTGATATCTTTCGCACCCTTTTTACTTGTCCATAATTTGCCCCAATTAATCCCACATTGGATTTAAATGGTAGCAATGCTCTCATAGCGGAAAAATAGTCGGCACCAGGCATTGAATCTTGGTCAAAAAGAAATGCAATATCCCCATCCAATGTAAGTAAAACATAATTCACTGCTCCAGCTGTGCCCCTATTGGTATCCAATTGCACTGTATTAATTGCGGATTTCGATGCCAATTCCTTCCAATAAATATTAGATGGATTACCATTATTTACAAAATAAACATCACAAGAGCTAGCCAACAAAATATTAGCCAGCGCCAATAATGAATGGCTAGGATTGTAAACTACTACGACAGCAACTTCCTTCATCATTTTGAGCTTAATAAACAGACTAAGTAAATAAAGGAAATCACAAGTGTCACTTCCAATAACAATACAAAAATTGTATGTCTGGTTACGAAACTTACCATAGCACTTAAATAACTATAAAATTTTCTATCTAAGATACTATTGATTAATTGAATTAATTGTGTTCTAATGAAAAAATAGGTGGCAGAAAAATTAACCTTCTTCCGACTATCCACAATCAAAAATGAAAGTATATTAAGTTGCCAGACATTCATCTTTAGAAGATTGCTACTGCTATTTGAATCATGCTTTAAAATACTTGTGGTAGCATAATCAGCTTGCAAATAAAAAAAAACTGTTTGCCCAACGGCTAGGTTAATCCAAAATAACCAATCTTCATTATATGCTATTGCTTCATCAAAATATAACGATTGATTTTTCCTAAACAAAGGTGCGCTAATAACAATTCTATTTCCTCTTAATAAAAAATTGAGCAACCTTTGACCTTTAAGCCAGTTATCCTCTCGAAATGTTTGGATAAGATCACTTCGACTTTTATTTATAGCATCCATTGTTTCATAAGGCCCAAATACAAGCGTAATTGAAATATCTTTATTTAAAACTTGCAATTGATCGTTTAATTTGTTTGGATGAATGGTATCATCAGCATCTAGAAACTGAATAAAATTATGCTTTGCATTTTTCAATCCAATATTGCGAGCTGCACTCACTCCCAAATTTTCCATAAGCTCGATCAACTTAAACCTACTGTCATTAACTATCCTATTTTTTATCTGCTTAATAGAATCATCCGTAGATCCGTTATCAATAATTATACACTCCCAATCCTTGTATGACTGATTTAATACACTATCTATTGCACTAGCAATAAAAGATTCATAATTATAATTTGGAATAATAATGGTAACCATGGCTAAGGATGTATTAAATGATTGCCAATTCTTTTAATAAACTTCAGCCATCTATTGTTGCGCAACCACTGGTTTGCATTTCTATTTTTAATTTCAGAAAGGGAAAAGTAACGCTCTTGAACCTGAACACGCTCTAAAAGTAATTGATTGGATAGCGTACTGCTAGCTCCATCTAAGTAAAAAATTGATACAATAGTTTTTAAATGCAAAAATTTTGCCTTATGCTGAATAAAGATCTTGCAAAAAAAATCATAATCAGCAGCCAATTTTAAAGAAACGTCATATCCTCCTACTCTAAAAAAGAGATGCTTAGAAATAAAGCTCACCGGATGCCAAACAGTATCGTATAATAATTGTTTTCTACTAACCTGATAGGGCATAAACCCGAGTATGCGCCTTTCATTGGGAAAATGTATATACATATCGCCATAAAAAACATCAGCACTATTACTCAGGCTAGTGAATAGGCGAAAGTCAAAGTTGGGAGCTATTTCATCACCGGCATTTAAAAAGAGTAAATAATCACCAGTTGCTAACCGAGCGCCTTTATTCATGGCATCATAAATACCTCCATCTCTTTCTGACACAAAATGGGTAATGTGCCTTTGGTAGCGTGCTACCACCGATGCTGTATTATCTTCTGATTGGCCATCTATCACAATCAGTTCTACCTCAGGAGATAACTTTGAATCTAAACTTGATAATGTTCTGAATAGTCCAGCTTCATTATTTTTGGTTATGGTGATTATGCTAATCATGAAAAAATGAGGAATAAACATTTAAATGATCGGCTAAAATTTGCTTAGGGCTGTACCTTATCCGTGCGGCTTGTTGGATAGCAAGCCTATCCCACCCTCTGTTGAATAAGGCCTTAACAATAGCTTCCACCAGGTGGGTGCTTGATGGTGAAATTAGGATTCCATTAGATTCATCCAATTGTTCAACGATACCTCCTACCTTGGTAGCTATTACTGGAGTTCCTTGCAACAAAGACTCCACAATGGTATTAGGAAAATTTTCTGCCATACTGGGAAGCACAAATAAATCAGCAGCAGCAAAAATAGACGCCATGGTTTCTTCACTTTTCAAAAATCCAAAATCAATCTGCATCATATTGTCCTGCAATTGCCCTTTCACTTTTCCCACAGTCATAAGTACAACTTCATTTGCATCCAAGTGTTTACAAGCTTCGGCAAGCAGTGACGTTCCTTTTCTGTAGTTATCTATATCATTACTCACAAACAAAATTCGCTTCCTATTACCAGCTAGTTTCAATTTCTCTGAAACAAAATTATTAGGCAAGAAAGTAGTATGGGGCACTATATTAGGAATTTTAAAATGTTGGAAATTCGAAAACAGCTTGCTTGATCGGCTTTGTTCTATCATCCAACTACTGGGAGCAATAATTTTAATGCGCCTTGAATGATGGCCTTGCAGGCACGCTAATTTACTGAGCAACATTTTCATTGCTATTTGCTTACCGGCTTCATTTAACTGCGGGCAATAGCTGCAATCGGATTGAAAATTAGTGCATTCATCAGCATGATGACAACCTCCTGTAAATAAGTGCATATCATGCAAGGTGAAAACAAATTTTTTATCAGTATCGGAGAAGAAAGTTGGCCAGTCCAAAAAATCCTCTACTGCCCAATGAACATGAATAATATTAGCTTGTTGGTACTCTTTTTGCAGGTGAAGTGAAGGGTTGCCGTATGGAAAACTAAAATAATCATGCTTAGCATCCTTAGATGTAAAACGCCTAGACAATTGCTGATACAAGCTTGGGTTAAATCTATTTATAGCTTTTCGAATTAAATTTTGCTGACTATACTGATTGATAACCTTGGTGTTGATCATTGATTCATTGAACAAATATTTGGAAATAAAACAAGAAGTGATCCCATTGTCATACAATAATTGATGCAACCTGGCAGCAGCCATGCCTGCACCACCCTTATCACTGGTGCTAAAATGCGCTATATTTAAATTAGTATTTAACAAAAGAATTTAATTGTTGCCTAAATTGTTCCTTGTTCCAATCACGAACTAAAAAACGTGGGAACGCAAGTTGATTACTACGATCTGTTACCACATCAGGGTAATTTGCAGCATTAAATTGTATATTATTTTTCCTTAGCAGTTCTACACTTGTTTGATTATAGTCGTGACGTGTGCCAAAGGGAAATGAAAAATGCTTTGGTGCAGCTTGAAGCGTTTCGGTGAGATAATGCAAGCTTTGAGAAATTTCATATTCCTGTTCCTGATCAGTCAATGCTCCTAATGAAGCATGACCTTGAGTGTGTCCACCAATGACAGCTGCTTTATTACCATGGAGCTGACATAATTCATGTTTTGATAAGGCTCTGTGTGAGGATCTGTATTCCCAATCTGATACTTGAGCACGAATTTGCATAAGTATAGCCTCACGACTTGGCG
>JBDKJS010000220.1:0-4713 GCA_039806065.1 Bacteroidota bacterium | reverse complement strand
AGGTAAAGTCAACCTGTTCACAACACCTCATCAACTTATCTAAAAACCCTTCGTCTAATTGACCATCTGGCAAGTTGCTTCCAGCAACTATTCCACTAGCCCCCATATCAATAGCATGTTTGGCATCAGCCAGTATTTGTAGCTGTTCATTCATGGAATATATGAATGGACCTGCTTTGGGTCGCAGCATCACCATCACCGGTATTGAAACTGCTTTACATATTTGTTTGATAGTAGCAATAGAACTTGTAAGCCCACCACAAGCCAGGTGTGTACAAACTTCCAGCCTATCAGCACCTGATTCTTGTGCCAGCTGGGCCTGATCTACATTGCTAACTATAATCTCTAACTTTATATTATTAGCCATTATTAAAATTAGATTTTATTAATTCATGTCGGGTAGCAGTAGTAATTGCAAAGTCAAAGCCGGATTGAAAACTATGGGCACCATAATTTCCATTTTTATCCAATGCTAAAAATCCGATTTGATAATCTGCAGCATTTTTTTTTCGCCTCGCCATATTTTTGGCTATTCGCTTGCAAGCCTCTGCACAGGCTTCTTCTGGCGAAGCACCTGACCGCATTTTTTCCACCACCGTATGCGATCCACATATTCTTATCACTTCTTCTCCCACACCTGTAGCTGTGGCCCCTCCCACCTCATTGTCAACAAATAAACCCGCGCCAATTATTGGTGAATCGCCTACACGTCCGTGCATCTTATAAGCCAGTCCACTAGTAGTGCAAGCTCCGCTAATATTTCCAGCACTGTCAATGGCCAACATACCTATCGTATCATGGTTCTGGATACCTATCCACGGTTCATAATTAGATTGTTGTAACCATTTTTTATAGGCAGCCTCACTTGAAGGGGTAAGGAGCTGCTCTTTTTTGAAACCATTATCCAATGCAAATTTTTGTGCCCCCTTGCCAACCAACATCACATGTGGAGTCAATTCCATAACTTTTCGAGCTACCGCTATGGGATGCATAATGTCTTGTAGAAAACACACCGCACCAATATTTGCTAAGTGATCCATAATGCAGGCATCTAAAGTTACTTTTCCTTCCCGATCCGGAAAACCACCTAAACCAACACTAGTTATTTTTGGATCAGCCTCGGGGATCATCACACCTTGCTCTACTGCATCTAGTGCACTGCCCCCAGCTTTAAGTATTTTCCATGCAGCTAAATTTGCTGCCATTCCGTGATCCCAAGTTGATATTACTATTGGCAGCTCGCCTTTTAATGGAGGTTTTCCTTCAGTGTGAAGTGCAAGCGTACCTGCCGCAGCTACTAAGCCTCCGGTTTTCAAAAATGTTCTACGTTCCATGTTAGGGCTATTAAATTGATAACCCAATACTAATTAAAATTATCTATAAAAAAAAAGCTGCCATAACTTTCGTTACAGCAGCAGCATTTGGTTAAGGTGTAGCAGCGCTTATTTCACTTTGGCCGATAGCTCAGTTCCAGCTTTAAATTTAGCTACCTTTTTTGCAGCTATCTTAATCGGTTTTCCAGTTTGAGGATTACGTCCGTTGCGAGCAGCACGTTTTGCTACTGAAAACGTTCCAAATCCTACCAATGCTACTCTGTCACCCTTTTTTAATGATTTACCTGTAACGGTAATGAATGCATCTAATGCACGCTGTGCATCAGCTTTGGTGATTTTTGCTTCCGATGCCATAGCATCTACTAATTCTGCTTTGTTCATTTTAATTTTTTTTAGTTAAACTTATTAAGTGAAATAAAACATTACGCAGGTAATATTAATATTTTTTCACATCAAAATTTCTCCTCTCAGATCCACATATTTTATTAATTAGTAACATCTATTGTTAATAATTATTCCTGAACCGCCCATCTGTCAAGGCTTTCAGGCACTATCCACTTACTTTTGTTTTCGTTATAAATGTAATTAGCCAAAATATTTTAATAAAAATACAATAATAAAAAAATGTAAAAAAAATGATTGTATTCACATTTCTTTAACTTATATTAATTAATGTTAATTCATTAAGGGTTCACCTTATATTCAGCTTGGTTTCATCTTACAGTAATTACTTTACACCGTGAATCTACTCCCGTTCTTTCTCATCAATGATTCACTCTCCACTTAATTGTGGGCGTTAAATCAATAATGCAGTTTTAAGTAATTGTATTCATGGTTTCATGTTTTTGGTTAGTAATGGTAAGAACTCTGTTGTGAAAGCAGCAGAGTTTTTTTTATGAGCATCACCGCTTTCTCACCTTTCAAAAATTTATCGCGCCTTCGCCTATAGTCCTCGGAAGCAGCGCACCAGCCATCATGGCCTGTGGGCTATTTGGCTCAGTCGCGGCTAGATCTAATATCATACTACTTTCACAATAGGTTCAATACACTATATTAGAGAAGGGAAGATAAAAGAAAAGAAATTTTTTCGTTTAAAAATAGGGCCAATTAATAGACAGCAATTTTTAATTGAACCCGCTGTCGTCTAGCATCAGTGCCAATGAATTCATAGATCCCCTTAGCCAAATTTTCAATTTTTATAGTAACAGCATTTTCATTGTTGCTAAAAGTTTTTGCAACCACCTGTCCTAAACTATTCAATAACAAAGCTTCTTTCCAAAACGTTGAATTTCCATCCATCCAAATATGCAGTTCATTATTTTGAATTATATAATGTAAAGACGGCGTATCATTGTTACTTTGATCCAAAGAAGTATTGCATCCAAGCAAACTAAGCTTTAACCAAAGCTCATCGTCAAAATCAGAAAGTGCCGGATTGATGCTGTCAGCTGCATTACCCATTCGCACCACTACCATTCTTTGAGAAGGAACCACATATATTTTTTGATCATTTTTTCCTAGCGCGGCATACATATCGGCAGGTGCATTGGGTATCAGGCTACCCTGAAAAGTAAACTGTATTCCTGGTACCATGAAACTACTTTTACCATTCAACCACCATAGATATCCGTAGCTTTCGTTCAAATTTTGTGAAGTATTAATGCTATTATTAAAATAAATTTGATCAGCTAACAAGGTGTCGGCATTCCAAATGCCATTCGCCAACATCAATAAACCGAATCTAGCCATTCCTCTCACATTACTATAATAGGTACGAGTATTACCCGTTAAAGCCCACAACCCTTGCATTCCAATCATTTGAGATAATTGAGAATAAGTAAATTGATTTATAGAGCTGCCACTAGCATTTGCAATTACATCATGGAGGAGGGTATAAGGTGCATTGTGATAGGCCCATCTATTTCCCGGAGTAGTTAGGTAATTCAGGCATAAAGGATCGAAACAGTCAGGGTCAGGAACCATATCATCCAATCCAGTGGTCATGCGCAATTGATCAAGTACCGTTATCAGCGATTCTTGTGCACTTGTGCAATTTGTAAATCCTGCTCCTAAATAGGTTGAGGTGGGCTGGGTAATGTCAATCAATCCTTGTTCCTGAGCCATGCCCACTAAAAAAGAAGTGAGTGATTTTGCTGCAGATGCCCAATACCACAAACTGTCTACAGTAAAAGTTTGAAAATATTTTTCAAGGACTATTTTTCCATCCTTGAGCACTACAAATCCCTTTGTGTTTTTTGTTTCTAAATAGTTATACAAGCTATCAATTTTTGGCTGGCACCATCCAAGATTGCTTATATTCATGGTGTCCCAATTGCTTCCGGTCACAGGAGGGAAATATAGTGGCTGAGCAAGTATTGTTAGGTTAAAAAATAGGACTATTGCAACTACACTTATGAATGTTTTCATCACAGTTTGACTCCTTGCATTTGATTAGGTTTAATCAATGTTGAATAACCAAAGTTTTTTGTAAACTAATTTGACTGTTATTTACTTTTATAAAATACACTCCACTGGCTATAGATGCCGTTTGTAATGGGCACAAAATCCAATCACTATCACTGCTAAAATATTGTGTCATTACATTTTTTCCTTGCGCATCGATTATGCTTAGGGAAATTTTTTCGTGTGATGGGTTGTATAGTAAGGCATTTGAATTTTCGTTGGATGGATTGGGATAAACCATAAGTTGCGATGCAGGCAGTGGACTGCAACTAATAGCAATGGGTCCTATTGTAGTGCTCCTACCATCTACATCGGTTTGTGAAATTTTATAGTAGGTAATGGCATCCATTTCAGGTCTTGGTAGGATAGTGTTATATTGAATGATGTGGTTACTATTTCCTGCCCCTGAAGTATCAAATACTACCTGATACGTTATCCCATCTTTACTTTGCCATAACTCAAATTTACTGTTATTTACTTCTGCGGCCGTAGTCCATTGTAGGGCAATGTGGCCATTGGTGCATGTTCCGCTGAAGCTCAAAAATGTAACAGGCAGGGGAATAGAATAAGGGGCCACATTAAAATTTTCAGTTATATAGTTAATCACACCTGATTTGGTAATACTACTAAGCGCTGGCGAAACGGCACTGGTGGTTGCAGTTAATCCTAAATCATTCCACTGGGTAGGTGGCGCATAGACGCCCCACTGCGTCATTAGTAAATCACTCATGCTTCCAATTACATCACCCACTTGATCCACATACATTCTAATGCTTGCAGCAGTACTACCCGTTGGATGATTAATCTTATAATACCAATAAGGATTTACATTTCCTAGTGATGGATCTTTAAGTGTTACGTCAAAGCTATTGGCAGTAGGATTATTGTTTACAAATCTGGCTGCCCATATATTGGT
>JBDKJS010000219.1:0-5034 GCA_039806065.1 Bacteroidota bacterium | reverse complement strand
CAACGATGAACCCTATGAAGGAAACAAGGAACTCATACTCGCCAACCCTATCAACAGGCTGAATGTATTTGTTAAAGGCGGAGCCATTATAACCATGCAAAGCCCAGTACAACACGCTGCTGAAAAACCTTCCGACACGCTTTACCTTCATATTTATTCAGGGAAAAATAGCAATACTTTTATGTATTATGAAGATGACGGAAATACCTACGACCATGAAAAAGGAATCTATTACCAACGAAACATTACTTACAATGCAAGTACCAATGAAATAGTGCTAGATAAAAAATCTGGCAATCACACCAGCAAGTTTAAAAAAATAAAAGTGATTTTACACGGCTTCGATCCGCAAAGTGGTCTCTCAATGGGCAATAGCTCATTAAATACCAATGTGGAATTTTTCAATTTTTTGAATCCAATTTCGAAATTTGATCCTATAGGTGCAGCTGGCCGAGCGGATCAAACAAAGTGTATTACCGCTGTGATTGACCATCAAACGGAAGCAATGGTGATAAAAATTAAAAATTAAACACCCTACTAAAACACCTTACTTTAATTTAATTCAAAGAGGGACAGCTGATATAAAAGAAGCTGTCCTTTTTTATTGTATTTGCTTATGAATTAATATTTAATACATTTACTAAACTCAAAAAACCAAATGAATATGAAAAACATTTACTTACTATGTGTAGCTTGTACAATGTACGTTTTGACAAGTGCTCACACGCACACTACAGCTGATAAAAAAAATCCATCAGCTCAAACTATTATTGATCATTCAAATTTTCGAAAATTCGAAGCTGAAGTTATTACTGGCACAGTGGGAAATTGCGACACTTTACAAACAACCTTTGCTGCTGGCAATGGGCAAGATGGCAATTTTTTCACCGTAATTGCAGGGCCATACGATATCCTAATCAATACATTTTTGTTAAATATAGATATAGCCGGTAACTACTTCGTTTATTTTAAATTTGGTAGTTATGCTGGATTTGAAAACGATTCTACAGAGTGGATATTTCTTGCTGGAAATAACATAGCTTCACCTAATCCTAATAATGTACCTACTCCATTTGGCCTGCCCTTGAACATTCAAATACTAGCAGGTGATAGCATGTCATTTTATGTTACAGGCGATGGGTTAACTGACGTGAACTACACCGATGGAACAAGTGAATATGCAGTTTATAATGATGATGGGAATTTAAAAATTTTAGAGGGCAAAGGGGTTCAATATCCATGGGCACTTAACTTCAGTCCTAGAATTTGGAATGGTATTATTGACTACTGTCCACTGATTGGCTCATCAGTTAATGATGTACCAATGGGTTTTGAAATAAACACATCTACCACCTCCGAGCTCATCCAATTAGAACTTACTGGGGAAGCATCCATTCATTCATTAGAAATGAAAATCTTTAATGTTAATGGACAGCAAATGTATGGCACTTCCGTTGCCGAAAGAAAATTTAATTTAAGCAGGAGTAATTTTGCTGCCGGAATTTACACTGTAAATGCAACTATAAATGATGAAATAACGATTCGAAAAAAAATAATTATAAACTAATCAAAAATTGTAATTACAAGGAGGAGCCACGAGAAAAGTCGTGGCTTTTTTAATAGGTAATAACTTGTTGCTCCATCGAGGCAGGCATGGTTCGATACTCGTATTGTTGATTACGAAGCTGTGGAGTGAAGCCTGCTTGAATGATAGCATCTTGAATTCCATTGCTGGTAAATCTATGTGGTGCTCCGGCTTTGCTCACCACATTTTCCTCTATCATGATAGATCCAAAATCATTGGCTCCGGCATGTAAACAAAGTTGGGCAGTTTCTTTACCAACAGTAAGCCAGCTAGCCTGGATGTTTTTAATATTAGGTAACATTATTCTACTGAGAGCTATCATTCTAATATATTCCTCTGCTGTAGTATGGGCATGAATTCCCTTTAACCGTGCAAGCATGGTATCCACATCTTGAAAGGTCCAAGGAATGAAAGCTATGAATCCTTTTGCGTCATGTGGCTTCTCAGACTGCACTTGTCTAAGTGCAGTCAAATGCTCAAACCGCTCCTTGATTGTTTCCACATGACCAAACATCATAGTAGCAGAAGTGGTAATATGCAATTGATGCGCAGCTCGCATCACATCCAGCCATTCTCCACCGCTGCATTTTCCCTTACTGATTAGCCTCCTCACACGATCGGCTAATATTTCGGCACCAGGACCGGCCATTGAATCCAGTCCAGCCTTTTTTAATTCTTGAAGAACGTGAGTATGTGTGTGTCCTCCTAACCTAGCAATATGTGCCACTTCGGGTGGACCGAGTGCATGCAATTTTAAATTCGGATAAAGTTCTTTAAGGGTTTTGAATAATTGCGTATAATAATCAAGGCCAAGCTCAGGATGATGGCCCCCTTGCAGCAACAATTGCTCTCCACCATATTTAAAAGTTTCCTCAATCTTCAATTTGTATTGGTCTATCGTAGTAATGTACGATTCAGCATGCCCGGGTATTCTATAAAAATTACAAAACTTACAATTGGCGGTACACACATTGGTAGTATTCACATTTCTATCAATGATCCAAGTAACCACGTTATTGTCATGTAGTTTCATTCTCATTTGATGGGCTATGGCACCCAGTTCGGCAGTCGGGGCATGATCAAATAAAAACATACCTTCTTCTACCGAAAGCCACTCAAATTGAATGGCTTTATTATACAGCTCTTTTAAATTCATATTGTTAACCAATAAACAATACAATACAACTAATGTTGCATATAGTGTGGGTTTATTTATTTAATTTACGCCTCTAAATTACTATAAAAATGGGTATTACTATCAGCGAAGCAAAGGGCAACCAAAAAGTGCTTGCAAAACTGTTTTTAATTGATCAAAATGAGCAGCTTCAAAAGTTATCACTTTCCAAGGAAGAAATAGCATTTGTAACTAGCCAACTGAAAGAAAAAAAATATTTCATTAGCCTACCTTATCTATCGGAAGTGAAAGCCATTGCCTGGATAGACAGCGGATTATCAACCGAAAAATGCAATGAAACCTGCCGTAAATTTGGTGAGCAGTTTTTAAATCAGTGTAAAACAAAAAAGCACGCTTCAGCATCCATAGTAACGATAGCCAATACCAATTGTTGGTGGCAAGTGGCAGAAGGATTTGCTTTGGCTGCTTATGAGTTTGAAAAATATAAAAGCAGCAAGCAAGAACACAATAAGAGAACCTTGTTCATTGAAGCCAAAGGGAACCTAAAATCTGCGATGAGTGAATTGAATCATGTCATTGAAGCAGTATATTTTGCTCGCACATTAGTAAATGAACCCAATAGCTATTTAACTGCTACCCAATTAGCTCAAGATATAGCCAAAATGGCCACCACCAATAAGGTAAAGGCCACTGTTTACAACAAGTCAAAAATCAAAGCACTTAAAATGGGAGGTTTATTAGCAGTAAACCAAGGAAGCCCACAGCCACCCACCTTTACAGTATTAGAATACAAGCCAGCTAATGCAAAAAACAAAAAACCAATCGTATTGATTGGTAAAGGAGTGGTGTATGATACAGGTGGCATGAGTTTAAAACCTACTACCAATAGCATGGACTACATGAAAAGTGATATGGCAGGAGCTGCTGCTGTAGCTGCTGCTACTATAGCTGCCGCCAAGTCAAAATTGCCTGTGTATATTGTTACCCTTATACCTGCTACTGATAATCGTCCTGATGGGGATGCTTATGTCCCTGGCGATGTAGTGCACATGATGGATGGAAGCACAGTGGAAGTATTGAACACTGATGCTGAAGGTAGAATGCTATTAGCTGACGCGCTTCACTTCGCAAAACGCTACGATCCTTCATTGGTAATGGACTTTGCTACCTTAACGGGAGCCGCAGCAGCTGCCATAGGGAGCTTTGGAATAGTGTGTATGGGTACTGCAAATGAACTTACGAAAGAAAAATTGAAAAATGCTGGTAGTAATGTTTATGAACGATTGGCCGAATTTCCGATCTGGGATGAATATGATGATCTTTTGAAAAGCGATATTGCTGACATGAAAAATATTGGGGGACCTATAGCAGGTGCTATTACTGCAGGCAAATTTTTACAACGATTCACAGCTTATGATTGGATGCACTTCGATATAGCAGGTCCGTCCTTTATCCATTCTCCAGCACCCTATAAGCCAAAGGGAGGAACCGGAGTTGGTGTACGTTTTCTATTTAATTATTTAAAAAATATATAAAATAATAAGGATGAGTGTAATGGAAGAAGGATTGATTAAAATAGGAATTACCTGTGGTGATACCAACGGTATAGGTTTAGAGGTTATCATAAAATCTCTTCTAGATAACAGAATGCATCAGCTATGTACACCTGTTATTTACTGTGGCAGTAAGATGATTTCGGCACATAGGAAATTATTAAATCAAAGTGATTTTAATTATACACACATCAAATCAAGCCAAGACATTATACTTCGCAAAATAAATGTGATTAGTGTCTGGGAAGAAGATCACCAGCCAGAAATGGGCAAGCCCACTTCCATTGCTGGTCAATTAGCTTTTAAAAGTCTTGAAGAGGCCTGTAAGGACATGCAAGTTGGCAAATTAGATGCTATGGTCACAGCACCCATCAATAAACAAAACATCCAAGGAAGTGAATTTAAATTTCCTGGCCATACCGAATACCTCACCCAGCGCTTTGGTGCTCGCGATTCGCTAATGCTACTAGTAAGTGAACAAATGCGTGTAGCAGTAGTTTCAGGCCATGTTTCTGTAAAGCAAATCACCACAGACATTAGCACGGAAAAAATATATAAAAAGATAAAGTTATTTATAGAAACCCTCAAACGAGATTTTGATATTAGAAAACCAAAGCTTGCCGTTTTAGGCTTGAATCCACATGCTGGCGATCAAGGATTATTAGGGGCTGAAGAGAAAGAAATTATAGTCCCTGCCATTAAAAGAGCAGCCGATGAAGGAATGGTAGTATACGGTCCTTATGCAGCCGATGGTTTTTTTG
>JBDKJS010000218.1:0-36289 GCA_039806065.1 Bacteroidota bacterium | reverse complement strand
TTATGATTCAACACATTTATAAAATAAATTCCACTTTTAATATTTAACAATGAAATAGAATTCAACTTAGGCTTAAGTTGATCCGCAAATATAATTTCCCCATTTATACTAACTAGTTTATATTCAACGGATTCCGCGAATCCCGATTCAATGGTTAATTTATCAGAGCTAGGATTAGGGTAGAAATTTATGGCATCATTAAAACTATTGTGAATTAGATCAGTTGGTTGGTTAACCGTAAGACTATAAGTTAATGTATCAATAATATTTGGTGAAGCAACATCCCATACTGCATATTGGACTATTGCTGACCCGTAATTTACATGTGGTGTTATGTGAAGTAGTAACAAGCCATATTCATTCGGGTTAATTGGATTCATATTTCCACTATTTACCAAATAAGTATAGCATGCTGAATTGTCGCACACTGCTGCTGTCCAATTAGCAGGAAGACTTTCGTAAATTTTTTGCCAGCTAAGTTGAATAATGCCATTTGTATTATTATTTTGTTGAATGCTGAGAGTTGACAAATCATCTAATTGACCATTCATACTTATTGTGTCATTCGGATCTAATGTATATGATTGAGCATCCGAAATTTCAGTAGCCATAATAAGTATGACTACTGAAATAAGGTTCATTAATAAATTATACATTGGTTAGTGATTAATGATTAGTTTCTTGTAAGAATCAAAATCATTTATTCTGAGGTGAGCAATATATGTTCCGCTTTGAAGCTTTGATACATTGTATGAAACCATTCTATTGCCGATAATTTCTTCGTTTGAAATTATCGAAATGCTATGCCCTAAGATATCAATAAGTTCAATTTCAAGAGTTGATTTTTTCTTTACGTCAATATTGATTTCCAAAATATCAGAAGAGGGATTTGGGTATAGGGTAAAGCCAGTTAAGTTGGATTCAAAATCATTTAATCCTGTAGCATTTAGTAATGCAAGAATACTATCTCTCATTTCAGTCGTGTCATTCGTTGAAAAACTTTGTGATGAAAACATAACTCTTCTATTAGTACCACTACCGCCTAACAATACTACAGTTGGCATTCCAAAGCCTCCATAGTTGGCTACATGCGTAGCACCGCTATCCATAGGGGCATATAAATCATCAAGTCCATTCGAGCTTACCCATCCTGAGGAGTAGCTGCAGGTGGTAGAATTTTGAAATGGGAAGGCATAGCCTTTGACCATGCCAGGATGCATTGCATTTATACCTGCAGCCATAGCTTGTATTTTTTTTGCTGGTGGAGGACAACTACCACAGCTTGGCATGTAAAAATGTAGGATAACAGCCTTGCCAGCATCAAGGTCATCGAATAGATTTACTGGGTTGCCATTGCAGTCCGATCCAGAAAATTGCAGAGGCGTTTGGCTGAAGATCACTGTACTATTAGTGATGACTAGTACTATTAAAAGGATAATTTTTTTCATTTCTTATTTATTTAGTTTGTTAAATTGATTGAATTATTAATCGACTAATAAAAATTAGCCATAAACAAATAGTCAACTAAATTATTAGTTGACTAACAATTCTAAAAAAAAACAAAACTAAATTCGAAATGACTTTTCCAACAAGTAGATAGGTGTCCTAAATGAAGGTAAGGGTGGTGGGTGAAGTTGAATCTGAATATTTTGTTCAGTTTCAAATTTTTTAGTCAAATCGGGATATGACAAGTATTCATAAATTTTGTTAGAAGCAATACTAATTTCAATGAAAGTTTCTGATTTGTTTAAATCACTTTTAACAATAAAAAAATCAGTTTTATCCTTGCAGCAATTTTTTGCCATTGACTTCTTACCACACTTACAAGGATGGGCATCAGGACTAAATAGATGAACCGAGCTAAGGATATTACCACAATAATGATAAGATATTGTGATACCATTGTTAGATAGAACAAAACAGAATACTAAGAATATGTATATTGATTTTCTCATCACAAGTTGCCAACGAAAGTATAATAATATTCGAATTAGAATGTTACAAAATTTAATTTTATACAGAATATTTTATTTTTTCCAAAATATACTACTATTTTACTCAAATTCAGGCAATTGTGAATTCGAAATGGTATTTTCTATTCAATCATCTGTTTTCAAAATTCTCCCTTTGGGGATTATTATTTGTTTCGATAAATGTTAATAATAACCTCAAGAAAAATTTTATTTTGAAGACTTCCTTTAAAACTGAAGTAGAAGATATAATTTTCATTTACTACTTTAGCCATCATGGCCATTAAGCTAGAAGCACCCCTAAGTGAAATAAAAAAAGAGTTACTCCACCTCCCCACAGCCGACCTTATCCAAATAATACTGCGCTGTGCCAAATATAAAAAGGAAGTGAAAGAACTCATCCACTTCGAACTATACTATGCACAACAACCCCAAGGATTTTTAGATACCATATTTGCATCCCTTGATCAAGAATTTGTAAACATAGCCACCCAAAAAAATATTTACTTCCTCAAAAAAAGCTTAAGAAAAATTTTACGGATCGTAAATAGATATGCCAAGTTTTTACCCACCAGCGAGAATCAAATACTACTGTATTGCTATTTTTGTCAAAAAGTATTTGATCTAAAATTAAACCTGCAGCAAAGCACAGCGCTTTACAATATGGTCAGCAGCCAATTGGAAAAAGTACAAAAACTCATCAGCAAACTACATCCTGATTATTGGAAAGATTATACCGATACCATTACCAAGCTTCAGCAACAGCTACACACTCACCTCACAGCATAATTTAGTTATACTAATATCCCACGATACCATTAATATGAAAGAAAAGCTCGATAAAATATTCAATAATGCCAAGCTCTGGAAACCTGAAATGGAATTGCTGCGCAAAATATTACTCAGCTGCGGATTGGAAGAGGAATTAAAATGGTACCAACCTTGCTATTCGCACAATGGTAAAAATCTTTTTATTATCGGTTCCTTCAAGGACTACTGCACATTAAGTTTTTTTCAAGGGGTATTACTTAAAGATGAGCATCAGATATTAGAATTTCCAGGCCCCAATACCCAATCGGCCAAGCTAATTAAGTTCACCAATGTAGATCAAATTCTGAAAACTAAGGCGATTCTTAAAGCTTATATCTTTGAAATGATGGCAGCCAGTGAAGCGGGCCTTGCCGTTAAATTTAAAAAGATAGAAGAACGCCCGGTGCCACAAGAATTGAGTGCTGCATTTCAAAAGGATGCGCTCTTTCACGAAGCTTTTAAAAAGCTCACACCTGGCAGGCAGCGTCAGTATTTGATGCACATTGAATCGGCCAAGCAGTCGGCCACCCGCGCCTCAAGAGTCGAAACTTGTAAGCCATTGATTTTAGCCGGAAAAGGACTGATGGACGATTATAAAAAGAAAGGCAGCAAATAGCACCTTTGTAACTATCGCTGCCTGGTTCATCAATCTGGCAATCATGCAAAATTGGCCAACTGTAAATTTTAAAAATTAGAAATTAACACCCAAATACAACTGGTAATTTGTATTTCTAGCATTTAAGATTTGGTAATTGGTGCCCAGCAGGTCAATGGTTCCGTCCACAGGTCTAAGTCCATAATTATAGCGCGCTCCCAATACAAAATTCTTTAACTTTATTTCAGCCCCGGCCAACGCACCATAATCTAGCCTGTTAAACCATGAAGAGGGCAACTTGCCTGATATGTTTATAAATGGTAAAGGACTGTTATGTGCCGCACGAGCTTGTAATAAATGTGCAGCATAACCTCCGGCATGCACACTCACGCCATTAGTGATTCTTACATGCAGTGCTACTGGAGCTTCCAAATATCTAAGTTGCAATGATATCTTTCCACTAAACCAGTCGTTAAGTTTATAGGGCATACTTCCGCCTTTAGCAGTATAAAGTAATTCAGGTTGTAAATTTACTTGAGGCGTAAGCTTTATCCCCAAAGCACCTCCGGCAAACAAACCCTGCTTACTTTTATCTAAGTTAGTAAATTTTAAATTCAGGTTTGCATTAACAATGCCACCCTTCAGTTGAAAATAAAAAGGCGCCACTGCTTGACTTTTTGATTGTTTGTTTAGCAATGCCATTATAAAAATAAGCAGTGCTAATTTGAATTTCGTTTTCATAATAACTTGGGTTTTGCTGGTTTACCATTATGGTTTTATTGTTTCCATAGTTATAGAAAATGGTGTGCCACAATTAGCTCGTATTATGAATTCTATGTGAATGCCTAACCCAATACCCATTCCATCTTACTGCTCCTTGATCCTTTAATTAAAATGGTTAGTGCTGTTAGGGGAAGCGCTGTAAAGTAATTAGCTGCAGTTTTGCTGTCGTTTGTAACTATAAAATGGCTAGGAATTTTACACGCACTAAAATATTCACCAACAAGTATAGCTTTGTATAATTGCATATTTTCTAAAACATCAACTATTTTTTGATGCTCCTCTAAGGATTGTGTTCCAAGTTCAGCCATTTGTCCAAGGAATACTACTTTATGAGTTGCCTCTAGTGCTTGTAAGTTCAGCAGGGCAGCCTGCATGCTAGTGGGATTGGCATTATATGCATCTAAAATGATGGTGTGGTTACCTTTTTTAATTACCTGCGATCGGCTATTGTCTGGTTCATAAGTGGAAATAGCCGCTACGATTGATGCAGGCTTTACTTCGTAGTATTTACCAATGCATACTGCTGCCATGATGTTTTCAAAATTATAGGCTCCAGTGAGTTTTGAATGGATCATCCATTCATGACCTCCATCTTGCCAAGCCACAGTTAAGAATGGCTGTTCAATTGCTATTTTTCCAACCGCTTCAAATCTAGGATTGGAACCATAGCTTACTGCAGATAAGTTTCTTTCTTGGAGCATTGCGCTCAGGTGAGGATTGTCGCCATTAACAAAAACCAATTGGTTATGTTCCTTCAAGTGATCGTATAATTCACCCTTTCCTTTTTTTACACCTTCAAATCCACCAAAACCTTCAATATGCGCAAGACCTACATTGTTAATAAAACCAGCATCAGGCATGGTTATTTTAGCTAGCAAGGCAATTTCTTGTTGATGGTTGGCACCCATTTCAACGATTACAAAATCAGCATCACTAGGAGCTGTAAGTAAAGTAATTGGAACACCTATATGGTTGTTTAAGTTTCCTTTTGTAGCATGTACCTTGAAGGCAGCGGCCAACACTCTTGATAACAATTCTTTAGTGGTAGTTTTTCCATTGCTTCCGGTGAGGGCTATTACAGTAGCTGTAAGAGTGGATCGATAATCTGTCGCTAAATTTTGCATTGCCACTAGTACATCATCCACTTTAACCAGTTTATCGTTATCAGGTAATGATGGATCGTCTACCACTGCTATAGCCGCGCCCATATCTAATGCCTTCAAGGCAAAGGTATTGCCATTAAAATTGGCACCTTTCAAAGCAAAAAAAATGCTTCCTTGGTCAATGGATCGAGTGTCGGTACTTATTTTTTTAAGCGTCAAGAAGTTTTGTAATAACGTTTTTCTAGAATTGGAAGCTATCATACTGTGGTGTTGAATGCAATTGAATAATTATGCAAAAAAAAGAAATAATCATGCACCAGTATGCTTAATTTTGTAGGGTATTTTGAAAACCTATAAACATATTAATGAGTTCACCGCGCTCCCCAATGCAGTGGTTACTATAGGTACGTTTGATGGTGTACATCTTGGACATCGTAAAATTTTACAGCAATTAGAATCTTTATCAAATTCTTCGAATGGTGAGACCGTGTTGCTCACATTTTTCCCTCATCCACGGCTTGTTTTACAGCCTGATGATAATGATTTAAAGCTGTTGAGTACGTTACAGGAGCGCATCCATTTACTGGAAGCAGCAGGTATTGACCATCTTATAGTTCAACCCTTTGACACTACATTCGCTCGATTTTCAGCACATGAATTTGTACGTGATGTATTGGTAGGTAAAATAGGTACTAAAATATTGGTCATAGGGTATGACCATCACTTCGGGAGAAATAGAGAGGGTAATTTCAAGAATTTGGAAGAACTTGCACCTATTTATAATTATAATTTAGTGCAAATACCAGAACATGATGTGCATCAAATGGCGGTAAGTAGTACTAAAATAAGACAAGCTTTACTTTGCTCAGAAGTGCATTTGGCGAATGAGCTATTGGGTTACCAATTTGAAATGTCTGGCAAAGTAGTAAAGGGCGATCAAATAGGTAGGACAATTGGGTTCCCAACTGCCAATATTCAAATAGCTGAATCTTATAAATTGATACCAGCTTCAGGTATTTATGCTGTAAGAATTAGAATAGATAAAGCTATTTTTAACGGTATGCTTTATATTGGCAATAGGCCAGTAATAGGTGGGGGTGAGTTGAGAATTGAGGTGAATATCTTTGATTTTAATGCTGATATTTATGGTAAGGAGGTGAGCATTGCGTTGGTCGATTTTATCAGGCCCGATCAAAAAATAGATGGATTGGAAGCCCTGAAACAGCGTTTGGAAGCCGATAAAATTGCTGCAACAAAAGCACTGAGTCTTCGTTAGTGTATTACAAATGAATTGGATAAGGGTACTTGGCATTTTTCTTTTATTGTTTCCATTGCAATTGCACGCACAGCTGGTGAGCGATAGCAATTATATTTATAGGAGTGTATCAGTGGCTGCAGCCAATCCAGAAAATGTATTTAGGATTAACCTTTCTAAAACTAAATTGGATAAAATACCAGACGAAATTTTTCAATTTACAAAATTACGATCATTGATATTGAGTAAAAATAATATTTCCATTTTGGAAGAATCCATAGTTAAACTGAGTGCATTGGAAGAACTAGACTTGAGTAATAATGAATTGCAAGAGTTGCCTCTCGGTATCTGCCAATTACAAAACTTGAAGGTTCTAAAGTTGAACAGAAACCTATTGGCTAAATTACCCGACTGTATTGGAAATATGGAAAATTTAGAAGTTTTAGAACTATGGGATAATGAACTAAGTGCGCTGCCAGAGTCCATGACAGAGTTAAAAAAATTAAAGTTATTAGAGCTCAGAGGTATTCTTTTCTCTGATGAGGAACATGAAAGAATATTATCACTCCTTCCTAATTGCACTATCTTTATAAGTCCACCTTGCAACTGTAAGTTTTAGAAGGAGAGGTTTAAACCTAACATGTAATTTGTTCCAGCCTGTGGATAAAAATAATTTTCAGTAGTAGTGGTTTGGTTGTATATATAACTAAAGGTGTAACCATTGCTCTCATACACTTGGTTAAAGAGGTTATTTACGATTAGTCTTAGAGTGCCATTGCATTTATCAGAAGCTATGCATTTAATAGCCAAATTCAACGTGCCAAATCCATAGCCAGGTAGCTGTCTGTTATTATTCATCGTATTGTCTAAATATTGTTTGCCAATCATATTGTAAGAAGCTCCAAGACTAATATTTTTTATAGGATTAGTATTTAAAGTGATGGCACTCGTAGCATTTGGTGAAAAGGCAATATCTACATTTGTATAATTATTTTGAAGCTGCCCTCCAAAATCGTAGTCGTCAATATATTCTTCAAAATGGCTAATCTTGTTTTTGCTTAAGCACAAATTCACATTAATACTCCAATACTTTGAATAATTTAATTGTGCCAATAATTCAATGCCTTGTCGGTAGCTGTTGGCTACATTTTGTCTCACATACTCTCCTGCATCGTTAATTTTACCATTCAAGATTAGTTGATTTTTATAATCCATGTGGTAAATATTTAATTGTAGGTTTAGTGCTTTTGCCTGATAATTTAATCCTGTTTCTAAATTTAGCATCGATTCCGGCAGTGGGCGCGACAGTGGCGTGCTATTGCGGTAGTCATCACGAACAGGTTCTTTGCTAGCTTGGCCAAAATAAAGGTAAGCGCTCCATTTTGATGAAGGTCTAAATGTAATACCTAGTTTAGGATTGAAGAATGAATGTTGAATGTCTTGCGCTGAAAGTGTTTTAAAGTTATCATAACCTTCGAAATTATAATTTACCCACCTTATTTGCACATCAGAGGTAAAATACCATTTGTCTCTAAGTTGGTAGGTGAATTTTAGGTAGGAATTAGCATCATTTTTTGTTGCATTATTTCGATAATATTCGAAATCTGGATCATTTTTACTGGCATTTCTAAGCCATTTAACTTTTCCAAAGTGCAAGCCTTTGTATTGTGAGAGCATTCCTCCCCATTGTAATTGATAATTGTTTTGATCAATATTCAGATTCCAGGTTGTGCCAAAGAAATGGTTGTCGAGCCATCTTTGCCTTACTAAATCTGTGGTTTGTGTGATGGGTAGGTTGCTAGAATCGGGTATAAGCCCATAAGGCTCGTACGATTGGTCTTCTTTAAATTCTTCGTAATATCCAATTCCTCTAGTGTAAAAGGGAGTAATATTGAGACTTTTAAATGCGTTGTATTGGTGATTAAATAGTAGTTGGTAATAAGTCTGAGTGTAATTGTCAGTTTGGTTAGGATAAAATTTAATCTGTCCATTGTCATCAGTAAAGCTACCGGCAATGTTGTAAGTTCTATTGGTGTCTAAAACATTTTGCGCCACGCCATACCAAGCTTGGCCGGTTCTTTCTTTTCCACTCCAAGTGAGCAACCTGATGGAGCTGCTTTTATGATACCATCCTAAGCCAGCGAAGTAGGACTGTAATTTGGAGGAAGCCCTATCAATAAAACCATCGCTTTGAATATGGCTCAACCTTACATCGGCAGTTAAATTATTTTGTAATAATCCGGTACCAAAGTTGAGTGTATTTTTTATGGTATGAAATGAACCGAAAGCATTGTTGACTTCGACATAGGGTTTCGAAGCGCGTGATCTTGTTTGGATATTGACGCTGCCTCCAAATGCTCCATTACCATTGGTACTGGTGCCAATACCTCGTTGCACTTGAATTCCTTCAACAGAACTAGCAAAATCTGGTAAATCTACCCAATAAACACCACTAGCTTCAGCATCATTAACGGGCACACCATTGATGGTTACATTAATCCTAGTGGCATCACTACCTCTTATTCTAATGCCAGTATATCCAACATGGTTTCCTGCATCAGAAGTGGTAACTACCCCCGGTTGATTGTTTAATAGAAAAGGCAAATCCTGACCAAGATTAACTTTTTCTAAATCGGATTTTAATATCGTTGTACTGGCATAGGATTGATTGATTCCAGCTCTTACTCCAGTAATGCTTATTTCATCTGCCACATGGGTAGCAGTTTTCATGCTAACCAACATTTGGTCTACTGCCACTAGTGCAGTTTCAGTTTCATAGGCAAGGTGTTTTATAATCAGCGGTTGCCCTTCTTGGCAAGGGATGGAAAATGTTCCATTTGATTTTGAAACAGCAATTAATGGTTGCCCTTCAACCTGAACGATGGCACCTTCTATGGGTTGAGAAGAATTGAAGTCAATAATTCTGCCATTGATAGCGATCAGGAAGTTGGAAAGAAGACATAACGCAAATAACAAGGTTGCACATTTTTTTGTGATCATAGTAATACAGTTTAACTATTGTATAAATGTGCCGAGGGATGGTTTGTAAAAATACAAGGCCATTAATTTCCTACGCAGGCATTATCCTGATCAGGTAAGTGGGTATAATCTCAGCCGCAGTATATTATGCAGCACCCCAAAGGCTAGGCAAAAGTAATATATTTTTTAATTATCTATGCAACTATAAATTAAATCGCTTACCTTGGCTACATGAAGGTGAATTATAAAAAACTGACAATTTGCTTATGCTGTTTAATACTTTTTGTGATTAAATCCAATGGGCAATATGCTATAGCGTTAGGGCCAAGAGGTGGGAAGTTTAACAATGGTATCAGTTTAAAGTATTTTGTTAACACCGATAATGCTAGCGGCTTTCAAGCAGATCTTTACTACAGTAAGATAGGCGCAGGGAATGGATATACTTCAAAGTTAATTTACATAAGGCAACTACCGTTTAAAGTTCCAATTATACAATTACCGCTTGATCTTGTTTATGGTGCAGGTGTTCATGCAGGTTTTTTCCCAATAGGAAATACGAAAGGGTACTATAAGAAAGAGGGTGGTGAGCCAAAGTACTATAATAAGGATGTAATTGCTGCAGGTATAGACGCTACCATACAATTAGAATATCGGGCTATTGCACAGCGAAAAAAACTTCCTATTATCTTTACTGCCGACTTTACTCCCTTCTACGATTTGCTCAATCGCGGGCCTGAAGAATTAGATTTCGGTTTTTCTGTAAGGTATATCATTGATTAAAAAAATCATCACAATAATTTTTGGCCATTAATAATCTGGCCTCACCCTTCCCTGATATTATTTTATAATTTTGGTTAGATTGAACCAGCGCATCTAAATAGCTGTTAAAAAAATATTCCCTTCTGTGTTCATTTACTCTTAAGGGGTCTTCTTCGAACGCAACATCATTATTGCATAGTAGGTAGAAATCAAAAGTTTGTGAGGCAATTTTTTTTTCAAAGTATGCGTTCCTACTTCCATTGATATCATCATTCCAGATCTTAGCCATGATCCATTCGGTATCCATCAAAATAATGGAAGGTCTTTTTTGAATTTGCAATTGCAACTCATCTTCTTGGGTGTGATAACAGTGAATAATATCATTGGTGGTTACTTGGGTTCCGTAATGCTGTGTAAAGTGTCGTGCATATTCTGGAATGGCAATGCCCTGGTAATGGGTGGCCAGTGCTTTAGCCAAATACGATTTACCAGTACTTTCTGCGCCAATGATGGCAATAGTTAAGGGCATATTTTGAACCACTATTTTTGAGGTGATGCTAGTTTCTTCCATTCAATTAAACCTATGAATGCAAGCACTAAATATAGGGTATAAATGATCGATGTTAAATATAGATTCTTATAAATATAAAGTGGTATGTACACTACATCAATGATAATCCACAACCACCAAGCTTGAAATAGTCGCCTGTTACTCATCCATTGTGCAAGTATGCTGCTTGCAGCTAAAGCCGCATCAAGGTAGGGGAAATCGGCATCGGTAAGTTTATCTAAAAAAAATCCTATTGATAAAGCAGCAAAGATTGTTAAACCCAAAGCAAGCCACCATTCAAAAGTAAGAGCTGAAGAAATGTTTCTTTCTGCTAATGATAGAGCGCTCCATCTTTGCCAACCAATCAACAGCATCACCAGGTAGCAAATTTGTAAACCCCCATCAGCATAGAGGCGCACACTTGGTGTATAGAATAAATAGGCATAGATGGCTACACTAATAATGCCAAGGGGAAAGCACCAAATGTTTCTTCTAGCAGTAAGCCAAACACTTATGGCAGATAGCAATCCTGCCATAGCTTCGTAAATCCAATCGGTGCCCATGTAGTGAAATTCGGATGTAAAAGAATAAAAATTTTTGAATAAAATTAATTCTTAGAATTTGTGTTTTTAAATATTTGTTATGTACATTTGGGAAATAAACAATTAATACTGGGGGTTTATTATTTATCACAATAATACTTTTATCATTTTCGGGGGTTTTCAACTATGCCTTTACTTTCAAAATTCATTGATTCACTATCGGTAAAATACTACCGCTCTGGTTACAGAGAAGTACTTACACCTGTTGCGCTAAACGGCACTACAGAAGATAGAAACGTATTAGTTTGCCTCAACAAAGGCCATATGTTTGTTGGGCGCGATAAGGAGGAAGTGCTTATGCAGCCTGGAACTTTCTGGTTTTTTCCTGCCGGTCACGAAATTTTTGTGAAGCATGGTAAAGGAAGACACTATGTAGAGTTGGGTAGGGAAGGCTTTAGGGATGCTGCACATAGGGAAAGTTATTTAAGAACCATTAGTGGATTGGATGATTTTTCGAGAATGAAGGAGGTTTGGAGTATTCTAAGCTTTGATGTACAGCTGTATTCAGCAATTCCATTTTTTAACACCTTGAATATGCCACCCTTTCCGTTGCCGGCCGACACTGAAATGTTTTACTTGATAAGGCATATTTGTTTGGAAGCGGAACAGAATAAATTGGGTCGTGATTTGATTATCAATAATTACATGCAAGAGGCAGTTGTTCACTTGATGCGTTATATAGATTCTCAACCTCATTTGCGTACTTATGTAGAGCGATTAAGTTATTTAACTGATAAGCGATTAGTGGAAGTAGTTCGTTACATCCAGAATAACATGGATAAGGATTTACGTAACAAAGCCATCTCAAAAATTGCCTATATGAGTGAAGATTATATAGGACAGTTTTTCAAATCTTTAACTGGCAAAAACCTCCAAGATTACATAGAAAATCAACGTTTAGAGAGGGCCATGTACTTGCTAAAGACCACACCAGATAACATACAAGAGATTTCGCATAAAGTAGGATTTAAAGATCCAGCTTATTTTAGTAGAAGATTCAAGTTAAAATACAATTTAAACGCCCATAGTGTGCGCAGTATTAAGCATAATTTTGTTTAAGAGGTCTCGCAGCCATTAGATAGTTACAAGTTTAACTTCCAATAATCATTTCATGTACAAGCTTCATTTATGGATGTTCTTAGCATTAATTCTAAGCAATGCAAAGGCACAATCTCCTTTCGAACCTTACTATCCTTATACACCAATTTTTCATTATGAACCCTACAATTTGTATTCAGAGCCAAAATGCGAAAATGCTGTAATGGCTGATATTGATGGCGATGGCTATCTAGACATGGTAAAAACAGGTGGTCTGCTATTTAACACCATACCCACTTATGTTGGCATTTATCATGGCGATTGCACCGGATCTTTCACAGATGTAAGGGATACCATTTTACTTCCAGATCTTTTTGTGGCAACTGCTGTTAGCGTTGATGACTTTAATCAAGACCAACTCCCGGATATTCTAGTTGCAGGTGATGGCAAATTGGCCTTGTTGGTTAATAATGGAATAGGAGGGTTTGATTTACCCATCTACACAAATTTGACAGTGAGCATAGCAGGGGTTTGGTATTATATATGTGTAGGCCATTTTAATTCAGACACGTATTTAGATGTTTTTGTTAATATAGCAGAATACGATGGCCTTTCTGATCACGAATCAATGGTGTACTTGGGAAATAATTCTGGTATTTTTACACTAGGACAAACTTTCATTGATGATGTAAGAGGACGTTGCCGCACAGCCGATTTTAATAATGATGGATTGGATGATGTAATGGCAGCATCAGGAAGCATTTATTTAAATAACGGAACATCTTTAAATGCAACTTTTAATCAGGCGTTTCTAAATAATTATTTATATACAAAGCACTTTGAAGTGGCCAATATGGATGCTGATCCCCAATTAGAATTCGTTTCTTTTCAAGATTCTCTTTTCGCCTTTGGCGAAATTGATATAATTAATCCCAGCCAATTCAACACTCAAATATTACCAATTAGTGTAAAGTCATTTGGGATTGGCGATTTTAATTTAGATGGTAGCGCTTTTGATTTGGCTGTAATGAATCAAAGTGGCATGGTGTACCGCATGGTTAATAATAGTGGCGTGTTTTCATTAGATACTAACATAGGTTATCAAATTCAACCTACCAGTATTATCACAGCAGATATCAACAATAATGGCACCACTGATTTAATTGAATTGGACGGGGTAAAAGTATTTCGAAATTTAAATTCATTTTCATTAGGCAATAATTTTTCATTTCCTTTATTACATAATTCAGCAGCTGCTACCATTGCCGATGTTAATGGAGATGGATTTGACGATGTAATCACCTACTCAAATCTGTTGGGAAATAGGCTGGTGCTTATCTATGGATCAGCTTGTGGTTTTGGATCTACTAAAATTATTCCTGCTCCACGTTATGGTTATCAACTTAGAAGTGGGTTTATCAACAATGATACCTTACCTGATTTGGTATTGTCTGGTAACCAATCAGATTCTATATATGTATATTTAAATAATGGTGTAAATGGTTATGCAGCATATACCCCTTATCCCGCACTTCATCAAAATTCTGAAATAGTAGTTGATGATTTTAACAATGATGGTTTAGATGATGTGTTCATGATCAGTACTTCGCCAGTAATTTATAACATTTGCATGGCTAATGCTAATGGCAGCGGATTATTACTTCCTGCTACCGCCAATACATCTGCTACTGGATTTAATGTAGCAGGCAATAGTCCATCGGCTGGCGATTTTAATGGTGATGGCAATAAAGATATTGTTATTTGTCATGGCAATGCAGTAGGGTCAAATATGACGGTGATGTATGGCGATGGTATGGGTAATTTTCCTGCAGGCTCAGTAGTTACACACAATATAGGTGGCTCTATAAATTATGCTTTACCTTTTAAATTGAATGGAGGAGTGAGAGAAGGATTAGTGGCTACTAATACTTTAAATAGCCTTACTTATTATTTGGAACAAGATTCGTTAAGTGGAATTTGGCTTAATAGGTCAGGATCTCCTATGGTAGGGGGTGCGCTGGAATTAGGCAGAGCAAATTTTAATGGCGACCAATATGCCGATTTAAGTTTCAAACATACAGTAGGTTCATCTTCAGCTTATAATTATGTTTATGTTACTCGACCTGATTACACGCAGAAGTTCATTGGTTCATTCGATCAACCCACCACTCAGTTTATGGATGGCGATATAGATGGAAATGGAATAAATGATGCAGTTTATATCCACTCTGGAAATATTTATTTATATAAGAATTTAACTCCTCCAAATCCATTGATAAGTTTTCAGAATGATACTATTACAGTTACTCCACTTAGATCTGCTGCGGGAGGTGCCTCTGTGGTAAGCTTTGAGTGGTATTTTAACAATCAACTGCTTAATGGGGTTACTTCTGCATACTATCCAAATCCTATTGCGGGATGGTATGATGTGGCAATTACTTATGATAATGGCGCTTACACTACTGCTAGGATTCAGATTTTGGGATTAGCCGTGCAGTCACCAAAGGAGAATACGTTAAGTGTATTCCCTAATCCTGCAGAAAGTGCAATAACCATACGATCGAATAGCCCTATGGTGTCATATGAATTAAAAACCATAGCAGGGCAAGTAGTGGCCATTGGATCTTTAAGTGGGCTAATGAGTGCAAATGTTCAACTTAATTCGTTACCGAAAGGACTGTACCTAATGGAAGTAATGACTGTGAGTGGTGTTGTGGCTAAGAAAATTATTATAGAATAATTTATTTCACCTTTACTAACCTATTGCCACCAACCAATTTATTTTGATGGTATAATTGGATTTGATATACACCGGAGGCTAATTTTTCTAGGTCAACTATGGTAGTCTTGGATAGTGGTACTTCCATGGAAACCGAGCTGCCTACTGTTGATATTATTTTAATTAGATCAAAGTCGACAACATTGGTGATGGTAGCGAATTTAAGAACCGGATTGGGTGCAATAGTGGTCAAATAGTTTAAGTTAGCCTGAATTGTATGCAGCGATAAGTCAACATAAATTAAACAACTGTCTTCAATAATATTAAAACCATTGGCATTGGTAGCCTTAAAACGTACAGTATAGCATCCAGGTATTGGATAATTAATGCCTTGTGGGTTTTGTTGGTTTGAAGTGGAAGGATTGCCGCCATCAAAATTCCATTGCCAAGCCGTAGGATTATTATAGGATTGATCTGTGAAATTAATAGAACTGCCGGGGTAAATACTATCATTGCTAGCGATGAATCTAGGTGTTGGAGCACCAGTTCCATTATTTATAATGATGGTATAATCTTCCGTTTGGCCAAAGTCATAACTGCTACAAGGGTCAATGTTGGTATTAGTATGACTGGCGCACCTTACCCGCATTCGAGTGGGGCCTCCATAAGCCATATTGCTTATACTTGTAGACAATAATACAATTCCTGTATTCACTGCGTTTTGTGTGAGTACTTCGGAGGGTGAGAATAATCCATCTTGATTGTAATCTAGCCATACTCTGTAATACAGGTCATTCACTTCATTGAATTCAAGCGTTAGATTGATACTTTGCCCGGCATTAACAGTTGTGCTAAGGTTTGAATAATCTATATAACTGGCTGCACCCACACCGCCAGTAACATTATTGATAGTGCCAATAGCAACACGTTTCACATAATCACCTTGCGTGGTTCCGGTATTGTAGGTAGGAATGCAATAGGAAACGGTATCACAGTAGCGATCGGGAGCTACATAAACACTCCTCGATGCAGAATCGATACAACCATTGTTATTGGCAATCATGGTGAGCTTGTAATTTGCAATCCAGCTTTGGATAAAGTAAAATGAAGGGCCGATACCTTGAAATTGATTGTTAATATACCATGTATAGTCATAATTACCACCGGTTAAATAATTCCCCATAAGAATTAAATCATTGGCACATATCACAGTATCAAGGCCAATGTTTAACTGAGGCAAAGCGCTAAAGGCTACGAAGCTTGAGTCGATTGTAGTGTTGCCGCAAATATTGGTCACGGATACTGTGTAATTGCCGTTTGAGTTGGCGGAAAGTGTGCTAGCGGTAGCTCCAGTATTCCACAGGTAGGAGCTGCCGTTTGGACCGGCATTGAGGTTGATGGAATAGCCTATGCAACCCAATACTGTATCAGGTAAGGAAACAACAGGTGCAGTGCAAGCAACTGAAATAGAATCGCAAATGGTAATGGGACCACAGCCATTGTCCGTGGTAAGACAAACTAAATAGGTTCCATCATTAGCATAATTATGATTGACAGAAGCGGTATTGGCAGTGGCACCATCGCCTAGTGTCCAGCTGTAGGAAGTGCCACCCCCTGAATAATTTAAATTGATGCTGAGCAGTGAGGTTGTATAGTTGTAAGATGATGCAAAACCTGTACATGGTACCACTACTAAATTTGAATAGCTGCTGGTGCCACAGATGGTATTCACGGTTAATGTTACCGTATAAGTGCCTTGAACTGCATAGATGTGAAGGATACTATCGGTAGTCATTGTTGCTGGTAAAGAGCCATCACCAAAGTTGATGGTAACCGTTGTATTAGAATCCAATATTCCATAGTCGCTGGTATTTTTAATAATTACTGAAGCTGTATCAGGACCCAGCCCTGTGTTTACTACTGCCCTGAAACTAGCACTAGGTGGAACACAGAAGTTGTCATCAATTTTTAATGCATGTATATTTCTTTCATTCAAACTGTCGGCAGTAGCTGTAATGAGATAGTGATGATCATTACTTTTTTTAAATGCTAATACATGTTCGCTCCTTTGCTGAAGTTGAAATTTTCTGTTGGCTAAAATTTGAAAGTTGTTATCAATTTTAGTTAACGTAATTGCGGCTAAACTATCATTGGAAGTAGCAGCCAATATTATTTGGTTTTGGTCATTGATGCAGATTCCAAATGGATAGCCTGTATTATACCAAGTAGCACTTGATAAAGAATCGCCATTGGTATCAGTTTGAAGCAGGTAAGTGGCATGTCCGTTTGCGCTATCTGCGAAGCTCATCAACAGATAAAACCCATTGGAAGTTTTAATCAAATCATGGGCAAGCATTTGCTGGTTAAATGCCATGGCAGGATGCCTGAAGTATTTTTGCCATACAAATCCAAATAATTTATTTCTTTTAGTTAGACCGGCTCTTTTTTGGGTTTGTAAATATTCATGTCCGAAGCTGTAGTAGCTACTATCTGCATCTTGAAAAAAGTTGGAATGGTAGAGGAATGTATTATCAGTTGCACCATTAATGCTTCCAAAGTCTTTGTTATACACTCGTACGATACCATCAATAGTAGAAATGCCAAATGACCTATGTGTGAACAGAAGATGATCATTAATGCCAATGGCAAGACGGCCATCACTTATATCCCAGCAGCAGATGCCTGAATTTGTTATATCTTGAGAAGTGATTAAATTTCCATTCAAATCTGTTTTGATGAACATCACCTCTTCATCATAGATGAATCCAGGCTCATCATAAGTACATTGAATATAGATGAAACTATCGGCAATAATTACTGCATCATGAGCCAGTTCTATATTAGTGGGGATGAGAATAGTTTTTTCCCATTCCTTGGTTCCGGCAATGTCTAGTTTAACAAGATGTACATTAGAACCACCGGAAGTATCAGCTACATTAAAGCACACCACATATCCACTATCCGGCAATGAAACTATATTGCATCGGCTGCTACCGCTTACATCCCATCCATTGCCATTATCAAACTGTTTGCTGAAGCCTATTGCACTAGTTTGAATCTTAGCAAGTAAGATAAATGTTAATAGGGTTAAATACAATTTAAAATATCTCATGATAATAAAAGTTGATTCAACAAAGATATATATTTTGGGGTAATAAGCATTAAAAATACGGCTTATAGGAAGCGATTACTCAAAGAAATAGCACGTTTAAAAGTAAGGTGAGGGCAAGGGAGAGTGTAGCGATAAATGGAGGACTTGGAAGGTGTTTGAAGCTTGCTATAAATTGATTTTAAGGACACTGTTTTTATGTTATATTTTGAGTTGAAATTTTTCTTACATTTAACTACTGAATATAAATTCAGTTTAAGTTGCTCAATAAAATATTGAAGATAGAAATCAACACATTGTATGAATACTAAGAGAGGAATAAATTTTTTCGCATTGATTATTTTAATTGTAATTGGCAGTAAACTATACAAGCATTTTGACTTTAAGGAATTAAAGTTTGAAAAGCCTGGAATAGATACTTTGTATCTTATTACATTTGTATTATTACTATTTGTAGTAATTCGCGATTTGATAAATAGAAAGCATAAGAAACAAGATTAAAATTTTCTAAATGTGTCATGTGGTTTTGACAAGGGTGGTGATGCATCGATGCGCAAGGGTATGGCTAGAAATTAATTGACAAGAGATGGGAGACAATAAGCGTCCTAAAATAAAATTGGAATGGTCTAAAGTTGATTATTTCATTGAATGGCTTGGTTGGTTAATGCTAATGGGGTTGTGGCTGTTGGTTCTGATAAATCACCCCTCGTTGCCTGAGATAATTCCAACTCATTTTAATTTTAGTGGCCATATAGATGGGTATGGCAGCAAGCAGTTGATCTTTAATATGCCAGTGTTGGCAACGGTTTTATTTGTTGGTATGACTTGGTTAAATAAATTCCCCCATCTATTCAATTACCCTGTAAAAATAACTACAGAAAATGCTCACAGTCAGTACAAGATTGGCACAAGGCTAATCAGATGGTTGAAATTAATGGTTGTGGTTGTGATGATAGCTTCAGTTTATTCTATTTTAGCGAAAGCTAAATATTAATTGATTTAGGTGTAAATCAAAGTAAGCAATGATTTTACTTAGACTATTACTGACATTAGAATTATATTCTTACGCTTTTTAAAATCTTTATTTTTGGTTTCGATAGATAGGTTAAGTTTGTTGTAAAATTACTTTAATATGGTTTCTTTAAATAGATCTAATGGTGATGATTTGAAATTTAGGAACTTGGTTGTTTTGTTAGACCAAGATTTAGCTATGAGGAATGGCCTAAAGAATGATTTTTTTGCAAAGTATAATAAGATCAACAAGATTAAGTATGCTGTGGTAGCCTATCATTCAGGTGAAGCGGTGGGTTGTGGAGCTTTTAAAGAGTTTGGGGATGATGTGGTGGAAATAAAGCGAATGTTTGTGAAAAGTGAATGGAGGGGAAGAGCCATAGCACAAGAAATACTATTAGAATTAATTAAGTGGGCTGCCGAGCTAGGTTATAAAAAATGTGTATTAGAAACGGGGGATAAAATGCCTGAAGCTATTAGGTTATATGAAAGGAATGGTTTTGAGCGGATAGCAAATTACGGCCCATATGTGAATGAGACTTGTAGCTTTTGTTTTGGTAGATCTTTGTAGATATTTTCTAATGGCGAGACTTTTTTTAATTTGATCAGTTGCTTTTCTAATTTGACTTCCAGAAGGATTGTAAAATCTTATTAAATTTTAATTTTATTTTTTTTCTTAAACAGTGTTATAAATATTCTGCGGTATTTGATCAATTTATAGGTATTTCGAAATATATTTGTTAGGCTAATCTAACAAATGTATATTTACCAAAATTGTAAAAAATGAATTTTGATATAAATAACAAGATCCGCAGCCTTGCTATTATAATGGTGTTGCTTACTTCCTGCAGCAAGTTTGAACCAATAGCACCTAAGGCTGAAGATACGCTAGATGGACCAATTGATGGTTTGAGTCAGGAACAACATTTGCAATTTTTAAAAGGGGATGCTGCAGTAAATAAAGTGTTCACATCACAGACAGGACTGGGGCCAATATTCGTATCTAATAGTTGCATATCATGTCATTTGGGAGATGGAAGGGGTACTCCATTCACTACTTTAACCCGATTTGGCCAGACCGATAGCACAGGCAATCAATATTTGCGGCAAGGAGGACCACAGCTGCAGAACAGAGCCATACAAGGTTACTTTCCAGAACAAATTCCTCAGGGTGCAAGTTCTTCAAAATTCACCCCACCTTCTATTACCGGTATGGGGTATCTTCAGTTTGTGACTGACCAAACAATTTTGGATTTGTCAGATCCTTACGATGTTGATGGAGATGGGATTTCTGGTGTGCCGAACTGGATTTCAATTCCCAATAGAATCACACCTAATCCTTTTTCAATCAATAACGATGGTAAATATATAGGTCGGTTTGGGAAAAAAGCTTCTGCTTATAACTTATTGCATCAAACGGTGAATGCTTACAGTCAAGACATGGGCATTTCTTCATTTTTTGAACCTATTGATGTATATTCTGGTCTAGTTATAGATCCTGAAGTTTCAGTTCAAGAAATAAATGATGTGGTTGCTTATTTAAATACATTGAAAGCTCCAATACAAAGGCAATCTATTGTTCCTGATGTTCAATTAGGTAAAAATATCTTTGTGCAGATAAGATGTGGTTCGTGTCATGTGCCGCAATTAAATACTGGGTTTTCAAATGTCGAAGCGTTATCATATAAAATATTTTACCCGTATACAGATTTGTTGCTGCATGATATGGGTATTGGATTAGACGATGGTTATACGGAAGGAAGTGCAAAGTCTTCAGAATGGCGAACTCCACCTTTATGGGGGTTAGGCCTATCATCAAATTCACAAGGTGGGCAATATTTTCTATTGCATGATGGTAGAGCAAGAAGTATAGAGCAAGCAATAGAAATGCATGGAGGTGAAGCTACCAATAGCAAAGTGAGCTATCAAAACCTTTCGCCAAACGAAAGAACTATGTTAATCAAATTTTTAAAATCATTATAATGGATAGATTTCATTTTGTCAAAACATGTAGTTTGGGGTGCATAGCAATAAGTGTATTTGGGATATTGCAAGAGGGATGTACTGGAAGTAAATTTATTACATCAACCATATTAAATGATGTTATGATTGTGCCACTTTCAGTTTTTGAAAAACTAAGTAATGGTAAGAAACACTTTAGGAAGTATGTATTGCTTCAAAATGAAAAGTTACGTTATCCGATTTATTTGTATCGATTTTCAGCACAAGAATATTCTGCACTTTATATGCAGTGTACCCATCAAGGGTATGAATTAACTGCATTTGGTGATAGGGTTGTATGTTCTGCACATGGTTCTGAATTTGATAATCGAGGTAAGGTAACTAATTCACCTGCTGATAAGCCGCTTATTTCTTTTTTAGTAAAAATAATAGATCAGCATTTAAATATTTATTTAAAATATCATGAATAGAATTATACTGCTCTTATCAATTTCCATATTGTTAATTTCCAGAAATAGTGCAAAAGTTGATACTACTTTAAATCATTATTCATATTCTGACACAGTGGCTTCAACACTTAACATGGATGCAGTTTATAGTAGGCCCTTTTTAAATTTGGGAAAACTTCCAGTTGCTGTAGGTGGTTATGCTGAAATGAATTGGCAACATATTGGAACCGATGGAGTTTCTGACGGGCATCAATTCCAAATGAGACGTTTGACAATTTTTTTAGCTTCAACTATTAATAAAAAAATTAAATTTTTAGCCGAAATAGAGTTTGAAAATGGTGGGGCAGACATAGCAATTGAGTTTGCTTCAATTGATGTGGAATTTCATCCATTGTTAAATCTTAGAAGTGGTTTAGTGATGAATCCCATTGGAGCGTTCAATCAAAATCATGATGGCCCGAAATGGGAATTTACAGATAGACCTATATCTGCAACTCAAATGTTGCCAGCTACCTGGAGTAATGCTGGTATGGGAATGTTCGGAAAAATTTATACTAACTCATGGATGATCGGATATGAAGCCTATTTAACAGGTGGATTTGATAATTCAATAATTGACAACGAGCAAAATAAGACCTACCTGCCCTCCTCAAAAAATAACCTTGAAAGATTTGATAAAATAAATAGTGGAGCGCCACTGTTTACTGGAAAAATTGCTGTACGTAAACATCAAATTGGAGAATTTGGATTTTCTTATATGGGTGGTATTTATAATAAATTTGTACATGAAGGCATTTTAATTGATAAGAAAAGGAGAATTAATGTATTTGCTATTGATTATAACAATACATTTTTGAAATTAAGAACTCATATAAATATGGAATGGGCATGGGTGGGTGTGCAATTGCCATATGACTATTTACAGCAATATGGCAGCCGACAGCAGGGGGGATTTGTTGATATAGTACAGCCAATATTTGGAGGTAGAATATTGGGATTTGATAATGCCTTATTAAATATAGCTTGCAGATTAGAGTATGTTGATTGGAATGTAGGAAGCTTCAAAGAAACTGGATATGAAATTGGTGAAGATTTATGGAGCTTGAACCCTGCCATCAGCCTCCGACCAAGCTCACAAACAACATTTAGATTAAATTACAGGATTCAAAGGCAAAGGGATATTATAGGTAATGCCCCTAGTAAGAGTGGAGGTTTTAACTTTGGTATTTCTTCATATTTTTAAATAGATTAGATTTTTTATTTAACAAAAATTGTTAATTTTGTACAGTGAAATTTTTGCTAGCAAATTTTTTGGCTTTATATTTTATGGGATTAGCAATAATGCCCTGTGGTGATTTTAGCGAAGGAGTGTTTTTTAGCTCAACAGAAGTAGGCATCACAACTTCTATTAACCATCAGGATCATGAAGAGGAAAGTGACCATTGTTCTCCATTGTGTACATGTGCCTGCTGTGGTTTAATACTCAATTCTACTTTTATTAGTTATCAAATTTCGAATTTGAAATTTTTTAATTCAATAATTTACGCAAATTATACTTCACCCAGTATTTCAGAAGTTTGCTTTTCCATTTGGCAACCGCCAAAAATCAGTTAATTAATTTATGATGTTCCGCTTTTAGTGGAACAAAACAAAACTACTTACTCCCGAAAATCGAGAGCAAGTACTCATGTATTCATTTATATAACTGTTAAAAAAGATGTTAGACAAAATAATTGCGTTCAGCATAAAAAATAAATTCATCATTGCTTTGATGACGCTTGCACTCATTGTTTGGGGTGTGTGGAGTGCAACTAAACTGCCTATTGATGCAGTCCCCGACATCACCAACAACCAAGTGCAAATAATTACGGTTTGCCCAACCCTTGCAGGGCAAGAGGTTGAACAATTGGTGACTTACCCCATCGAGCAAAGCATTGCCAATCTTCCCGATTTGGAAGAATTGCGAAGCATTTCTCGTTTCGGACTTTCGGTTATTACTGTGGTATTTGACGACAAAGTGGACATCTACTTTGCCCGACAACTTATTAACGAACGACTGAAAGAAGCTGAAGCCAAAATTCCTAAGGGTGTTGGAACGCCCGAATTGGCCCCAGTAAGCACCGGTTTGGGCGAAGTATATCAATATATCATCCATCCCAAAAAAGGTAGCGAAAGCAAATACACTGCCATGGATTTACGGACTATGCAGGACTGGATTGTTGCCCGACAACTTTACGGAACACCGGGTATTGCAGAAATAAACAGCTTTGGCGGACAACTGAAACAATATGAAGTAGCGGTAAACCCTGACCGCTTATTGGCAATGGGAATTACCATTCCCGAAATTTTTACGGCATTAGAGAAGAATAATGAAAACACAGGCGGGGCATACATTGACAAAAAACCAAACGCCTATTTCATTCGGGGTGTTGGTTTGATTGGTTCTTTTGACGACATCAAAAACATTGTTGTAAAAACAAATCCAAACGGTATTCCCATTTTGATAAAAGATGTTGCAGAAGTGCATTTAGGCAGTGCTGTTCGCTACGGTGCTATGACCTACAATGGTGAAGTAGATGCCGTTGGCGGTGTGGTTATGATGCTGAAAGGTGCAAATAGTGCTGATGTAGTTAGTCGTGTAAAAGAGAAAATGATTAATATTCAAAAATCATTACCTGCGGATGTGGTCATAGAACCTTATTTGGACAGAACTGATTTGGTGGGTCGTGCCATTTCTACTGTTGAAAAAAACCTGATTGAAGGAGCATTGATAGTAATTTTTGTCTTGGTTCTGTTTCTCGGAAATCTTCGTGCAGGACTAATTGTTGCCTCTGCCATTCCTTTATCAATGCTGTTTGCATTGGGAATGATGAATGTGTTTGGCGTAAGTGCCAACTTGATGAGTTTAGGAGCAATTGACTTTGGGTTGATTGTGGACGGTGCAGTAATTATAGTAGAAGCAACACTACATCATTTGGGTTTAAGAAAAACAATTGGAAGATTAACACAGCCCGAAATGGATGAGGAAGTGTTTAAATCTGCATCAAAAATCCGTAGTAGTGCGGCATTTGGAGAAATCATTATCCTCATTGTTTACATTCCTATCCTTACACTGATTGGTATTGAAGGCAAAATGTTTGGACCGATGGCTCAAACCGTTGGCTTTGCCATTTTCGGGGCATTGATTTTATCGCTTACCTACATCCCTATGATGTGTGCTTTGTTTCTTCCTAAAAATATTTCTCATAAAGAAACTTTCAGCGATAAAATGATGAATTTCTTTCAACGCATTTATGCACCGCTTTTGGATAAATCAATACGTTTCAAAAAAATAATCGTGAGTGTATCTGTTACCGTGTTTCTTATTTCTGTATTTATCTTTTCAAGAATGGGCGGTGAGTTTATTCCAACATTAGCCGAAGGTGATTTTGCTTTTCATTGCATACTTCCGCAAGGCACATCATTATCTCAAAGTTTAGAAACTTCCATGCAGGCATCACGCCTGATCAAAGAATTTGACGAAGTAAAAATGGTAGTCGGAAAAACAGGAAGTGCCGAAGTGCCAACTGACCCAATGCCACCCGAAGCAACGGATATGATGATTATTCTAAAACAACCATCCGAATGGAAGCGTGATAATTCTTACGATGAACTGGCAGAAGAAATTGAAGAAAAATTAAGCGTAATTCCGGGTGTATTTTTTGAAAAAAATCAACCCATTCAAATGCGGTTCAACGAACTTATGACAGGTATCAGACAAGATGTTGCCATTAAAATATTCGGGGAGAATATGGACACCCTATTAAGCTATGCCAATAAAATTGCACCCATTGTTCAATCTGTGGAAGGTGCAACCGAACCAAGTGTTGAACGGGTTGCAGGTTTACCGCAAATAGTAATTAAATACAACCGTTCGCAAATTGCCAATTATGGTTTGAACATTGAAGACATCAACCATATTGTAAGCACCGCATTTGCGGGTGGTGGTGCAGGTGTTGTTTTTGAAAATGAACGCAAATTTGATTTGGTAGTTCGCCTTGACAGCACCCACCGAAACAACATAGAAGATGTAAACCACCTGTATATTCCAACTACCAACGGAACACAAATTCCATTATCGCAAGTTGCCGATATAAAAATGGAATTAGGTCCTGCACAAATAAGCCGTGAAGATGGTAAACGCAGAATTGTTGTCGGCTTTAATGTAAAAGGTAGGGATGTGGAAAGTGTGGTTGAGGATATTCAGAAGCAGTTGAACGAAAAAATAAAATTGCCCGAAGGATATTATTACACCTACGGAGGCACTTTTGAAAATCTGCAAGCAGCATCCAAACGCCTTATGATTGCTTTGCCTGTGGCTTTAGCACTTATTTTTATGTTGCTTTATTTCACGTTTAGTTCAGTAAAACAAGCAACACTTATTTACACAGCTATTCCAATGAGTGCCATTGGTGGCGTTTTCGCTTTGCTGCTTCGTGATATGCCTTTCAGCATTTCGGCAGGTGTTGGTTTCATTGCTCTGTTTGGCGTTGCTGTGTTAAATGGAATTGTCCTTATCGGAACATTTAACCAGTTAGAAAAAGACGGAATGACTGACATTATTCAGCGAATAAAAGAAGGAACTAAAATCCGTTTGCGACCAGTTTTAATGACTGCCACCGTAGCATCCTTGGGCTTTTTACCAATGGCACTTTCGCACGGTGCAGGGGCAGAAGTTCAAAAACCTTTAGCCACTGTGGTAATTGGCGGATTGCTTACAGCCACTTTCTTAACCCTCTTTGTTTTGCCTTTGTTGTATTTGATTTTTTCAACGAAAAGAAAAATCAAAATTTCACCGGCAGTCGTTTTAGTAATTGCAGTTTTCGCTTTTAGTAATACAAATGCTCAAACAACACCAAAACAAATTACCGTTGAAGATGCCATAAGCACTGCATTGAAAAACAATCTGGAATTACAATCGCAACAACTCAATGTGCAATCATCGGAGCGTTTGAAGAAATCCGTTTTTGAATTGCCAAAAACAAATGTCAATCTTCAATACGGGCAATATAACAGCATCAATAAGGACTTGGGTTTTCAAATCAATCAATCCATTCCATTTCCAACTTATTATTCGGCAAAATCAAATTTATATAAGGCCGAATTGCAGGGAAGCCAGTTGCAACAGCAAGCCACTGCCAACGAAATAAAGGCGCAGGTTCAATACTGGTTTTATCAATTAAAGTATTTACAGCAAACAAAAAAGCAATTGAAATCCTTAGACAGTTTGTATAATGATTTTGTAAGTGCCGCAGCCTTGCGATACAAAACGGGGGAAACCAATTTGTTGGAAAAAACCACAGCCGAGACTAAGCGTGGGCAGCTTTCGCTTTTATTGAAACAAACCGAAACCGATTTGGCAACGGCTTACAATTCGCTAAAAACTTTGCTCAATACAAGCGAAGATTTTACGATTGATAATATCGGAAACTTCCAACCGCTTGTATTAAGCAATTCATTTGATACTTCACTCATTGCAAATAACCCATCTTTAAAAGTTTTGTATCAGCAAGCCATTATTGCAGAGCAAAACAAAAAGGTTGAAACGGCATCCACGCTTCCCGATTTCAATGTGGGTTATTTCAATCAGTCGTTAATCGGCACACAAACAATAAACGGGGCTGATGTTTATTTTGATGGCAGCAAACGCTTTCAGGGATTGAATGTAGGCATTAGTATTCCGCTTACATTTCTAAGCAATGCACAAAAAGTAAAATCACTATCGTTCAAACAACAGGCATTACAAAAAGAAGCCGATAACGGAAAACTGATTTTACAAACAAAGTTGCAAAATGCTTTTGCACAATACAACCAAAATCTTTCGCAATACAATTATTTCAAATCAATTGCTTTGCCCAATGCCGATATAATTATCAGCACAGCAACACTTGGTTTCAAAAGTGGCGACATTGGTTATATTGAATATCTGCAAGCACTGCAAACCGCTTCCGATGTGCAGTTAAGTTATCTGCAATCGGTAAACCAACTCAATCAATCCATCATTAACATCAATTTCTTAATCAACAATTAAAATTCAGAAAAATGAAAAGGATAAAATTCATCATAGTAATATTCATTTCTGCATCCCTTTTTGCAGCCTGCGGAAACAAAAGCACAACCGCTGAACACGAAGGCGAAGAGCATCATGACGAGCATGAAAACACCAATACCGCAAACCTCACAGCCGAACAAATGAAATCCATAAAAATGGAGTTGGGCAGTATTGAAAAAAAGCAACTAACCGCTTCACTCAAAGCCAATGGACTGCTTCGTGTTCCTAACAACAACAAAGCAAACGCAACAGCTTTTATGGGCGGAATAATCAAATCCATTTTAGTGCAAACAGGCAACAGCGTTACCAAAGGTCAAACCATTGCTACAATAACCAATACTACTTTTATTACCATGCAGGAAGAATTTTTAAGCACTGCTGCAAAAGTAGATTTGGCACAAATGGAATTTGAACGCCAAAAAACCTTGAAAGAAGGAAATGCTTCATCACTCAAACTATATCAGCAAGCCGAAGCAGAACTCAAATCACTAAAAGCAAAAAAGGCAAGTTTACAAAGCCAATTGACTTTAGCAGGTATCAATACCGCAACACTTACAAGTGAAAACATTCAGTCGGTAATAAACATTACCAGTCCGATAAGCGGAACGGTAAGCAACATTTCGGTAAACATCGGAACTTTTGCAGATGCCAATACTTCCATTGCCGAAATAGTGGACAACAGCCAACTGCATTTGGATTTATATGTGTATGAAAAAGATTTGCAGAAACTTAAAGTCGGGCAAACAATTCATTTCACACTCACCAACAATCCCGGTAAAGAATACGATGCAGATGTTTACGCTATAAGCAACACCTTTGAGCAAAACACCAAAGCTATTGCAGTTCATGCAATGGTAAAAGGGAACAAACAAGGATTGATTGACGGCATGAGCATTACCGCGTTGGTAAGTTTAGAGAATGCTACGGTAGATGCAGTTCCTACCAATGCTATTGTAAGCCACGAAGGTCAGGACTATATTTTTATTGTTACTGATGCGCATAGTGAAGAAGAGCGCCACAGTGAAACTCAAACTGCCGAGCACAAACACGATGAACACGGGCATGAGCATGTAGAAAAAGAAGATGAACATAAAGAGGGAGGGCATAAAGAAGGGGAACACCATGAGGAAGAAGAGGAAGGAACAACCTTTGAAAAAATTCCAATCCGCAAAGGCACCACCGACATTGGTTACAGTGAAATTACCTTACTCAAAGAAATTCCTGCTAACAGCAAGGTAGTTATAAACGGAGCATTTTTTATCCTAGCTAAAATGAATAACAAAGGCGAAGGTCATGCGCATTAAAAATACATGAGCAATTTTTCAAACTCAATTATAAATAAACTTAGTCAAACAATTAAAGTTAAAATCAAAATGAAAAAATCAATCATTCTCGCATTTGCAGCCTTGACTGAAATATTCACAATTACTTCTTGTAAAAAAAAGGAAGGTTGTACAAATCCAATATCCATTTCCTATGATGAAAGCGCTGAAGTTGATGATGGTTCGTGTAGGTTAGCTGGTCTAGGAGGTAGTACTACCATAGTTGCTTATCCACGTCACCATGGGAAGGATACAAGGCCTTATAAGGCATTTATTAAATTTAATATACAAGATTTTCCTGGAGCTGATCCAACATCATATGATCTAGAATTAATTGCAGACACAACAGAAAATCATATTGAAGTAAGGAACTTAAAGCCAGGTAAGTATTTTATCTATATGACGGCATTTGATACAACTATAGCAGCTGGTGTTGTTGGAGGCATTCCATATACATTGCTTCAAGAGGGAGGTGAAGTAAATCTTACTATTCCTGTTACTGAGTAAAATTTTTAATCTCTAATTCCTATATTAAATGAAGACTGTAAGCAAGAGCATAATAATAGTTACGATATTGATTGCTTTATATTCTTGTACTAGAAAAAAAATTGAAGTACCTGAATTGTCAAGTAATTATCCAATGAAAATAGAATCAATAATGAAGACAAAGTGCGCAGTAAGCGGATGTCACAATACAATTAGTAAAGATGCAGCTGCAGGTCTAGATTTATCAAGCTGGGAAAAACTCTTTGAAGGCGGAAGAAGTGGATCAGCCGTAATTGCTTCTAGGCCTGACTATAGTTTGATTATCTATTACACAAACCATGATTCGATTCTACCTTATTTGCAGTTGTTACCAACCATGCCAATAGGAGAATCAGCATTAACGAGCACTGAATTAACTGAACTGATGGATTGGATCTTGGATGGGGCTCCAAATGCTCAAGGAAGAATTAGATTCCAAGATGATATAAATGTTAAGAAATTTTATACTTGTTGCCAGGGTTGTGATCAGATAGCAGTTTTTGAGGCACAATCCATGTTAGCCATGCGCTATATCTCTGTCGGTCAATTACCTACAACTGAGGCACCTCATATGATAAAGGTAGCGCCAAATAATGAATTCTATTGCGTGTCATTTTTGGCAAGTAATTTTTTTCAAAAATTTAGCACAGTTAATAACTCTTTAATTAGTCAGGTAGAAATAGGATTTGGTTCTTGGAATACTTTTGCAATTTCAAGCGATAGTAAGCATGCTTATGTTGTAGATTTACTTTCCGGGGTAATTGCATTTATCGACTTAGACAATATGACTAGTCAAAATATTAATTTTGGCTTTAGTTTTCCTCACGGTTCAGCTCTCAATTTATCAGATGATACATTGTATGTAACGGCACAACAGGGGAGCAATATTTGGAAAATCCCTGTAAATGATTATTCAAATCATACCCAAATAAATTTTGCAGGAGGTAACCACCGTTTTCATGAAATCCACTTTAGTCCTGATGGTTCAAAATATTTTTTAACTGCTCAAAATACAAATTTGATATTGGTAGTTAATACACGTAATGATAGCCTAATTGCTACTATTCCTGTTGGTGTCTTACCCCAGGAAATGGGCATTTCTGAAAGTAAGCCATATCTGTTTGTATCATGCATGGATGATCAAATTACATTTCCAGGTAAGACAGGCTCTGTCTATGTCATTAATTACAATACTTTGCAAGTTGTGGGTCGATTATATACAGGCCATCAACCGCACGGAATTGCGGTGGATGATGAAAATGGGAGAGTTTATATTTCAAATCGTAACGTAACATTGGGCGGTCCTGCGCCTCATCATTCTTCTGTTTGTAATGGTAGGAATGGATATATGACTGCTATAGATTTGAATTCCTTACTTTTAATTCCAAATTTTCAAGCTGAAGTTTCAGTAGATCCTTACGGAGTAGGAATAACTCACTAACCTAAATCAAGATGAGACTACCTTTTAACGACAAAAAATTTCTCTTACTTCTTTTTGCAATCGCCATCGTAATTGCCCTAGAAGTACTATCTATCCTGGGCACTCACTTACCAATGCCTTATGCACCATTTGTTTTTGCAGCTTTCATTTTAGGAATTGGCTATAAAGTTGTTTGGAATGGGGTGAAAGCACTTTTCAAACTCCAGTTTAGCAACATCAATTTGCTGATGCTTATTGCCGTAATCGGTGCATTCTACTTAAAAGAATTTCCCGAAGCGGCTGTATTAGTAGTGCTGTATGTTTTGGGCGAACGCTTAGAAGATATAGGCATTGAAAACTCAAAATCAGCTTTAGATGAATTGGTAAGCAAAGCCCCGAAAACTGCCTTTGTGAAATCGCAAAACGAATTTGTTCACATTGATAAAATTGCTGTAGGAACAATCATTCAGGTAAAAGCAGGTGAAATGATACCGTTGGACGGCAAAATAATTTCAGGTGAAACAGCGGTTGATGAAGCCGCTATCACAGGTGAACCCATTCCCAAAGACAAACGGGCAGGCGATATTCTCTTCGCAGGAACACTTAACAAGAATGGTTTTATAGAAATGGAAACAACCAAACTTTCTGTTGATACCACCTTTTCAAAAATCATTCGGCTCACATTTGAAGCTTCATCAAACAAAAGCGAAACGCAAAAATTCATTCAACAATTTTCACGCTACTACACACCCTCAATGATTTTGATAGCAGTATTGTTATTTGTTGTTCCTGTTTTTGTTTTAAATTTAGATTTCAACCACTGGTTGCAACAAGCCATCACTCTATTAGTAATTGCTTGCCCATGTGCATTAGTCATTTCCACTCCAGTTGCCATTTATGCAGCCATTGGCAATGCTTCAGCAAAAGGAGCATTGGTAAAAGGTGGAAAATACATTGAAGCGATGGCAAGTATAAAAGCCATTGCATTAGACAAAACCCGAACAATCACATTCGGAAATCCAATCGTATCAGATGTATTTCCACTAAATGGAACAAGCCGTGAAGAACTCTTGGCTTGCACCGCAGGAGCAGAAATTTTCAGCGAACATCCTTTGGCGCAAGCTATCGTTGATGCAAGTAAAAAAGAAGGATTTGAACCACATAAAGCAGAAGGTTTTAAAAGCATTATGGGAAAAGGTGCAACCGCAAAATGTTTGGTCTGCGAAGATGAAACCATCTATGTCGGAAAACTTGACTTCATAAAAGAACACCAGCACACCGATAAGGAAACCGAAAAAATTGTTGAACTACTTTCAGCACAAGGCAAAACCAGCGTAGTAGTAAGTTTTGGAGAAGGTGTCGCAGGAATTATAGGGTTGATGGACGAAATAAAACCCGACAGTGCATCAGCATTAAAAGATTTGGAAGCACTCAACATTGAACCTGTAATGCTCACAGGCGACAGCGAAAAAGCAGCAAACTATGTAGCACAGCAAGTAGGCATCCAAAAAATATTCGGAAACCAATTACCCGAAAACAAAGCCGAAAAAATCAAAGAACTTTTACAACAATATGGAAAAGTGGCAATGGTTGGTGATGGAATAAACGATGCACCGGCATTGGCACAGAGCACCGTAGGCATTGCAATGGGAGCTGCAGGAAGCGACACAGCAATAGATACCGCTAATATTGCTTTGATGAACGATAAACTTTCACTGATCCCGTTTCTCATTCTGTTAAGTCGAAAAACATTGCTAAGAATAAAAATCAACACAATAGGTGCTATTTTAGTTAAGTTATTATTTATTTTACTTGCATTTTTAGGGTATGGCAATTTGGTTTATGCAATTGCTGCCGATGTAGGTGTAACATTATTAGTTATTTATTCTAGTTTGAAAATAGTAAATTTTCATATAAAACATTTGTCAAAATAACCAGATGAAGTGGAGTACCATGATGCCCGTAGGGCTAAGAAAATATTACAAGCAGCAGGTGCATTTAGCATTGATAAATAAGAGGCGGGGCAATGTTGCTGAGTGGTGGTATTATTTGGAGCGGGCGCATGTGTTAGCGCAGCCTTACCCCATTGAGCATACGCGTGTTCATTGGCTTATGTTGGTGTTTGGTATAGCTAATAAGAATGGGAGGGAAATTATTGGGCAGCTACCAAGGTTGCTAGTAGGAGGGGTGAAATCCTTTGTGGGTAGGGTTCCGGTGGGTAACACTGGTGGTGCGAATGTGCCTGGGTTGCAGTGCATGAAAATTCCTGCTGACTTGCAGGCTATGATAGATGAGGGGTTGACTGATTAAAGGCTTACCGATAGTTATCAATAGTGCGATGAGGGGACAATGCAGGTTGTAGGAGCATTTGAATGGTTATGGTGATAGGTGGTTGGGTGGTGGATCGGCTGCGGGGTGAGTGGATTAGCTTCCGGCATGCCTTAATGGGGAAGAGGCAATGTGAGTATAATGAATGGTGAAAAAGGTGTGGGTGTGGTATTGAAGGCTTGCCGGAACTATGAACGAACACCGCCCTTGCTGTTGATAGGAGCTAGCAGATGCTGCCGCAAAAAAAAACCACCCTGGGTAAGGGCGGTTTAAGTAGATGGTTGTATTACTTTATTTTACTTTACCTACATAACTACGGTCGCGGGTATCGATTTTAATAATTTCGTCTTGGTTGACAAAGAGTGGTACCATAATAGTGGCTCCGGTTTCTACTTTGGCTGGTTTCAGGGTGTTGGTGGCGGTATCGCCTTTGAGACCTGGTTCAGTATAGGTTACTAAAAGTTCTACAAAGGTGGGTGCTTCAATAGAAAGGGGCAGATCGCCTTCGAAGGCTATTTTTAATTGCATGCTTTCTTTAATGAGGTCAATATTGGCGCCTATTAATTCTTTGGGCACATTAACTTGATCATATGTTTCATTATCCATGACAATAAGGAAATCGCTATCAGGGTAGAGGAATTGCATTTCTTTATAATCTACACGAGCTACTTCTACATCTTCATCGGCACGGAATCGGTTTTCAACTACTTTACCGGTTTTAAGATTTTTCATTCGGGCTTGGTAAAAAGCGCGTAAATTGCCTGGGGTGCGGTGAATAATTTCGGTTACGAGTACTAACTCATTGTTGTAGCGCAGTATAGTACCTGACCTTACATCGTTAATCTTTGCCATAATTGTTCTATTTTTAGCGGGCGCAAAGTTAGCATTTTTCATTAATTGATAACTTGTTTTTATAAAATTGTAAATTATAACGAATAGGATATGGAACTTCTTTCAAATATTTATATTGCTAAAACGCAGTTTGGCATTGAGCCATTATTGGTAGCTGAATTAATGGCTTTGGGTGCTGGTGAGGTGACGGGGCTTACCCGCGCGGTATCATTTACGGGCGATGCTTCAGTGATGATGCGGGTCAATTACCAGAGCCGGTTTGCGATCCGAGTTTTGAAGCCTATATTCAGGTTTAAGGCCATGAATGAAAAGGAGCTTTATGAAGGGGTGCAGCAGGTGGCATGGAAAGATTATATGAAAGAGGGCGACACCTTGGCGGTGGATGCAGTTAGCCACCAGTCGGCCATGAGCCATACCCAATTTATTGCGCAGCTTACTAAGGATGCTATTGTAGATCAGTTTAGAAAGGCTACTGGCAACAGGCCTAATGTAGATTTATTTATACCAAAAATAAGGGTGAACATACACTTGCAAGGTGATACTGCTACGGTGGCACTTGACAGTAGTGGGGTAAGTTTGCATAAGCGTGGCTACAGGAACATGCAAGGTGAGGCTCCTTTGAACGAGGTATTGGCCGCTGCTATTATTAAAATGAGTGGTTGGGAAAGAGATATGCCACTGGTAGATTGGATGTGTGGCAGTGGTACTATACTGATAGAAGCCGCGATGCAGGGATTGAACATAGCACCGGGAAAATTTATAGAGGAGTTTGGGTTTGAGCGTTGGGATGATTTTGACAGTGGAGTGCTTAATAAAATAAAGGATGATGCACGCAATGCTGAGGAGTATGATAGGAAGCTGAATTTAATAGGTGTGGATAAGAACGGGATGGTATTAAATGCTGCGCGCGAGAATGCTAGTGCTGCGGGAGTGGCTAAGTACATCAATTTTGAGAAGGGAGATTTTAGCACTTTTATTCCAGCCCAACTGCCCATGATGGTGGTAAGCAATCCACCCTATGGAGGGCGGATAACTACTGATGATTTGTTGCAATTATACAAATCGATGGGTGATGCGCTGAAGAAAAATTTTGCAGGAAGTAGTGCTTGGTTGCTCACAGCGAATCAGGATGCTGCTAAGTCTATAGGGCTAAAGGCGTCAAAAAAAATACCATTATACAATGGGCCATTGGAGTGTAGATTGTTGAAGTACGATTTATTTAAGGGCGACCATAAATCATATAAAACACAATTAAATAATTCAAAGAACGTATAATTATAAAAATTACTAGTATGAAAAAGTTAGCAGTGCTTACCACTGGTGGCGATTGTCCGGGATTGAATGCGGCCATAAGAGCAGTAGTGCGATCGGGCATATATTATGGCTATGAAATGTATGGTGTGCCACGCGGGTATGATGGCTTGATGAGTGGAAATTTTATCCCGATGAATTCAAGTAGTGTGAGCAATATCATACAGCGTGGGGGGACAATATTAAAATCGGCAAGGAGTGAAGCTTTTAAAACGGCCGAAGGCCGAATTAAGGCGAATGAGCATTTGAAGCAAAATGGTATAGATGCATTGGTTATTATAGGAGGAGATGGGTCATTAAGAGGAGCACAGGCGCTTGAACGGGAGCATGGAGTAAAGATTGTAGGGATTCCCAAGACGATAGATAATGATATATCGGGGACTGATTTTGCCATAGGATATGATACAGCCCTCAATACGGTGGTCGAGGCCATTGACAAAATACGAGATACGGCCGATTCGCATGATCGATTGTTTTTTGTAGAAGTAATGGGGCGTGATGCAGGTACAATAGCACTTTTGAGCGGTGTGGCTAGCGGTGCCGAAGCGATTTTAATCCCAGAAACTCGCACGGCCATAGAACAGGTGGTAGCCATTTTGGAAAGAGGGTGGCAGCGAAAAAAATCGAGTTGTATAGTTATCGTAGCGGAAGGAGATGAGGAAGGGGGAGCTGTGGAGGTGGCAAATAAAGTAAAGGAAAAGTTCAACCATTACGATACCAAAATTTGTGTATTAGGGCACATCCAG
>JBDKJS010000217.1:0-4678 GCA_039806065.1 Bacteroidota bacterium | reverse complement strand
CTATACCATCAATCACTTAGTGCTATTACTAATCTTGAAAAAAGTAAGAAATGATGAAAACTAAAATTAAAATCTTAGTACTGCTATTTTCCTTTTTTCAGCATGCCTCCATCGCTCAATTTGAAAAAGGAAATGACTTATATCAAAAGAAAAAGTTTGAAGAGGCAAAAGTTGTTTACCAACAACTGATTGCAACAGAAGGCAATTCATTCGAGGTGCTGTATAACTTAGGCAATACCTATTATAAACTTGGCGACTACGCACAATCCATACTATATTTTGAAAAGGCTTTAAAAATAAATAAAGATGAAGACGTAATTCACAACCTTTCTGTTCTAAATCAAAAAATAAAGGACAAGATAGAACCAATGCCTCAAATGATATTGATTAAATGGTGGAATTCGTTTTTAAATTATTTTTCCTTTGTTCAGTTCAATGTCTTTGCACTTTTCTGTGTTTGGATGCTGACTTTGTGCTTTTATTTCTACAGACTTTCTAAAGAATACAGTACTAAAAAAAGATATTTCTTTTTAACACTTACACTATTTATCATATCCATCTTTTCGCTTTCAATTGCTTTTTCTAAGTACAAAGCAACTACACACCAAGATTTTGCCATCATTACCAATGACACTTCTTATATTAAGAGTGCACCTGAAATAAATAGTGCTGATTTGTTCCTTTTGCATGCCGGCACTAAGGTCTCTATCATGAATGAATTGGTGGATTGGTATCAAATCAAATTATCCAATGGTAATATAGGATGGATTTTAAAATCTGAACTAGCGATTATCTAATTTGAAAATTAGCTTACTATCCGATACACATGGGCATCTTGATACTCATCTGATGCCATACCTTATTGCATCTGATCAAATTTGGCATGCTGGAGATATCGGCAACGTTGACCTACTTCAAAAGTTAAACAATATTAAACCCCTAGAAGCTGTCTATGGCAATATTGATGGACAAGATGTAAGATCACATTGTCCCGAATGGAAGATAATTAAGATCCAAAAGTTTAAAGCTTTAATGATTCATATTGCTGGCGTGCCTGGTAAGTATCATCCTGGTGTACAAAAGTTGATCAATGAACATCGTCCACATGCCTTAATTTGTGGCCACTCTCATATTGTGAGAGTACAGCATTTCAACCATCTCAACCTACTCCATATTAACCCAGGAGCTTGTGGCACTCATGGTTTCCATAAGGTTAAAACGCTTATCCAATTCGAAATTTTGGAAACCAGATTGACAAATATGAACCTTATTGAATTAGGCCCTCGTGCTAAAATTACGTAGTACTCTTAGTTGATTAAACCTATGGCAAAATCTAAATTCAACTAATTGCCAAATGCTTTAAGGCAATAATTTACCTTAAAATTTTATAGACAACTTAGAATTTAATGTTCTATTGATCCATTGAACCCATCTTCAAGGCTCCTAAAATCACCCCAAATTAATAGGCTAATTAAATGTGATAATAGAAAAAAAGAGGCTGCCTCTTTTGAGACAGCCTCTTTATTGATTAATTGAATTGTTGTTATTGAACTACAACTCTAATGATACTCGTTTCATGAGCATTTTCTACATGTAACATGTATACTCCCTTAGCCAAACCGTTCAAGTCTAAATTGATCAAATTTGCGCCTTTACTTGCAGCGCCATTGTTATTGATCACTAAGCGACCTGATAAGTCTACTAAACGGATACTATAATTACCTGCATCCATGCTATTGAATTTAACATTCAATTGATTAATAGCTGGATTAGGATAAGCAATTGCTTCCATTATAGATTTCACATCTTGCTTAGCCATTCTAGCAGCTGCTACAGTAACAGCAATAGTTCTGTTGTTAGAATTTCCACAAGCGTTGCTAGGAGTACAAACGATAGTGTAATTTCCAGGAGCAACAGTTGAGTAATCTAACTGAACTGAATTAGCACCTTGACCTATAATTCCAACTCCTGCTGGAGTACTTGACCAAGTGTAATTCACACCTGCACCAAGGCTAGGAATTGATGCACCTTCAAGTGCACCTACAGTTACACTGGTAAGTGTACTAATAGCGCTTGGTAATCCAGGAATTAATCTAGTAGCTACTGATCTTGTACCACCATTACCACATGCATTTGAAGCAAATACTGATAGTGATCCTACTGATCCGCTAGAATTCCAATTAACTGTTACACCTGAAGTACCTTGACCAGTAGCAATGCTACCACCCACTACGCTCCATGTATAACCAGTAGCTCCAACCACTGAAGCACATGAATAGGCTACGTTACTACTTCCACAAAGATTAGCCAATGCTCCGGTTATGTTTGCAGGGGTACCAATGGTCCCATTAGTAATAGCCTTGCTACGCGCTGCTGAAGCAGTGCCACAAACACTGTTTGCACTAACACTGATGACACAATGGGAGAAAGAGGCTGGGAAAGTAATATCAGCAGTGGTACCATTATTAACAACAGTGGCACCTAAACAAGCACTCCAATTATAAGATACAGCACCTGGTACCGCTGCAACACTGTAGGTCACAGTTGCACCTGGGCAGGCAACAGCACTTCCGCTGATAACGCCTGGCATTGGAGTATTATTAGTAATTGTCATGGTGCGAACTGATGAATTAGCACCGCATCCAAGGCCAGCACTTACCGACAATGTTCCTGTAGTAAAGGTTGGTCCAAAATTAACTGTTACACTTGTTCCAGTTCCTGAAACACTAGCATCACCGGTAATGGCCCAAGTATAAACTTGTGCACCAGCTACTGGAGCTATGCTGTAATTTCCAGAAGTATTAGCACAGGCTAATGAGTTTCCAGAAATGATACCTGGTTGTGTTACAATACCACGAATCCAATTACACTTAGTATTGATCGTTGTACCGCAAGGATTACCACCTTGAACGCAAATATACCAACCTGAACTTACATAAGGACCAAGAACAATGGTTGCACTTGGGCTTGAAGTAATCACTGGTGAAGGTTGACCGTTGATGGTTGTTCCGGCAGGAGCACTCCACTGATAGTAACTGGCCCCAGCAATCACTGAAGTAGTCACTACAAATGAATTACCCGCACATCCTGTAGCAGGAAGGATTGGGTTTTGCGCTGTTCCAGCTGGAGATCCGTTGAATACAAGTACTTGGCTGTTAGCACATGCTGTACTTCCACAACTACCTTCTGCTCTAACAAAATAATTAGTAGTAGAAGAAGGTGTAACAATAATACTTGTTCCACTTCCAATAGCAGTGCCTCCGCAGCTGCCGCTATACCAATTCCAAGTATCTACATCTTCAAGCATGCCACCATCTACTGTTAAAGTAGTATTGCTTCCATTGCAAAGTGCAGTATCTGCAGCTATTACACCAGAGGCAGCAGTAGAATAAAGCCTTGGATTTAAATCTACGAAGTTAGAGATAGAAACACATCCATTAGCATCAGTAAAGGTAGCATAGGCTTGACCTGGCTGATCAAATGATGAGCTATTTTGATCCTCGTTAAATCCATTTGACCAATCTATACCTGTTCCAGCATAGTTAGAAACACTAAGCGTTACAGAGGTGAAAGTGTTACCACCGTCACCAGAGCATAGTGTTAATGGGCCACCAGGAGTTACTACTGGAGCAGTTGGTAAGGCAAACTCATTGATCACAATGTTGTCAATGTTTTCACATCCATTATCATCTGTCACAGTTACAGAATAAGTACCGCCACTACTAATTGAAATAAAGTTAGCAGTTTCAGTAGTATTCCAAAGGTAACCTGCATAAGGTTGACTGGTAGTTAAGTCGAACGCAGGATCACCTGTACAATATGTAGTACCACCACTTCCCAGTGAGATTACTTCTGGTAGCGGCAAGGCATAAATATTAACATTGGTGGTTGAGGTATCCTTACATCCATTCGCATCTGTAACTATAACTGTATAGTTACCACTTACTGTATTAGGTGCTGAAGGAATTACCGGATTTTGAACTGCAGAAGAGAAACTATTAGGACCTGACCAAACATAAGTAGTCATACCTGCAAGATCGCTAGCAAGATTTAAATCAGTAGTGCCAGAGCAGAAATTAGTGTTTGAACTTGCAGTTACATTAGGTTTAGCATTTACTACAGCCGTTGTATTTACGCTGAAAGGTGTACCACCGATGGTTATTATACAAGTGTACACTCCATCTTCTGCTACAGTTGCATTTAAAATCTGCGGGTTTTGTGCAGCTGAAGTAAATCCGTTGGGACCTGTCCAAGCATAGCTGGTAGCACCACTTGGTGTGGCAAATAAATCTAAAGTATCGCCAGCACATATTGGGCCATTATTGCTTACACTTGGTGCACCAATCGAAACTTGATAATCTTCTGTTTGGCCTGAACCAAAGTTGGTACATGCATCTGTGGACCCATTAGCATTGCCAACTCCTCTTGATCTAATACGCAAGCCTGTTAAACCAGGAGTAGCAGTTACCGGTATGGTTACTGAAATAGTAGCTGGTGTATTGGCTGTTGAAGTAGTTGTAACTTGATTCCACTCAGCTGCATCATACAGTCCATCTTGGTTATAGTCAATCCAAATGGAAATGATAGAGGAGCCATCCGTAGTTACATCTAAGTTATAAGACGAACCAGGGATTAATGTAGCAGTAGTACCAGCACCTGGAGCAAATGTCTCTAAGTA
>JBDKJS010000216.1:0-15148 GCA_039806065.1 Bacteroidota bacterium | reverse complement strand
CCATTAATAAAAGCTTGGTAAAATACCCTTTGACCAAATGTGGGATATTTATTAGATCTTGAATTGCCCTGTATTACATCTCCAAAATCAGAAAAACTGTAAGAGGTGAATGATGCCCATTTCTTACCACCAATATTGAAAGAGAGTCCTCCAGTTTTTTCGTTAAGAGCAGTACTGTATCGTACCATTGCATCACCGCCAACCGTATTAAGTTTTGGCGAAACGGTTATGAAATTCATTACGCCTCCAAGGGCATCACTTCCGAACATGGTATTGCTGGGGCCAAAATTAATTTCAACTGTTTCCACCTGTTGTTGATCTATTCTTAAAACATTTTGAAGATGGCCCCCTCTAAAAATTGCATTATTAATTCTAATTCCATCAATGGCCATCATCACCCTGTTGGCTTCAAAGCCACGTATCACGGGGCTTCCACCCCCGCCTTGGCTTCTCTGCACATTCACCTGTCCGGTGTATTGCAATAAATCAGCCGTGGTGGCTTGGTTAAAGAGTTTTATTTCGGTTTTACTTAGGCTCATTACTTGCGAAGGGATTTCCTTTATAGGAATCGCCAATTTATTTACAGAAATAAAAACTTCGTTGAGTTCTTTGATTTTAAATGTTGTATCAGTTTGTGCCAATAGGCATTTAGGCAATAGCATTGCCAAGAGTATATACTTATACATTTTAGTTATTATTAAATGGTTTTACAATAAGTTTGAAAAATTAAGCCTCAAAAGCTGGAGGTCTAAAAACTTGGGCTCGAAAACCTTTTTTAATGTTTGCAATAAACTTATTTGTGTGGGTATCTATTGCTGCATGTGTGTGAGTGTGGCTTTCATTTATCTTTTCAAAAAAATAAAAAAGCTGAAAGGAAGGGCTATTGACAATTACATTTCCATTGTTTTTAGAAAACAATTGGCTAATGACATATTCTGCTTTATCACAATAGGCAATAATAATTATTTCTTTGGGTTGATGTGAAATAGTCTTTACATCATACATTATCCCTTGATAGATAAATTCTTTTTTATCTTTTACCCATTCGAGTTGAACAAATTCAGAGGGTAAGAAAGAAAGTTGAGTAGTGGTGCTATTAAAAAACAGGTGCCACTCTTTCTGAAATTCTTGAACTATAAAATTTGCTTGAGAAAAAATAAAACACAACAATAGATGCCCAACAAAAAGCAGGAGTAGCATGCGCGATAAAAAAATCTTAGCCTGCCTTTTCATATCACAAATCTATAAGAATAAATACGATTAATAAAAAAAACCGTCTTAAAAAATCTTAAGACGGTTGAACTTTCAGTGATGCTCACTAGTTTTCTGCTGGTGTTTCGCTATCGGTGGTAGGAGCAGCTTCTTCCACAGGTGGAGGAGTATTTTTAGCTCTTACGGCTTCAGCTTTTGCCTCTTTGCGTTTAGTTTCATCGGCAAGGCGAGCATTCACCACTTTGCTTAGGTCAGTGGTAATACGTTTGCGCTTATCTTCAATTTTGTCGAGTTTTTTCATTGTCCACTCGTTAAATTTAGCATCCGCAGCTTCTTGCGTAAGTAAACCTTTTGCTACACCTCTATTGAGATGTTTGCGATACATTACTCCTTTATAAGAAAGGATAGCACGACAGGTGTCAGTAGGTTGAGCACCTTTAGCAAGCCAGTCAAGGGCTTTGTCGTTGTCTAAATTAATTGTAGCGGGGTTGGTGTTTGGATTATAGTTCCCTATAAGTTCTATAAACTTTCCATCCCTCGGAGCACGTGCATCGGCCACTACAATGTGGTAATAAGCTTTGTGCTTTTTACCAAATCGTTGTAATCTGATTTTTACTGGCATTTGATTATCTTTTAAATGATGGTAATTAGTACCTTTTCTACCCCCTGGTAGATTAACATAACCGCATGTTATTTCAAAAAGGTGGGCGAAGGTAGCAAAAATTCTTTTTCGCACCAAAAAATGGGGTATTGTTAGTTAAAAGGGATGAAAAATAGCTTTTTAGCTTAATTTTTGAAGTGCCTGCCACCATCTTTCTGGCAGTTCATTACGCATGGCCACTTCATAGTCTTTATAAGAACAAGGCACTAAGTGATGGCGGTGATACTTTACTTTTTCGGACGGATAAGGGACTTCCATCCACCAGCGATCGCTTTTTTTACTTTTATAAAAAACAATTTCATGGTTATCACTTTCCATATTTACATGGTATTTAAGAAAAGCACTGTGATCTCCTACAGGGAGTTCGCGTTTGCGTTGGTAAAATCCTTCAATGAAATACCACACCATTTGGGCTATTAGGTGTGCTGTTTGATTGAGATGATCGTAGGCAGGATTAAATTCAAAAAAACCGATTGAGCTAAGCTTATCACTAAGCCCGGCATACCGAGCAATGGCACATGCTTCTTCACCATAAAATCCGTTGGGCGAAGCATTCGCATTACCCGGAGCATCACTTTGTCTGATAGCACTAATATCTATGCTTACCACATCCGCATTTCGAACTATGGGCTCTACTTCTTCCATATCACGCTGTACCAAACCTAAACGATATGTTTCAAAATATAATTTATTCATTAATTCAATAGCATCAGCACCTACAAAGTAAGTTTGATAACCCACATTGCTATAATTGAATAAAAAACTTGGCTCATGCAATATTATTTTTCCCAAAAAAGTGGAAGCATTGATGGTGTCTTCGGTGGAGCCTAAATCAAAATGAGCATCAACAGTTACCATGTTAATGCTTTCTTCTAATTTTTGATAAGCAGTGTACATGGCATAAGTGAGGTCATGACTGCCTCCGATAACTATAGGGATGGCACCTTGCTTTAGTAGTTCAAACATCACACTACTTAATGCGGCATAGGTATCATTAAGTGTATTGCCGTTTTTTAAATTTCCAAGATCTACTATTTGGTAATCATACTTTGCTGATCTGAGGGCATATAATTTTTTTCTAACCTCATCGGCTCCGTAGGCGCATCCATTATTATTGATGGCTCCTCTTTCTTCTAATACACCAATGATGACGAGCTGGGCCGTATCAACCGAAGGAATTTGGTAGGATATGGTGTACTTATCAATTACTGCTCCTATCGCCTTGGGGTGGTAGGGTGCCTTGGCTACCTCATCACTAAGTGGTTCAAAATAATTTTGAAAATCAAACATGCTAACGAAGGTATGATGTAAATTTTATTTTTTCTTTTTTGCGACAGCTTTTTTAGCTACACCTTTTGCAGGTGCTTTCTTTTTAGGTGCGGCCTTTTTTGCCGGTGATTTAGTTTTAGCAGGAGCTGCACTTGCCACTTTTCTGGTACTGGCAGCCTTGGGCAATGACGCTAAAGCTACTACTTTAGCGGTTTTGGTGGCTTTTGCCTTTGGTTTTTTAACGAGGCCTTGTTGTTCGGCTAATTCGTGTATGGTAGACAGTTCTAATGTGGCCACCTCAGTTCCTTTTGGAATTCTTAAATTTTTTCCTTTATAAGAAACGAACGGACCCCACCTGCCTTTTAATACTTGAATGGTAGGTTCTTCGTCAAAGGTTTTGAGCGTTCGTTCTAGGTTAGTCTTTCTTTTTTCTACAACCAACTCTACTGCTCTATCGAAAGCAATTTCATAAGGATCATCTTCTTTTTTAAGGGATGCAAATAAACTTCCGTGCCTTACATAAGGTCCAAATCTTCCAATAGAAACTACCAAATCTTCGGCCTCAAATGCACCTAAATTTCTAGGTAATTTAAAAAGATCTATGGCCTCTTCGGCTGTGATGGTTTCTAATCTTTGGTTGGTTCTAAGTTTAGCATACTTGGGCTTATCCGTTTCATCTTGCGCGCCTATCTGAGCCATTGGGCCATACCTACCTACACGCACTAATAATGTTAAACCTGACACGGGATCTTTTCCAAGAATACGTTCACCAGTAACTCTTTCAGATTCCTTTTCTGTTACTTCAACCGTCTTATGAAATGGATCATAGAATTCCTTGATCATATTATTCCACTTGAGCATGCCATTAGCTATGTCATCAAATTCTTTTTCAACATAAGCGGTAAAATTATAGTCAAGAATTTCTTTAAAATTAGCTACTAAAAAATCTGTTACCAAAGTTCCAATATCAGTTGGAAACATTTTAGCTTTTTCTGCGCCAGTAATTTCGGTTTTCTTTTCACTCTTCACTTGGTTATCGGAAAGAGTGAACTGAGTGTAGTGCCGCTCACGGCCTTGACGATCTTCCTTTATTACATAACCCCTTTTTTGAACGGTGCTAATAGTGGGAGCATAGGTAGATGGGCGGCCGATGCCCAATTCTTCTAACTTCTTTACCAGTGCCGCTTCAGTATAGCGTGCCGGTGGTGCTGAAAATCTTTCAGTAGCTGTGAGTTGCTGTAGCAGAACCTGATCACCTTGTTGCATTACTGGTAGCAATCCACTATCTTCTTCATCCGTATTTTCTTCATCTGTGCCTTCAAGGTAAACTTTTAAGAAGCCTTCAAAAATAATTACTTCGCCAGTGGCTATTAAATTTTCTTTATTCTTATCGTTAGAGATGGTAATAATTGTTTTCTCAAGTTTAGCATCCGCCATTTGCGATGCGAGCGTACGCTTGCGAATTAAATCATAGAGGCGCTGTTCGCGCTGATCGGCACTTGCTATTTCATCAGCCATTTCAGTAGGCCTGATTGCTTCGTGGGCTTCTTGAGCTGATGCTGTTTTAGTTTTGTATTGTCTGGTATTAACAAATTCACGGCCGTAGTTTTTGGTTATTACACTGCTGGCCATGTTCAGAGCGTCTTGCGAAAGGTTTACAGAATCCGTACGCATGTATGATATTTTACCCGCTTCATATAATTTCTGAGCTAGTAGCATTGTTTGCGAAACACTGTATCCTAATTTTCTTGCAGCCTCTTGTTGTAAAGTGGAAGTAGTAAAAGGGGCACTAGGGCTACGCTTACCTGGCTTTACTTCTTTACCTTGAACATTAAAAGTGGCTCCTTTTAATTCATTTAAAAATTTCTCAGCAGCTGCGGCAGTTTCAAACCGTTTAGGCAATTCGGCTTTGAAAGATTTATTATTGGTGGTAAAAATTCCAACTACTTTAAAACTAGAAACACTTTTGTGTGCTTCAATTTCTCGCTCACGTTCCACTATTAACCTCACCGATACGGATTGCACCCTACCGGCAGATAATGAGGGCCTAACTTTTTTCCACAATACTGGAGAGAGTTCAAATCCCACTAACCTATCAAGCACTCTTCTAGCTTGCTGTGCGTTCACTAGGTTCATGTCAATGGTACGAGGAGAGTCTATAGCATTGAGAATGGCTTTTTTTGTAATTTCATGAAAAACGATGCGCTTTGTTTCTTTACCTTTTAGTTTTAAAGTTTCGTACAAATGCCACGAGATAGCTTCCCCTTCACGGTCCTCATCAGTGGCTAGCCAAACCACTTCTGCAGTACTTGCCAATTTGATAAGATCCTTGATAACATTGCTTTTGTCAGGACTTACTTCATATACGGGTTCAAAGTTGTTGTTAATATTGATTCCCATTCCTGTTTTCACCAAATCGCGAACATGTCCAAAGCTTGACTTTACAGTAAAGTCTTTTCCTAAATAACCTTCTATCGTTTTAGCTTTAGCAGGCGACTCAACAATCACTAAATTTTTTGCCATTAATCTTATTTTTTTCTGTACGAGAATACAAATAAACACAAATTTCTTTTGATAGTACTAAATTGTAACATTTTACAAAACAACAAAGCTAGTTTTGAATTGTTTACCGCTTTTCTCTAGCCTTCAAAATGGAATTGAAAATTGTTGTAATGATTTTACTACAAACGACTTTCTATGCACTGGTGTATAACCAAATTTTTTAATTGCATCGCAATGCAATGCAGTTCCATATCCCTTGTGTTTGTCAAATCCGTAATGAGGATAGTCATTAGCCAATTGCATCATCCATTGATCTCTATAAGTTTTAGCTAACACTGATGCTGCTGCTATACTCATAAACTTGGCATCACCTTTTACAATACATGTATGCTTGATCTGCCCATAGTTGATAAATTTATTTCCATCAACAATAATATGTGCTGGCCTTACCTTTAGCTGATCAAGTGCGGTGTGCATGGCTTTAATGGCAGCCTTTAGTATATTGATTTGGTCAATGGTTTGCTCATCAATGGCAGCCACTGCATAGGCCACAGCTTCTCTTTCAATAATACTGCGGAGTTCGTTTCGCTGCTTTTCATTCAAGCGCTTACTATCTGTTAGTATTTCATTTTTAAATTTTGTTGGTAAGATGACTGCTGCTGCAAAAACAGGTCCTGCAAGGCATCCTCTACCCGCTTCATCACAGCCTGCCTCAGGCCAAAGTCTTTTTTGAAAATATTTAGCTAGCACTTTACAAATTTATAAATATTGTTGTATCAAATCCATCACTTGACCAGCAGTTTCTTTCCATTTGTAAAGCCTTAATGGTATTTTCTGCCTTGGCCTTCCACCTAATTCAATGCACCGTTTTAAAGCGGCCGCCATATCGCTTATATTATAAGGATCCACTTTAATATAATGACCATTAAAATATTCATCAAAGACAGGCAAGTTAGAAGCAACAACCCTAGTGCCACTAGCAAGTGCTTCCGCAATGGGTAACCCGAAGCCTTCGTACAATGGGCAATAAATTAATCCCTCACTATGGTGGATGGCGTTGCTCAATTCCTGATCATGCTTGATGGATACCCTGTGGACTAAGTTCAACATTTGATACTCAAGCAATGCTTGATTAATTTCCTTATTACTGGTCAATCCTTTGCCGACTAAAACCAAGCGCACTCCTGTAGAATCCATTTTTGAAAATTGATGAAAAGCGGCTATTACTCTTAACAAATTTTTTCTCGGATGGTGACCTGCAATACTGATAAAGTAAGGAAATGAAAAAGGAGGTTCTGGATTAGGAGGTGGTAGGTGATCAGCTCCATTAGGAATAACTACCACTTTAGAAGCGTCCAGGGTTAAATAATGCTCCATTTCCATTTTAGAAAAACTAGATACGGTAATTATTTTTTGCGCATTGGATGTAGCGGCAAAGGTTGCATTTTTAAAATTTACAAAATCTTTTTTTTGCAACCAATTAGGCTCATATAAAAAATTTACATCATGAACCATTCCTATACATGGAATATCGCTATTGTAAGGAAGAAATTGATTGGCAGAAAAAAAGAAATCAATCCCATGACGCCTCAAAGTTTGGGGCAAAGATTTTTTCCAATAGTAATGGGCTAATTGATGGGTGAAGTTGAATGGCAACGATAAAATTATTTCAAATTTTTTTAGCTCCCTTTGATGGTACACCTTCCAGCTATTGGTATAAAGAATGAATTTATGCTGAGGATAAAAAACTTGCCAATGTTGAAGGTACTCATACATGCAACGGCCAATACCTTGTAGGGGAAAACGTAGCACATTTGCATTGATGCCTATTTTAGCCATGACACAATGATACAAATTACTTGCACACTTACCATTGTTTGAAAAAAACAGTAACAGTATGGTGAGCTCCAATATGTTCATTTATATTTGCGTTAAATGAAGTTTAAAAATCCCATTTTATTTTCGGAACTATGTAGCAGTTGCCAAGGAACCATGATAGGAGCTGATGCAGCTGTATTAGGAATAAATGAAATACATAAAGTATCAACAGGCGATATCACTTTTGTGGATCATCCAAAATATTATGATAAGGCCTTGCAATCAGCAGCAAGTTTCATCATCATCAATAAAGAGCTACCGGCACCTTCCGGTAAATCATTGATGTATGTAGAAGATCCCTTTAGTGCTTATATAAACATAGTTCGAAGAGAGCGCAAGTTTAACCCTCAGCTGCAACATATAAATTCAAACGCTGTAATAGGCACTGATACTATTATTCAACCAGGAGTATTCATTGGAGAGCAGGTGATCATAGGCACCAACTGTATCATACATGCCAATGTTACTATTTATGACCACACTATTATTGGTAACAATGTAATTATCCATAGCGGTAGTGTGATTGGAGCAGATGCATTTTACTTTAAGAAGAGAGCCGCTCATTATGACAAAATGTATAGTTGTGGGAAGGTAATCATTCATGATGATGTAGAAATTGGCGCATTGTGCAGCATAGATAAAGGTGTAAGTGCCGATACGGTTATAGGAAAGGGAAGCAAGCTAGATAACCAGGTACATGTAGGTCACGATACTGAAATTGGCCAAAACTGCCTATTTGCAGCACAAGTAGGAATAGCCGGAGTGGTCACCATTGAAGATGATGTAATACTATGGGGTCAAGTGGGAGTTCAAAAAGATTTAACCATTAAAAAAGGTGCGGTAGTACTCGGTCAAAGTGGAGTACCAAGCACGTTAGAAGGAGGCAAAACTTATTTTGGCAGCCCCACCCAAGAAGCTCGTCAAAAAATGAAAGAACTGGCATTAGTAAAGCAGCTACCGGAAATTTTAGAAAAAATAAAAAGCAAAGCATAGCACACTTTTATACCTTGAATATAACTGGAGAACAAAACACAGCAAAGGATCTGGAGTTGCAAGCAAAAAAAATGCAGCTTCATTGGCTATTGCAAATTACTAAAGCCATCAACTACGACTTTAGTACGCTCCAACTGCTAGAAGTTTACCAGCACATTGTTACCTTTCAACTTAAGGTAAGCAAGCTGGTATTATTGGTTCATGAGGGGCAATGGAGGTGCAGCCTTGCCTATGGAATAGATGAAACATTTACCAATAAAAAATTAAATGCACTACTAGAAGAACTAAACCAGCTGCATAACTTTGAATCAGATACTCAGGAAAGCACCAAAGATTTTGAGACCATTATCCCTGTATATCACAAGAACGAAATATTGGCCTATGCTCTTATTGGAGGAATAGACCCAGCAGGAATTATTAAAAAAAATGAATTGGTAACCTTTGTACAAACCATTACCAATTTAATAGTGGTAGCAATAGAAAACAATAAACTCACAACAGAAAAAATAAGACAGGCAGGGATTAAAAAAGAATTAGAACTAGCTGCACAAATGCAGAACATGTTATTTCCAAAATCACTTCCTAGCAATGATCATTATGACCTTTTTGCAACTTACCTTCCTAATCAAGAGGTAGGTGGTGATTATTATGACTACATGCCAATAAATGAAAATGAATTTGTATTTTGTATGGCCGATGTGAGTGGTAAAGGAATTCCAGCTGCACTATTGATGGCAAATTTTCAGGCGAATTTGCATGCATTTGTTCATGTAACCCCATCTCTAAAAGATTTAGTTAAGGAGTTAAATAAGCGTGTGTTCCAAAGTGCACAAGGTGAAAAATTTATTACATTTTTTGTAGGTAAGTATAACCAGCTCACCAATGAATTACAATTTATCAATGCAGGACATAATCCACCACTTTTAGTTCACGACAAAGTAGTTTACCTCCTCAATGACGGAAGCACCGGCTTGGGGATGTTTGAGGAATTGCCTTTTATTAATCAAGGTAAAGTTTTTATCCCGAATAAAGCCTTACTTTTTGCCTACACAGATGGACTTACCGAGCTAGAAAATGATGCCGAAGAGCAATACGGTGCTGATAGGCTTAAAAATTTATTATTGGCACATTTCAATGATAATGGAGGGAAATTGCATGAGAATTTGCAACAGGAGCTGAAAGAATTTCAACAGAATCAGCCGGCAGTGGACGATATCACCGCTTTAAGTATTAAATTTAAAGTTACCAGCAAGTAAGTTTTTTAAAATTAAGTAAAATCACTTATTATTGTATAGGTTAACCGATTCGTAAAATCGCTTTTATCGCTTTATGAGTGAGCATTTATTCCAATTTAAAAAATTTAGTGTAAGACAAAATCAATGTGCTATGAAAGTGGGCACTGATGCCGTATTGCTAGGTGCATGGACCCAACCTGGATTAGCCAAGGCCATTTTGGATATTGGCACCGGAACCGGAATTCTTTCTTTAATGTTAGCGCAACGCAGCCAAGCCACCATTACAGCAATTGACATAGACCAGGGAGCCTTTTTACAGGCAAAAGAAAATTTTGAGGCTTCGGCCTGGTCAGATAGAATTCACCTGGATCGAATCAGTGTACAGGACTATGCACACTTTACTACAAAAAAATTTGATCTCATCATTACCAACCCTCCTTATTTTAACAGTGAAAGTAAACCTGTTAATGAATCGCGAAGCATTGCACGACACAACGATCCACTACCCTTTTCTGATTTGATATCCAGCGTACTAAAACTACTTGAACCAGAAGGAAAATTATACATTATACTACCCAATATTGAGGGGCTCCTATTTTTAAATTTAGCACAACAAAATGGGCTTTTCTGCCATAGCCTACTTCGCATCCGCACCAAGCAAGGTCGACCTGAAAAAAGGTGGCTGATGAAATTTGGAAGGAGCATACAACCCATTGATGATCAACTAATGGTGCTACAAAAAGATGAACACCATTACACGGATGAATATGTGGCTATGACAAAAGCATACTATTTAAAGTCTTAGCAGATTATCATATTTTTTAGAAAAACCCTACTTTCGGGCGCTCGATGTTCCATTAATGCAGAAAAAATTTCTTTCCAGTTTAGTAATTCTTTTATTTTTAAATCTACTCATCAAGCCCTTTTGGGTATTGGGAATAGAAGTAATGGTTCAAAATGCAGTTGGTGCCGAACAGTATGGCTTCTATTATGCAATATTTAATTTTTCATTTCTACTAAATATTTTTTTGGATGTAGGCATCACCAATTTCAATAATAAAAACATTGCCCAAAACAACCATTTACTTAGCAAGCATTTTGCGAGCATTGTGGTGCTTAGGTTTCTACTGGCAGTTACCTTCACCCTGGTAACGCTTATTGGTGGACTTATTATCGGATATACTGACGATATGATGAAAATGCTGATAGCTGTATTGGTCAATCAAATATTGATTTCAACCATTGCCTATTTAAGAAGTAACTTGGCTGGGCTGCACCTTTTTAAAACTGATAGTATTATTAGTGTACTCGATAGGCTAATCATGATCTTGATATGCGGTGCATTACTAATCAATCACAGTGCTAGTGGCACATTTGATATCAGGTGGTTTATCTATGCACAAACCATGGCATACTTTATAACCGCACTCATTACGGCCATTATAGTTATGGATAAAGCTAAAGTAAGAAAACTGAAGTGGCGCTGGGCTTTTTTTATGATGATCTTAAAAAAAAGCTATCCCTATGCTATCCTTGTATTATTGATGACCTTTTACAATAGGATAGATGGCGTAATGCTAGAGCGCTTACTACCCTTCAGAAGAGGAGCCTATGAGGCGGGCATTTATGCATCGGCATACAGATTGCTAGATGCCTCTAATATGATTGCTTTTTTATTTGCTGGTTTATTACTGCCCATTTTTGCACGGATGTTAAAATTAAAAGAAAGTGTGGAACAATTAGTACAACTCACTTTTTCTATTTTAATTGTTCCAGCTTTTTTAGTGGTCATAACTTGTGTAGTTTATAGTAATGAACTCATGGCATTACTCTACAAGGACCACATAGAAGCTTCCGCAGCAGTATTCCGTGTATTGATTTGTTGTTTTGTACCCATAGCTTCAGTTTATATTTTTGGAACACTGCTTACAGCAAATGGCAATTTAAAGCAATTGAATATAATGGCCAGTGCTGGTATGGTTATAAATATTATATTAAATATTTTTCTAATTCCTAAAATGGAAGCATTGGGCGCAGCCATAAGTAGCTTCAGCACCCAATTACTGTGCGCACTTGCGCAAGTGTTGATGGTGCAATATATTTTTAAATTCAAGGTAAACTTTAAATTACTGCTGAGTTTAGCCATTTTCGTTGTAGGAAGCATAGGTATCCAATACTACATTTCCAATTTATCCTTGCAATGGATGTGGCGCATGACCATTAGTATAGCTATTTGTACCGCATTAGCATTTACCTTGCGGTTAATAAGCATTAAAAAGTTATTGATCATTTTCAATAGCGAACATTGAGGGCTAATCCATTGTATTTCCATCCCTTAACAAGCTTTTTGAGCATCACAATAACATTTTTTCAAATTACTGCTACTTTACTATCTTTGGTGCCCGCACAGCTAAGCAAGCATGTTTCAAAAAGCCAATGAATCAAGGTATTTAGAAAGTACCAGTATGATCTTTTTTCTATTAAAATGGAAAAAGCCTATTTCGTTGGTAGCTATATTAGCACTAATTGGATCCTGCATTTTTTCTTCACCTACTTTCATTGCCCCAAAATATAAGTCGAGTGTGGTTTTTTTTCCAGCTGCTACTAACAGCATTAGTAAAGCCTTGCTAGATGAAAACACCTCTGAGAAACAAGATATATTGGCCTTTGGTGAAGAGGAGGAAGCAGAACAGATGCTTCAAATACTCAATTCTGATGGCATAAGAGCATACATAGTTAACAAATATAATTTGATGGAGCATTATAAAATTAATGCTAGTGACCCTTTTCCATTCACACAACTGTATGAAGCATATGAAGATAATATCACCTTCCACCGCACTGAATTCATTTCAGTGAGAATAGATGTATTGGACACTGATGCCCAGATGGCCGCAGACATTGCCAATGATATTGCTCTTATGGCGGATTCAATGAAAATAAATATCCAACGAAGCCGTGCAGCAGAGGCTTTGGTCATTGTAGGAAATGAATTTGAACAAAAACTTAAAGCGATTAATAAGAAAGAAGATTCTCTTGTAGTGATCCGACAAAAAGGAGTGATCGATTATAGAAACCAAGCGCTTGCATTTAATGAAGAATTGGCCAAGGCCTATAGCGCTAAAAGCTATGAACAGGCTATGTTGGCGGCTTTTAACCAAACTAAATCAGCAGATGATACCATGCTTCAAAACACCAAAGCTCGCGCTGCCGGTGCAACACAGCGTGTGGCATTATTAGAAAATAAGATAAAGCTATTAGCCGATTATGGTGGGGCAAGCATTTCATTAAGTGAACAGCTAACACTAGAACGCGAGGAACTTTCAAAAATAAAATTAAAATATGACCAGTTGAAAGTAGATGCGCAACAGGCATTACCTCAAAAATTTTTAGTAAACAAAGCAATGAAAGCTGAAAGAAAATATTATCCTGTAAGATGGCTCATTGTATTAGTGTCAACCATAGGCGCTATCATCCTTTCAATAGTAATTATTTTAATATTAGAGCAAATCAGAAAATTCAAAACCTATCACGTACAATAAAGAATATGAATCAAAATTTCAGTTCAGTAAGTTTAATAAATTTCATTACTAAGCACATAAAACACTTAGCTATCATTGCATTGGTGAGTGGTGTATTGGCAGCAATAGTATCAGGCCCATGGATCATCAAACCAAAGTATAAGGGCACTGCAATCGTTTATCCATCATTTTTATACTCATTCAGTGCTGAAACGCCTACCGAACAGATGCTTCAGTTTTTCAAATCCAATGAAATAAAGGAAAACATTATAAAAACATTTAACCTTTATGCACATTATGGCATCGATAGTGTTGGAGCCACCTCAAGGTCGATTGTGGGCCAAGTGTATGATGAGAATGTAAGTATCAAGCAGACAGAATATGAGTCTATTGAAATAAATGTATTGGACACTGATCCAAGAATAGCAGCCGCCATTGCAGACAGTATTTGTGCCTTTATGAATTATAAAGCAAGGAGTGTGCAACACAAGCAATCTTACGATGTTTTTAAAATTAATGAGCAACAATATCATTCTAAAAAGCTCGAACTTGATAGCATGGAAAAAGCTGCAGCATATTACAGATCCACTTACGGCTTTTTAGATATGCGGGAACAAACTAAGGAATATACTAAAGCATATTTGAAAGCTAAAGCCACAGGAAAGAGCGGCAGTGAGGCCAAAGCCATGCTGGATACTATGGCTAGCAAGGGTCAGGAATATGTGGCATTGGTAGAAAATCTATACCGCGTAAGAGGTCATTTTAATGATATAAAAATTAAGTATGAGCAATCCATTATTGATACCGGAAAAATTTTAACCTATACCAATTTTGTTACCAAACCCATCATACCAGATAAGAAAGCTTACCCGATCCGCTGGTTGATAGTACTTGGAGCGGTAGCTGGGAGTACCTTATTAGGCCTAATAGTGCTGCTGGTATTAAATAGGTCAAAAGAGTTTAAAGCGTAAGTGAGCGATTCTCAAAAGATAAAGTGGTTTTATGGAATAAGTGCTTTGATGATAGCACTTGGCTGCTATTGTATAGCAAGCCAGCAATTTTGGATTGCACTACTGCCTGTTGCGGCATTGATAGGTTATTTGCTATTATTTAAACAAGATGCCTTATTACTTTTAGTAGTTTTTTCAACCCCATTAGCACTCCAATTAGAAGAAATTGGAATGGGCTATTCAATAAGCGTTCCTAGCGAGCCATTAATAGCTATTATGATGTTGTTATTTTACTTTAATCTATTGCTTAAAGGCGATTTCGACAGGAAAATTTTAAATCATCCGTTGACTATAGCCATTATCATTAACATGGTATGGATGTTAGTTACCTGCATTACGTCAACAATGGTATTGGTATCGCTTAAGCATTTCACTGCACGACTATGGTTTATTACGGTTTGTTATTTTTTAGGAACTCAATTATTTAAAGAATTACATAACATTAAAAAATTTATTTGGTGTTATACAAGTGCCTTATTTATTGTAGTAATTTATACCATAGTACGCCATGCCCAAAATGGCTTTACACAGAAATCGGGCCACTGGGTAATGTATCCTTTTTACAATGACCACACGGCTTATGCAGCAGCATTGGCATTAATGCTGCCACCGATGATTTATTTTTTCACCCAAAGAAAGATTTCACGGGATGGCATATTAGCAGGTGTAATGGTAATAGTATTAACAACAGCGATTGTACTCTCTTACACCAGAGCAGCATGGATCAGTTTAATTGCAGCCCTACTAATTTGGATAGTATTTAAATTGAAAATTAAATTTACTACCCTAGCTATTACCGGCAGTATTTTACTGTTTTTATTTTTACAATTTCAAACCGATATATTCATCAAGCTTGAAAAAAACCGA
>JBDKJS010000215.1:0-38670 GCA_039806065.1 Bacteroidota bacterium | reverse complement strand
AACGCCCTAATACAGTCATTACATTTCAAACAAAATACAACCTCCGCGATAAATTCACAGTAGGGCTCGAGTTATTTGCCTATGGTGCCCAATATGCCAGAGTGCGTGAGCTAAACAGCGTAATAGATAAAAAAATAAATGGGTTCACTGACATCAACCTGTTGCTAGAGTACCGTTACTCAAAAGTACTGAGTGTATTTGCCAATTTTAATAATTTAGGATTCGGTCGTTATTTTCAATATTATGGCTATCCAAGTGAAAGATTTAATGCCCTAGCAGGCATTAGCTTCTCTTTTTAATTAACTATTCTATTTATCTTTGGTTTATGGAGGATATGAACCAACAACTCATCGCCAATGCAATTTGCAATATTCCTGATCCTGAAATTCCCGTTATCAATATTCAGGAATTAGGTGTGCTTAGGCAAGTGATGTGGGACAATGGACGATTGAACATTACCATTACGCCAACCTATAGTGGTTGTCCGGCAATGCATGCTATTGAAAAAGATATAAGAGATGTTTTAATGCAGCATTGTGTAACCGATTTCGAAATTGTTACAGTGCTGCATCCTGCTTGGACTACCGATTGGATGACCGAAGAAGCCCGAGCCAAACTGGAAGCATATGGCATTGCCCCTCCTTTATATACTACAGCCGATAAGAATTTAATTACCCTGCGGCCAAAAGTTATTCAATGCCCTCGATGTGGGTCTGCTGAAATTTCCCTTGTAAGCCAGTTTGGGAGCACCGCTTGCAAAGCACTTTATAAATGCATAGCGTGTATGGAGCCATTTGATTATTTTAAATGCATCTAACCTTTTGAATTAAGTTACTATTTCCGTACCTTAGGCTTTCGTTTGTTAACCTTCAATGAAATATTTAACAAGGAAATGCATACTATTTTATTTATTGCTAACGCAGCTGCATGCTCATGCACAATATATATCCCGTAGCGAACCGGTTCCTTATAATTGTCCTAGTGTTTGTTTAGGAGGGTCTATCGTTTTAAAAGTTAATCAAATTCAAAATTTACCTGCAGGATCATTGGTTCAGGCCTTGGTTTCTAACCCATCGGGAAGTTTCGCATCAGGCACCACTACCTTAAATTGCACCAGGTACAGTACAAATTTAGGTGCTACATGGATTTTGGGTAGCTATGCATTTACAAGCAATATAAATGATCTTTACTTTGAAATTACCATACCACTTGGACTGGCTCTTGGTAGCAATTATACTATCAAGATGAAGTCGAGTAGTGGCTATACATCTAATGATTTGTTTCAATGCAATGGGGGCAATAATTTTGATGTGACTGCTGCCTATCCCGTATTGGCCCCTGTAGCAGCCAATACTGTGGGAAACAATCAATGGATCGGACATCTTTACACTTGGACACCCACCACCTCAGCAACACTGTCCACAAGTGCATTGGTAAACGCTCAAGATTTTTTTAACCCTGCTAACTACAAAGGGCATGTATTAATCAATAATTTAACATTTGATGTAAATTACACTGCTAGTGGCAATCAAGCCCCTGGGCCTTTAAATGTAACGCATCAAGGTACAAGTATTCCTTGTTCCCAATCTTATTCAAGTAATTTTAGTATCCAATATGCAAGGCAAGAACAATTCATGCCCGGTTTCTATCGATTTGATATAGCTGCTGATGATGGAATTAGATTCAGCCTTGATGGTGGCAGCACCTGGCTCCTTTCGAGCTTCTTTGAGCAGACTTATGCCAATAGTTTTAGGTCAACTAACTTGATATGTCCTCAGGGAGTATGTATCGATGGGAATAAAAACTTAATCATTGAATATTTTCAACGGCCTGCTGATGCTAGAACTACTTTCACCTGCACACCGTTGGTACAGTTTTCACCGGTGTCAAATCAAAATACTTGCGTTGGAGGTAATGCTACTTTTTCTGTTGCAAGCTATGCCGGGGCAAATTACCAATGGATGGTGAGCAATAATGGAGGAAGTTCTTATACCGCGGTTATGAATGTGCTGCCCTATGTGGGAGGTAATACGAGTGCGCTCGGTATAGTGAATGCTACTTCAAGTATGAATGGTTACTTGTTCTCTTGTCAAATTTTTGGTTCTTGTGGTGATACTATATTTACTCAGCCGGCTAGTCTTAGTATAACCAATGGTGCACTCATCTCCCTTCAGCCGCAAAACATTTCCGTTTGTGCTGGCATTGACACCTCCTTTGAGATTCAAGCCACTGGTGCCAGCACTTTTCAGTGGCAAGTAAACGATGGAACCGGATTTGTAAATATTACAGCTGGTAATTTCTCTGGCATAAACAGTTCTACGCTCCAAATTTCGAATGTAAATCAATCACAAAATAATTTTAGCTTCCAATGTATCATTACAGATTGCAACGGTAATGTTCTGGTGAGTAATCCTGCAGTCTTACAAGTAGCACCACCTGCTGCAATCATAGCTCAGCCAATTTCCATTTCAGTTTGTGAAGGGATTGATACCAGTTTGGTAATTGATATCACCAATGCAAGCACCATTCAATGGATGGTTGATGATGGAACAGGATTTGTAAATATTCAAAATAATTCAAATTATAATGGTGTGAATTTAGAAGTATTGCAGTTGTTGAATGTTGGTCTCCAACAAGATGGTTTTAGTTTTCAATGTGTGATTACAGATTGCAATGGGATCACGGTTTCTCAAGCTGTAAATTTGAATGTAATAGCTGCGCCCATATTACTTACGCAACCTCTAAACATGGCAATTTGTGAAGGTGGAAACAATGCTTTTATGATTACAGCAAGCGGAGCCATTTCTTTTCAATGGCTTGCCGATACAGGAAACGGATTCTTTCAACTATCGAATACTGTTAATTTTAACAATGTGAATTCAAATCAGTTGCAATTGCTCAATATGCCCTTATCATGGGATGGTGCACTTTTTTATTGCACCATTCAGGGTTGCGGCAATGATGCTGACAGTAGTTCGGTTGCTACTTTAAATGTAAGCCCGCTTCCGGTAATATTGAATCAACCAACCATACAGACAGTGTGTGAAGGGGAGCCAAGCTTTTTTTCTTTTACGGAAAATTTTGGAACCGCTTTTCAATGGCAAATCGATTCAGGTTTGGGATTTCAAAATTTACAGAACAGCAACCTATTCACAGGGGTAAATGACACAGTATTGTTTGTTTCTAATGCAACATTGAGTTTGAATGGTACCATTTTTCGATGTATAATAAATGGTTGCGGAGGGGCTAGCATCTACACAATTTCAGCACCATTAATCATTAATGGAAATGCTTCCATCACCATGCAACCCATAAGCTCAGTAGCTTGTATTGGAAGTAATGTAAGTTTCGAATTTTCTAGTGTCGGTACAAGTGGCATACTATGGGAAATAAATGATGGAACTGGATGGATTTCAGCTGCGACTATTCCTAATGCCTCAGGGATCAATACCAATCAACTTACCTTTAATAATCTTTCTATCAATCAAAATCAAATTCAACTTAGGGCAACACTAACTGGTTGCAATGGGGCTTTAATTACAACGGATGTAGTTACTTTATCGCTCTCTAATATTGCCACCATCCAACAGCAACCACAGCCATTGGTAACTTGTGCCACCCAATCGGATAGCCTATTTGCAATCATTAATGATGCACTTAATATGCAATGGCAAGTAGATACAGGTACAGGCTATTTTAATATTGCAGTAGACTCAGTTCACAGCATTGGAACTCAAGCCACACTCTATCTCCAGAATATACCGTTTCAATTCAATGGATTTAAATACAGATTGCAGTTTAGCGACTGTAGTGGGTTGCATTTTACCAATGAAGCCACTATCCAACTCACTCAACAAGCCCTTGCACTAGAACAACCCAGTACTGGCATAGCGTGCAAATTTAACCCTGTAACATTTACTTTTACTACAACCCCCGCCATCGCTTACCAATGGCAAATGAGTATTGATGGAGGAATTACTTATCAAGACATCCCTACTGGAAATTTATTTGTTCAAACAAATAGCCCATCGCTTCAAATTACACAAGCACTTGATTTTTTAGACAATGCTCTCTTTAGATGTGTTGCCACATCGTGTAATCCTTTAATAAGCAATGCTGCAGCACTCGAATTGAATGATCAAGAGGTAGCTATTTTCATCCCTTCAGCATTTACACCCAATGGAGATGGGTTGAATGATACGATGCTTCCAATCATTTCAGGGGTTAGTTCTTATCGTTTTCATATTTACAATCGATGGGGTGAAAAAATATTCGCAACCAATACAAATCAATTTTCTTGGAATGGAAATTTTCAAGATCATCCGGTACCCAGCGGCCTCTATCAGCTGTTACTTTTTTTTACCAATCCTTGTCAGGGGCAAGATGAAGTAATCGTAAAGCCCATTCAATTGATCAGATAATATAATATAACCTACCTTTGTCACATGAGTGAAACATTAAATGTTACTATCGTTGGTGAAAGCATCATGCTCATTGCCTTGAATAGGCCCGAGAAATTTAATTCTTTTAATCGGGAAATGGCACTTGCACTTCAAGCCGCCCTTGATAATGCTGGTGCAAACAGCCAAATTAGGTGTGTGGTTATTACAGGCAATGGAAAAGCCTTTTGTGCGGGTCAAGATCTAAGCGAAGCAGTGAATCCTGACGGACCCGGTATTGCTAAAATAGTTATGGAGCATTACAATCCCATCATTTTAAAGATTAGAAATTTAGCAAAACCTGTTGTGGCCATGATCAATGGAGTGGCTGCAGGTGCAGGTGCTAATATTGCTTTATGCTGCGACATTGCGATTGCATCTCATTCAGCCTCCTTCATTCAGGCGTTTTCTAAGATAGGCCTCGTGCCTGATAGTGGTGGAAGTTTTACCCTACCGCGCCTGGTTGGTTGGCAGCGCGCATCGGCATTGATGATCACAGGTGATAAGGTTAGTGCTGATGAAGCACATAAAATGGGAATGATTTACCGCGCCACCTCAGCAGAGTCATTGTATGATGAAACCATTAAATTGGCAGAAACATTGGCAAGTATGCCCACTAAAGCAATCGCCCAAACCAAACAAATGTTGAATAGCAGTGCTTTTAATAACCTTGAAACGCAACTATCAGTAGAGCTCCACGAACAAGTAATTGCCGCGCAATCTGCTGATTATAAAGAGGGAGTGGCTGCTTTTCTTGAAAAAAGGCAACCCGTTTTTAAGGGCTTGTAGTGCATTTTCAGCAACCTAACATTTTAGGTTAATAACCGTTGAAAATTCTTAAATATCATTTTTGAAAACCTGAAAAAGTTTTCTTTCTTTGCCTGATAACTAACCCCATTTTAATGAAGGATATGAAACTAACACGTATCTTTTTTCTAGTCTTCTTCAGTTTGTTTTTAACTACAACTGTAAGTGCTCAAAAATCTACATCAACTAATGCTGATAATGCAGTGGCAAAAGGTGATTACTATGATGCAATAGCACTTTATAAAAAAGCCTACTCAAAAGAAAAAAACAAAGCCAAAAAAGCAGAGATCGTTTACAAAATCGCTGAGTGCTACACCAAAACCAATAATCCTAAAGATGTAGAAGCATGGTATGCTAAAGCAATCAAAGCCGGGTATAAAGAAAATGATGTAGTTTTTAAATATGCTGAAGCTCTTAAACTCAACGGTAAGTATGATGAAGCGATCGTTCAATTTAATAAATACAAACAAAGCGGAGGCACAGCTATGGCCGATGCCGCTGTTAAGGAAGCTGAACAAGCTCAAAAGTGGAAAGACAAGCCCAACAGGTATAAAGTGGAAAACCTGGCTGTACTCAACACCAAATATTCTGACTTTGCAGCTGCCTACAGCTCAAAAGATAAACGGAAAATAATCTATTGCAGCGCTCGTGCTGAAGCCACTGGAAAAGCTACCGATGGTGGTACTGGCGAAAAATTTCAAGACTTGTTTGAAGCTAGTGTAGATAAAAAAGGAAAATGGAGTGCTCCGAAAGCTTTGTTGGCACCAGTTAATGGGGAAAGCAATGAAGGTGCTGCTACCTTTGATGCCAAAGGAAATGATATGTTTTTCACCCGCTGTCCGTTTGATAAAGGCAAAGTGGGATCTTGTGAAATATATTTTACCAAACGCAAAGGGCAAACTTGGGATGAACCTAAAATGATTCCCCTCGGGGCCGACTCTGCCACTGTTGGTCAACCTAGTCTTTCTCTCGATGAGCAAACACTCTATTTTGTGAGCGATATGAATGGCGGTCAAGGTGGAAAAGATATTTGGATGAGCAAATGGAATAAATCAAATAAAGCGTGGAGTGAACCTGTAAATCTTGGTACAAAAATTAATACCGCAGGCGATGAGATGTTTCCTTTCATCGCACCTGATGGAAAATCTTTTTATTTTGCCAGCAATGGCCACAAAGGAATGGGTGGACTTGATATTTTTACTTCCAAAATCAATGGAGAAAGTTTTGACGAACCTCAAAACATGAGATATCCAATCAACTCTAGTTTTGATGATTTTGCCTATGTGGTAGAAGACAGCACCAGCACCCGTGGTTTCTTAAGCTCTAATAGGGATGGTGGCAAAGGAAGTGATGATCTTTACACTTGGACCTTGCCTCCGTTGATCTTTACCCTTAGCGGCAAGGTGACCGATAGCGATACTAAAGCCTTGTTGCCTGGTGCTAAAGTAGAATTATTCGGAAGCGATGGTACAAGCATCCCAGTAACTGTCGATAATACTGCTACTTACCGTTTTGATCTCAAACCGGAAGTAAGCTACAGAGTTGTGGCAAGTATGACCGACTATTTAAGCAAGCAATTGGAACTTACCACTGTTGGATTGGAAGTTTCCAAAGATTTTATTGGCGACTTTGACTTTGCATTGAAATCAACTAAAAAACCTATCGAACTACCCAACATATTATATGACCTAGGACGTTGGGAATTGCGTAGCGAAAGCAAAGTTGCGCTAGACGGTTTAGTTAAAACAATGAATGACAATCCTACCATTGTGATTGAAATTGGCTCACACACAGATTCAAGACCTATACCCATGACGAATGACACCCTTTCGCAAAGAAGGGCACAATCTGTGGTTGATTATTTGATTGAAAAAGGAATAGATCCTGATAGATTATATGCTAAAGGCTATGGCGAAAAAGAGCCCCGCACGCTTGATACTGATATGGGAGCATTTAAAAAGGGAGATCGTCTTACTGATGGATTTATCAATGCAATTAAAAACACCAAAGAAAGAGAAGCAGCACACCAACTGAATAGAAGAACTGAATTTAAGGTACTACGTTCTAATTTTGTTAAAGGTCAAAAAGCAGTTGAATCCCCATCACAAATAGAAATCATTAAGGAAGAGGCTAAAGTGGAAGCCCCTGTGGTAGAAGTTCCTAAGGTAGAAGCACCTAAGGAACCCGGAAAAATTCATACTGTAGCAAAAGGTGATACATACAATACCATTGCTAAAAAATATGGATTGGTATTGAAAGATCTTAAAACATTAAACGGGATCAAGGCTGAGCCTATCACTGAGGGAATGGATTTAAAGGTTGAAATGGGTGGAGATTATGCCGCCTTCGATGCCAAATTCTATACACTCGAAAAAGATGATGACAGCTGGAGTAAAGTTGCTAAAAAACTAAATGTCAAAGTTGCCGACCTAAAGAAATTAAATAAAGGATTGGATGATGACATGTTTAGAGCAGGTAAAAAAATTAGAAAGGAACAATAATTTTTTTTTCTTTAACTATAAAAAGGGATTGCAACGCAATCCCTTTTTTTGTTCACTTCAAAATTAAAACAGGAAAAAAATTAAAAACTATAGCGTGCAGTCGCACCGATTGAAAGCGGGGCAAATTCACCTATTTTATACTTAACCAAACCTGCTATGGCTATCATTGCAGCATTATCTGTACAAAAAGAAAACTGGGGAATTTTTACATCGCAACCTTTCTTTTCAAGATCTAAAATTGCACTGCGTAATTCACTATTTGCACTCACACCACCGGCTATCGCTACTTGATTTATGCCAGTATCTTTAATAAGTTGATTGAGCTTTCGCATTAGCACATTTACGATCGCATTTTGATAACTAGCGCAAATATCATTCAGGTGTTGTTCTATGAACAGTGGGTTTTCCTTTTGATGTTTATCTAGAAAATACACCAATGATGTTTTAAGACCACTGAAACTATAATTATATCCAGTAACCAAGGGGAGGTTGAATTTAAAAGCTTGCTTATTGCCAACCTTGGCAAATTGATCGATTAATGGACCACCAGGATAAGGTAGCCCTAGCGCTTTTGCGGCTTTATCAAATGCTTCACCTGCAGCATCATCCAAGGTTTCACCAGCAAGCTCAAAAATGTTTGCGCTTTTTACAATGACCAGCTGTGTGTGCCCACCAGAAACCGTCAAACAAATAAAGGGAAACTTTAAAGCCTTTGATCCATCATCTATCAAATGGGCAAGAATATGCGCTTTCATGTGATTCACCTCAATCATAGGAATGTCCAAAGCCCAAGACATACCTTTGGTAAATGACACCCCTACCAACAGTGCGCCCATCAAGCCAGGCCCACGTGTAAAAGCAATGGCATTCAATTCCTTTTTAACTATTCCAGCCTGCTTGATGGCTTCTTCTACCACAGGGATTATTTTCTGCTGATGAGCACGAGATGCCAATTCTGGGACCACACCACCATAATATTTATGTACCAATTCTTGACTAGCAATTACATTTGATAGCACCTTGTGGCCATGTAGTACTGCTGCAGCTGTCTCATCACAACTAGATTCTATTCCTAAAATAAAAGGTTCTACCATTGAGGCATTAAATTTGATACTTATTTGTAAATTGCAAAATTATTAAAAAAGTTATACGCATAAGTCTTTATGTAGTGAGTGGCCTTTTGTTGGTACTCGCCATATTAGCTTTTGCCTTGTATCTCCCTTCCGTTCAAACCTACTTAGCAAAAATAGCTGCAAAATATTTAACAAAAGAACTAGGAGCCACCGTTACTATTGATAAGGTAAACATTCGTTTTTTTAATCAAGTAACTTTAAAAAATTTACTCCTTGCCGATCAGCAGGATGATACCTTACTATTTGTTGGATCTTTAGAAGTTGACATTGCCGAACTTTCCACAGCAAAAAAAATTATTGCGCTTAAGAAAGTTAAACTCACTGATGCGCAATTTTTACTCCATCATCCTAAAGATTCATTGCATGATAATTTATATTTTCTTACTGAGTATTTATCTAGTGATGATACCACACACACACCTCCTTGGTCGCCAACGGTAGAGGAGTTGGAATTGTCAAATTTTAGATTTAAATATGATGATGACAATGATGATGCACTGGCTTATGGTGTTGACTTTTCACATTTAGATGTTTCTAAAGTGTCTGGATCGTTTAGCGATATCATCATTTTGAATGATACCATCTTTGCAGATATTTCTAAACTTGCATTTCAAGATAAAAGCGGATTTAAAATAGATAGATTTGAAGCAAAAGCTAAGGTTAGCACTAAGGAAATCAATTGCAACCAACTATTCATTCAATCACCTCATACCAATCTTGTTGGGAATTTAATATTTGAATACAATTCTTGGGGCGATTTTGACGACTTTATCAGTAAAGTAAAATTTTATACATACCTACAACCATCTATTATTTCATTTGCAGATATAGCATACTTTGCCCCTGAATTGAAGGGATTGGATGAGAAAATTAATTTGGCAGGTGAGTATAAAGGAACAGTTAATAAACTGCGAGGAAAAAAAGTGGCTTTAGCTTACGGTAACAATACTTTTTATAGGGGAAATGTCAGCCTCACAGGCCTGCCCTACATTGATGATACCTATATTGATCTTCAAGTACAAGAAGCCCAAGTAACAGCAGCCGACATATCCAACATCAACGCTCCACCATTTGAAAATAGAAATAAAATTCCATTGCCTAAAATGCTCACTAAATTAGGTAAAGTGAATTTCAAAGGAAACTTTACGGGCTTTGTTAATGACTTTGTAGCCTATGGCAATTTTAATTCTGATTTGGGCTACTTTAGCAGTGATGTAAATCTAAAGTTAGATCCTAATCAACAACATACCGCCTATAGCGGCCATATTTTCACCAAAGATTTTCATTTGGGATATTTGCTAGATCATCCCAAACTCGGTAAGGTGAATGCTTCCTTAGATATTGTGGGCACTGATTTTAGTTTCAACAATATGAAAATGCAGCTAACAGGCAATGTTGCAGGTATTGAATACATGGGCTACAATTATCATAACATTGATCTCAATGCAACCTTAGCTAAAAAAATATTAGACGGTAGTGTAATTATTAAAGAAGAAAACGTAGATCTTGCCTTCAATGGTATTATAGATTTTGCTTCAAGGCTCCCTAATTATAAATTTACTTTAGACGCGCAGCAAATTAACTTTAAACCGCTTCATATTTTTAATACTCCGAATGATCAAAAATTATCGGCTTTGGTAAATATCAATTTGGAGGGCGATGATTTAGACAACATAGAAGGAACAATTCTTGTCAATGATTTTAATTTATTGGCAAATAAAAAAATGTATCACCTTAATCACCTTTCCTTTGTGGCAGATAAGTTTGGTATAAAGCGTGAAATGACCCTCAATAGTGATTTTGTGGATGCCCATTTTGACGGAATATTTGAATTTAAAACACTTATACCAGCATTTACTAAAATTGTACCTCAGTACATTCCTGCTATAGAACCTTCAAAAATTACTAAAACCGGCAATCAAGACTTTATATTTGATTTAGTAATTAAAAATACAAGCTTTATTACTGAAATGTTTTTGCCATCCTGGTATTTTGAATCAGATACTAAAATAAGCGGAAGCTTTAAATCGTTGCTAAATGCATTTAGTATTAACGCTCATTCAGGAAGTATTAAATATAAAACTTTCGACTTTGATAATGCATCTTTGAAAATTGATGCTTCACAGCAAATGGCTAGAATAGATTACGAGAGTGAGAAGGTATACTATGCCGATAGCATGTATATAGAATTTCCAAAGCTGAATGCAGAAATCAGTAATAATACCATAAGATATTTTTTGCAATTAGCTAATATAGACACACTTCCCAATAGCGCAATGCTTAAAGGGAATGTAAATTTTATAGGTGACGAAATAGGCATAACCGTATTAGAAAGTAAAATTAAAATTCAGCATGACGAGTGGAAACTAGATTCTTCAAATTTTATCCTGGTGGATAAAGTAGGAGTGAATTTTAAAAATTTCAACTTTAATCATAATGAAGAACAATTAAAACTTTATGGTGTTATAGGCGATAGTGCTCATCATACACTCGCATTAAATTTGCAGAATTTTAAATTATTTCATATCAATCCATTATTAAAAAATATTAATACCGAATGTGGTGGAATTGCAAATGGTTTAGTAAATATAAAAGCTATAACTGGATCAAGTAATCTTCAAGGTAATTTGGCCGTTACTCAATTAGTGTTGAATAAGGATACATTGGGCGATGCGGAGTTTTCCAGTCAATATGATGTCATTACAAATACACTCAATAGTGCTGGATCTATTAAACGGGGTAGTCTTAAAGTATTGGAATTTGAAGGGAAATACTTAACCAAGGAACTAGCTAATAATATTGATTATAAAATTAAAATAGCAAAGCTTGACATTGCACCATTCGGTAAATACTTAAGTGAGGTGGTTTCTAATGTGAAAGGAAGGGTCAATGCAGAGTTGAAACTTAAAGGCACATTTAGCCAACCTAAGTTAACAGGTAAGTTACATTTTTTAAAAACTAATTTATTGGTTAATTATTTAAATACGTATTATAATTTCACTAGTGACGTGGAAGTCAATAATAATTCATTCGAATTTAAAGACTTTGCTATTGAAGATTTGTATAATAATTCAGCAATTATAAATGGTTTCATTTACCATCAGGCATTTGAAAATTTCAATTTTGATATTGACTTAAAGGCTAAGAATTTCCATGCATTAAATACCAATGGTACTCAAAATTCCCTTTATTACGGGTCGGCCTTTGTAGATGGAACTGCAAGCTTTGAAGGTCCGTTGGATGAAATGAAAATAGCTATGCTTCTAACAAGCAAGAAAAATACAATAATGAATTTACCAATTACATCCTCTTCTCAAGTAGAGGAAAGTAACTTTATTACTTTTATAAACACCGAAGCCCAAAAAGTTGTACCAACCAATGCAAGTGTATTAAAAGGAATTTCACTTGACCTTAATATTATAGCAACTCCTGATGCTGAAATGAAAATTATCTTTGATGAGAAAATTGGTGATGTTATTACAGGCCGTGGTAGTGGGAATATTAACATGCGATTGACAGATGATGGTGAATTCACAATCAATGGAAGTTACAATATAGCAGAGGGTGAATATTTATTTACACTGAAAAATTTAATTAATAAAAAGTACTATATCGAACCACCAAGTTCTATTTCATGGAGTGGTGATCCTTATAATGCAAATATTGATATTAGGGCAGTATATAAAACTTCTACCTCCACACTTTATACTTTAATTGAAGATAGCACCTATAGAAGGCGATTGCCGGTTGATTGTAGATTGTTTTTATCTGATAAATTGATGAATCCAACCATTAATTATAGCATTGAAGTAAAAGGACTTGATGCTGCAGCGCAAAGCGCTGTTGCCAGTAGATTGAATAGTGAAGGTGAATTGAATAGACAGATTTTTGGATTACTAGTGCTTAATAGATTCCTACCCTCTGGCGATGCATCAGCAGCTCGTGTTGATGCGGGATCAGGTGTAGGAGCTAACGCAAGCGAATTGCTTAGCAATCAAGTGTCAAATTGGTTAAATCAAATTAATACAGGTCTTAATTTAGGCTTTAATTATAAACCAAAGGACGATTTTAGTGATCAAGAGTATGGGGTACAATTTTCTAAATCATTGTTGAATGATCGTTTTACATTAGAAGGGAATGTGGGCTATGTCAATCGGCAAAATAGCAATACTGTGGTGGGAGAATTTAATGCAGAATATAAACTGGGTGATGGCCGGTTTAAGTTAAGAGGCTACAACCGAAGCAACAATAATTCAATTTTTTATGTTGCGCCCTACACACAGGGCATTGGTATCTTTTATCGTGAAGAATTTAATAATATCAATCAACTGTTTAAAAGAGAAAAAAAGATTGTACCTCCCACAGATACTTCATCCCATAAATAAAAAAACCGAACCTTACGGGGTTCGGAATTTTTTTTAACCTTACGGGGTTAAAGTGTGTGTTAAACCATAGCTTTTATTGATTTGGAATTCTGAAACAATTATAGCCTCCTTTTCGATATTTGATTTTGCTAATTGAAGTAAAACCTTACATGTTTTTCTCATTTGTCAATGTTGAAAACAAGTTAGTTCATTATGAGCTATTTAACATTTATTATTTTCATTTGTAAATGTAAATTATGAAATATTACATCATAGCAGGCGAGGCCAGTGGTGACTTGCACGGTTCTAATTTAATCCAAGAGTTAAAAAAACTGGATGATGGAGCCATCATTAGGGCATGGGGAGGCGATCTAATGACTACTGCTGGAGCTCAACTGGTGAAGCACTATCGTGAGCTCGCTTTCATGGGGTTTGTAGAAGTTATTGCCAATCTTAAAACGATTCTTAAAAATATTGCGTCATGTAAAAATGATATTTACGCTTGGAAACCAGATGTTGTAGTTTTAATTGATTATCCTGGGTTTAATTTAAGAATAGCTGATTATGTTAAAAGTCTGGGCATTCCGGTGGTTTATTACATAAGCCCTCAGTTGTGGGCATGGAAGGAAGGTAGGGTTAAAATAATAAAACGTGCAGTAGATAAATTATTGGTTATTCTACCATTTGAGGTCGATTATTTTAAAAAATTAAATTATAATGCAATTTTTGTAGGACATCCGCTAATTGATGCTATTGCTAATTTTCAATTAACTCCCAGCATTCAAAGTCACTTTAGTTTAGCGAAGAAGAAATTGCTCTTGATGCCTGGTAGTAGGGAGCAAGAAATTAGGGCCATGTTGCCAACCATGGTAAAGGTGGCGCAGCTGCTTGGACCAAAGTATGAGACAATAATTGCTGCCGCACCTTCGCAATCTATCTCCTCTTATAATAAATACCTTGAGAACACCAATATTCGTGTACTGCAAAATAATACCTACAACTTGCTAAGTGAAGCTGATCTAGCCTTTGTTACCAGTGGAACAGCTACATTAGAGACTGCATTGTTTAAAGTTCCCCAAGTGGTATGCTATAAAGGGAATGCCCTTAGCTATTTAATAGCTAAACAAATAGTAAAGGTGAAGTATATTTCACTAGTGAATTTAATATTGGATGAACCGGTTGTAGAAGAACTCATACAAGGTGATTTTACAGATAAAAAATTATTGCAGGCTGCTCTAAAATTAACTGATCCTCAACCATTGAATCAAATGCTCGATAAGTATCAACAGTTAGAGGTATTATGTGGAGGAAAGGGTGCATCATTAAATGCAGCAAAGGAAATTATAGCAATCTTGAAGTGAGATGAAACTTTTTTATTTATTCATTCTTTGCGCTGTAATAGAATCAAATGCACAAACAATTAAGGTAAGACTATTTTCGAATAGACAGGTAGAAGCTGTAAATATTAATTATTTGTGTGACGATTACACTGTAATTGTGGATGGAATCGAGGTTGTAACTGATGGAAAAGTGAGTATTAGAGTTAGTAACAATCAATTATCCTTTGTATATAATAATGAGATTATCAAATCAGATATAATATTAATTAGGCAATTAAAGCATGGTGTTAATTTTAAAATTAGTACTAATTTACAGCCTAATTATAATAGTACACTGGAAGGTGATGCTGTAATTTCATGTAACAATAAGGAAGTGGTGTTTACCTTAAACGTGGAATTAAATGCCTATCTAAGTGGCGTGGTAGAAGCTGAAGCTGGGGGCTGCTCACAAATTGAAATGTTAAAGGTGCAAGCAATTCTAGCTAGAAGTTATGCAATAGCAAATTTAAACAGACATTTTGCTGAGGGATATAATCTATGTGCTGATCAGCATTGCCAAGTATATAAAGGAAAGGCTAAGTGGAATAGATTGGCAGATAGTGCAGTATTGCTAACCAAAAATTTAATTTTAACTGATAGCAACTCAAAGGCTATTGCTGCATTGTACCATAGTAATTGTGGGGGCAAGACTGGAAATATTGAGGAACTGTGGAATAGCTCAGTTCCTTTTTTTAAGCAAGTGGAAGATCCGCATTGTGCATCTGGGCAACATCATTCATGGCAACAGTTAATGGATAGAAATAATTGGAATCGATTTGTGTATACCTATACCCGCGATTCAAGTTTTTTACTCCCACATCATGATATTATTACTGAAGTTTATTGCCATGATGATAGGCCTGCTTATATTTTCCATGGTAATAATTACATAAGTACAGCATTAATTCGCAATCACTTTAATCTTAAGAGCGCTTGGTTTAACCTTTTTGCTTGCAAAGATCAGTTGTTACTCATTGGAAGAGGCTTTGGACACGGTATAGGACTTTGTCAAGAGGGCGCCATGAAAATGGCTGCGAATGGTAAAAATTATATTGAAATATTAAATTTTTACTACCGTAATTTCCACTTGGTTGACGCTCCTATCTCTGCAATCGTTAAAACAAAAATGCCTAACTAGTTTTTTGTGATAGTAAATTCTACTCTTCTATTTAATTGACGGCCTTCTTCAGTTGAATTACTAGCTATCGGATTTTTTTCACCAAATCCCTCTGAAGTTAACCTGCTTATAGCAATACCATTATTTGTTAGGTATGTTTTTACTGCATTTGAGCGTGCTTGGCTAAGTAACAAATTGTCATTGTCATGGCCCACATCATCTGTATGACCACTTAAACTTATTTCTAAATTAATATTCTGTTTTAATAGTAAAACCAATCTATCTAGTTCTGCATAAGATTCAGATTTTAAAGTGGACTTAGCAAAATCAAAAAAGATATTATTGATTCTTATTGTCTGTCCTACCTCCACAGGTGCGAGATAGAGATCCCGTTTAATTTCTTGGTAGGCTTTAAGTGTATCTAAGTTTATATAATCGCTTACAGAAAAATAGTTAACAGCATTAGCTAAAAATGCATAGGCTTTTCCAGCCGGCAGCACTATTTTGTATGCACCACTATCTGGTGAACTGATTGCTATACCAGCTTCTTTCCCGCTGGCCAAAAATTGATACTGAATATTTGCGTTTCCAATGGATTCTTTTGTTTTTTGATTAATTACTTTTCCATAGATTAGGACTACTGGATCTGGTTTTAGTTCTGGAGCTATGCGTACTCTGTAAATATCAGCGCCACGAACAAAATAGGCATAGTCGCCTTTTGCCGGAATGGTGTAATAGGAATCCCAGTCTGGTGAGTTTAAGGGCTCGCCCATATTAATAGGTTTGGTCCAATTGGTCCAGCTATCATCTATGCGTTTAGCCATGTAAATGTCATTATTTCCATATCCGTTAAATCCATCTGATGAAAAATAAAGGGTTCTATCATCGCTTGCTAAAAAGGCACAACATTCGCTTCCTAATGAATTGATATTGGGCCCAAGTGAAATTGGTTCACTCCATGTTTTATCAGACAGTAAGGTTGAAATGTATAGATCGGAAGTACCTTTGGTGTCAGTCCTTCTCACGTTCATGAATACTTTTTTACCATCGTTGCTCATATAACAATTAAAATACCTATCAGTGTTCGAGAAATTTTTAATTACTTCATTACTGGGGTAATTCCATCCTGCTGTATTCCTTGTGCTTATGGACCAGCCTTCGCCTTGCTCATTACTATTTTTATAGTAATGGTGACTAAGCAGCAACTTGTTTCCATCAGGTGTCACGGCACTTATACTGTTATGATTACTATTGTTCAAGGGTTCTGACATAATTTTAGCCGCGCCCCATTCTCCATTAGTTTGTAGTTGTGAGTACCATATTTTATCCCTATCATCATGTGGAGGATAATCTTTTCGTACATAATACAGTGTTAAACCATCTGGACTAATTACTGGGTGAATTTCGGTGTACCTTGAGTTTACATTATCACTCAGGCGTTCGATAGTGCCATGGAAATATTTATTCTCTATAGTGGTAAGTTTGCTTTCTAAAATTACTTTTTCAGGCGAAATACCAATGGCATCTATTTGATTGGTACCCGATACTGATCTGCAATCAATACCTATTTTTACTTCTTTAACTTTATAGCTAGTTTTTTGAAAGTTTACATTAAAATATCTGCCATGGCTACTCAGTGTAGTATCGGCTTTTTGCTTATGCACTTCGTATTCTATTCCCGCTTCATCGTACAATAACACTCTATACACTGCACCAGGATTGCAGTTTTCAGCTACTGTAACCTGACTAATTTGTTGAGGAGTGGCAAAGCCTACATGTAAAAACTCTTTGCGTTCATCGGTGCTTGCTTCCCATGCAGTAGCACTATTGCAATTGTTTGGCATATTGTCTGGTTCGCCTAACACAGTTTGAGCCGATGAAGATCGTTCACTGGATTGACTACTATAATTTATCACGCTTGATGCCCATTGCATTTGTTGGCCAAGTATTAAGTTAGGAAAGAGAAGGAGATAGGTAATGTATTTTTTTTTCATTGGAAGACCATTGTAGTTTTAAAAAAAAATCAGGCTTATAAAGTTAAGCCTGATTTTGTTATTGTGTTCAAATTTTAATATTTATTTGGTTGAAAGTTTTAATACTTCCTTTTTATCCCATACATATACATATTTTGCATCATCGCTCATTCTAGCTGTAGCACCTTTTCTATTATTGTATTCCTTGTATTTACAGCTGTCCATATCAAATACGGCTATATCATCATTATCAGTCATCATCATAAGCATGTTATCTTTTTTCCCCCCCATGCTACTACTTTTATATTTTCCGCTACTCATCAATTTTCCATCTGTTAGAGTATGATTAGAAATTCCTTTCTCGCCTACTACTATCACTCGATCCTTGTATTCTACTATCTTGGTTGCTAATCCTATTTTATCATCACCTAGCGCAACTTCATAGTTATCTTTTCCACTTTTAATGTCAAGTGAATATAAGGCCTTTCCACTAGCAACTATTAGGTTAGTCTTACTTACAAATGCATTTGTAATATCTTTTCTAAATCTTTCACTCTCCCACATTTTTGATCCATCAGTAGCATTGTAGGCTTGTAATCCCAATGGTTTTACAGTAGGGTACCATACTCTGTAAGTTGTAGTTTGTTCTCCAGTTTGGGGATCGCGTTTCACAATAACAGCCTGCGCTTCTACTGCGCCACCTATTTGAAGTACTACTGTATTATCCACATAGTACATGCCCGGAATTGCTTTAGCATCATCAATGTCGGGTGATGTCCATAACAGTTTGCCCGAATTAAGGTCATATTTCTTGATGTATTGTTTACGTGGGGTTTTAAAATCTAAAACATACACATCATTTCCCACCACTAGGGGTTTAGCAATTGCTTCATACACCCCAAATCTCTTGGCGCCCATGGGTTTGCTGATCACATTCACCGTGTAATCATAAGCAGCATTCCATAGCATGGTTCCAGTATTGTAATCGTAAACTTGTATTCCGTTTAAGAATAAAAACACCTTTCCATTTTTTATATCAATGTCAACAATTTTTTCTCTTGTAATAACTTTTCGTTCAGCCATTCCAAAAAAACTTTGCTCCCAAACAATGTCGCCATTTTTGGCGTTCATTTTTACAATTTGGTTTTTAAATCCAGAGAATAGGGCTCCTAATTCCGTAGGTTTATAGTTTAGTAAGGTTATGTAATCACTGCTATAATAATAGGCGCCAACCACACCTTTAAATTTGCTTGTAGTCCAAATTTCTTCACCAGTTCTTGCTTTGATCATCGTTAAGGCATCCTTCGTTGTTACGGCAAATGATTCCAACTCAGCAATGTAAACAATACTTTCTTCACCAACATCTTGGTACTTGTCAGTCATCCATAGTAATTTACTAGTGTTTACATCTATACAGGCCATTTTATCTTTCCCCATTTTTCTATCGAATAAGAAAACAATATTGGCCTCCCACATTGCAATTTGTTCATCAACTTTCGATAATCCTGGTGCTATTACTTTAAAATCATTGTGCCATTTTACTGTTCCTTTTTCATTTTCCAGAACACTTATCTCACGTGCACTACTTCCCATCAGTATGCCTTTATCAAAAGATATATCGGCATTTTCAGATTTATGCTCAAGTTTTGTTTGCCATACAACGCTCATTTCTTCTTGTGCTTGTACGTTGAAGCCCAATAGCAGGCATGATAGGGTGATTTTTTGAAGTGTTTTCATTTTTTTGGATTATTTTATTTATTGTTTATTGTTATTAGAAATTAAATGTGTATTCAAATTTATATGTTTTTCCTTTGGGCATTTTAAAGTTAAACGTTTGCGTCCTAACGCAATCTTTTACTTTGTTTTGCATGGGAATATCATCTGTGTCATTGCTTATAGTATAGACTGACAATACCTTGCCTTTCTCCCCAATGGTTACATTCATGATGTATTCTCCCTTTAATTTTAGTTTTATTTTACAGTCATTCAGATGCCCTGATTTTAAACTGCTATCTAATTCAGTTTTAGCTTGTGTTACCACTGCTTCATATTCTTCAATGAGTTTCATTTTTTGTGCCTGAGCTTGCACGGTCCATAATAATGCTAATAGAAGAAATAATTTTTTACCTAGTGATTTCATATTTTTTTTGGATTGATTTCGTAAAAGTAGTTTTAAGCATAGGCACTTTAAATACGTTGTTAAGGGTATTTTTTTATACCCACTAGCACGGATCTTATTTGAGATAGTTCCATTGAATTAGCTCTTGTCCATAGCCAATGAGCAGCGCATCCTTAGCAGGTAGAAATACAAAGGCAGCACGGTCGCCACTGGGACCTTCACGCCATCTTTTTTTTATTTCAAACTTTTTGAAAATCTCAGCCGTGCTTTTTATGTATATAAGTACTTCTGGTGGGGCACTGAAATTTTTCATTTCTTGACTGCTTACTGCTATGGCATCTTCTGTTGGATGCTCTTGTAATTCTGGATTGGCAGACCGTGTATTGAACATTACCCTGCTTACTGCGCCATCTGCAGCATTAGCAATACTTATGTATCCTTGTCTTAATCCGTTAGTTGCTCCAACACCACTTGTATTCTTCTTTAATAATCTATTATTGGGAGTGCTATATACATATAGTTGATTTCCTTCATTATTAAAGGTCATAGAGAAAATCATGTCGAAGAAATCATCGGACGTATGGGAAAGAGAAAAACTTTGGGTATTGTAGAAATATACAATCTCTCTAAATTTTACTGCTTGTTTGATAGCTTTCTTATCATTTCTTATGGAAGGGATATTTTTCACATCGCCTAGTTCGAGTTTGTGAGAGACAGCTAGTAAGCTTCCATCACCGCTAACTGCTATAGATGTTCCTGGATCTTCTAACGAAATTCGCTTAAGCTCTTCACCAGTTTTTAGTTGATAAACAACAATTGTATTGGACTTAAGAACATAAACTTTTTCTCCTGTTTCATCAATATCTGCAGATAGTGCCCCATTGGCATGAAATATTGAGTTTCCATTTTGTGCATCTAATATATCTATATCACCCTTACGATCCTTATTGGTATAAGCATCATTGTAATACTGTTCTTGAAGTAAAATATACTTTCCTGATCTACTGTAGTTAATCTTTGGTCCTAGTTCATAGCCACTGATTTTAAACTGAGATATTTCTTGTAATGAATTGGCATTGTAGATGTATACTGGTCCGCGAAGAGTACTCATAGCTACATGTTCTTTAGAAGGGGATAAATCCATTGCTACTACGGGAAAAGGTAGGGTTTCATTAATCTTTAAAAAATTTGAACCGCTTTGACCAAGTGCAAGGTTTATACTAATGCATAGTAATAGGGTATAAGGTAAAGTAAGTTTCATGCTGTACTATCTTTGGAATTGATAGGAGTGAAGGTAGTTTAATTTTATTGCTTTATGAATCAGTAGCTATGGGTATTTCCATATACCCAGTATAGGGTATGCCACTTCGCAATTTGATTATGTTTATTTGACCATATTTTTGGATTGTAAATGAACAATCTTAAATGATGGTTCGTGGCCCGGGGTGATTCCCGGGTTTTTTATTTAATGAAGAAATAATAGAAGGGTATTAAACTTAATATCCCTATAAGCATGTAGTATTTGCAAAATAGTTGGGCAAACCTTGCATCCTGTGAGGTATTAGCACTGTAGATGAGATAGATGAGTGCTACTACCGGAATCAAAAAAAAGGCTAACATATTCCACATGCTAAAAACTTGATTTTTATAAAAATAAAAATAGTGTACCATACTTATAAATGCCATTAATACTATGCAAAGCAGGATGGCAATCGATTTGGAAAATTTAATCCCATACACCACTGGGAGTGTTTTCCGTTGACCGATTGTATCTCCAGCGATATCTTCTATATCTTTTACTAATTCTCGTATCCAGGAAATGAAAAATGCAAATAGAGCATAAATCAATGTAAAAGCTATGTTGGTATAGTAATCAGGTTCAAATAATGCGGGAGTAAGTACTACTAAGAATGATAGGAATGCTATGGTAATGTTTCCAACCCATGTTATTTTTTTTAATGTATGGTTGTAATGCCAGAGTGTGAATAAGCTAAATGGGAATATTGCACCCATTATAGGCTTGTTTATTTTGATTGCAAGGTAACAGCCTAATAGAATATTTATAATCAATCCAATGACATAAAATGTTTGAATACTTTTTTTAGTGAATATGGTTCTAATTTTATTAGTTCCTGGCTTGTTTTTTTCATCAATATAATAATCATGAAAGTCGTTTAAGTAGTAGCCTAAGGTTGCAGTTAAAAGCACTGCAAAAATGATAAGTGTGAAATCGATTTTAGAAAGATGTGAAGGAAAAGTGTTGGTATAATTATAGATTACTTGGTAGGCAGGAATTATCAAGCAATATCTAAGCAGCAACAAACTAAGCATCATCATTGCCAGATTAACGGGTCTGGATGATTTAAAAAGTATAAACAATTTCGCTCTTATGCCCATTTGCCATGTAATTTTAGTACTTGTTCTATTACATCGCGAACACAACCTTCGCCACCACGTTTTGGTGAAACATAACATGCAGTTTCTAAAACTTCTGAACAAGCATCATATGGTGCGCATGGTACACTTACTAATTTCATGCAAGGTAGATCGGGCATGTCATCGCCCATATAGAGTGTATTATCATAAGAAAGGCCCAAGTCCTTTAATAATTGCATTAGAATGTCTTTTTTATTCTCTACGCCCATGAAAACATTTTTCAAACCAAGTTTTTTGAATCTTTGTTCGGCACTAGAACTGTGGCCACCGCTGATTATTGCCATTTCATAACCATTTCTTATTGCATGCGCCATAGCATATCCATCCTTAATGTTCATGGTTCGGTGAAGCTCATTTTCTGTGACCAGTAGCGTTCCATTCGTAAGCACTCCATCCATATCAAAGATAAAAAGTTTAATTTTTTGCAACCTTTCTTTAAAGTTCATAGGGATTGAATTGATTTAGTAATTGCTATATAGATATCTTTTTGATGAGCCTTGGGTAATAAGCCTAAATGTTTTTTTATTGTGCTTGAGTCACCACGTATTGCTGGTCCCGTTTGACTTTTAGCTGGCCCAATTTTAACGGCTTTTTCGATTGTTTCACACAATAGAGGGTATAAAATTTTGGAAGGCAATCCATTTCTCTTTAAAATGAATTGGGAAATATGTAGTAAATGGTTGGTAAAATTATTGGTAATTACAGCTGCTAAATGCACCTGAAGCCGTTGCTTGCTTGATAATTCAAAAGCTTCTCCGCCAATAGATTTAGCCAATAGCCTTAATTTTCTGAGCAGTTTAGCATTATTGGCCTCTATGCAAAATGGAATTTTTTTAAAATCTACTTTTCGCTTTTTTGAAAATGTTTGAAGTGGATAAAATACACCATAATTTTCATTGCCCTTCTTAATTGCCGATAATGCTACGCTTCCAGAAGTGTGAACAATTGATTTAATAGTTTTTTTTATTTTACTTACAATTGGTGCTATGGCATCATCTGTCACGGCTATGATTACTAAATCAAGCTGTGGATTCAGTTCCGCAAGATCTTCTATTACTCTTGCTCCAATTTTTTTTGCTAGTATTTCAGCATTTGCCTTTTTGCGACTATAAATTTCGGTTATGTTATATCCCTTAGCTTTTAATTCTATAGCCAATGCTGTAGCCACATTGCCACTTCCTATTATTCCTATTTTTGAAAAAGGCTTATTCAAGATTTTTGCTCGTTAATTTTATTCTTTGCCTAATTGCAATGATGCTGCCAACTATAAGTAATATACACCCTAACCATAATATGTTGATGTAAGGAAAGACAATAGCTTTCATGATAATAAAATCCTTTTTGTTTGATTTTAATTCACTTATATTAAGCGTGATTTTACCGCTCTGAGGATCAATTTTACTGAATGCAATTTTTAATCCAAGGCTATCTACCATCGCCTCTTGACTGTATGACATAAAGTCTCGAATTACAAAGAGCGGTTCTGCATTAAATTTCACTCGGTTAACATTTTCAATCATTAATTTAGCCCCCACTGCTAAATCTTGTTCATTCAAATTTAATTTGGCTTTATCAATATTTTTATTCAATCCTTGTAAAATTACAAAACTATTAGAAGTGATGAAGGTATCACCTATGGCCATGATGGCTTCCTTTGCGGTTTGGTAAGGGTCATTACTTTTATCTTCCTTTTCATTTAATTCTACATAAGTAAGATGTGTATAAATGTCCTTGTTCCAAAATCGCTTTGTACTGGGTTCAGCCACATTTCCCATGCGTTCATTAAGTTGTAAAATAGGAGATAGGGTAAAAGCTTTTTCTTTTTCGCCATTCAAATTTTGATTGAAATATGCAACATCATAATAAAGATTATAACCTTCTTTGCGAGCTTGTTCATACACCACATAATAGCCACCCATGGGCAAAGTGTCTATCCTGTTTTCGATCATAATATTTTCAGAATTAGGAAAATCTTTTCCTAAATTAATATTTTTGAAATTTTGAGAGATAGTTTCTTTTCTTGAATTACTTATTAGGGCTCCTAGCATGATTAATGCAAAGCCAATATGTGCTACTGAAGAACCGCTGAATTTTATTTTTCCTTTCAATACATTGATTATATAGTGTGTATTAGCTAATGCAGCAAAGCAAGCTGAAAAGAGTAGGATGTAGTAATGTAACCGATAATTATTTCCAAGTGTGCAATAGCTTATCAAGACAAGTGCAAAGCTTAAGAGTGCTGGAATCAATAGCTTCCTACTTACATTTTTGATATCACTATTTTTGTAGTTGAAAAATTGTGTTATAGCTATTAAGAGGAGTAATAATGCTGCAATGGGTAATTGCCATTTGTTATAACTATCTATTACATCAGCAGCGGGTGCTAATTTAGTATTAAATAATTTATTGATTACAGGGAGCGAGGTTTGAAAGGTTATTTGTATAGCTCCAATTATCAGTAATAATACGCCAACAAACATCCAAAATTCTCGACTACTAAATGACTCTTCTACGTTTGATAAATTTAATTTATTAAAATTTTTGATTAGTTGGAAAATCATTAATCCTAAAAAGAAAAACAGAAAAACTTCTAATTGCAGGTTCATGCCTAGGTCAGTGAATGCGTGTACAGAAGTGTCACCCAGAATACCACTTCTAGTTAGAAAAGTAGAATATACTACTAAAACAAAACTTATGGTGGCTAGTATAAAGCTGCTGAGCACTGTAGTTTTTCGACTTTTGTAGATTAGCATTACATGTGCTGCAGCTACTAATGTCATCCAGGGAACTAGCGATGCATTTTCCACAGGGTCCCATGCCCAGAACCCTCCAAAACTTAATGATTCATAAGCCCAGGCTGCACCCATTAATATACCTATACCTAAAACTAATACTGCGGTGAAGGTCCAGCTTATGGCCGGTACTATCCACTCAGTGTATTTTTTTTGGATGAATCCACTGATTGCAAAACAAAAAGGTATAGCTGTGAGTGCAAATCCAAGAAAAAGTGTAGGGGGGTGGATGGTCATCCAATAATTTTGAAGCAATGGGTTTAGGCCATTGCCCTTAATATGTTGTAAGTAATCAGGCATTTTTATAAAGGGGAGATTGGCAAACGAAGGATCGTTGCGTAGCAAACCGAAAGGATTAGTCCCTATTTTTTGATCACCCCAAATAATAATTCCTAGCAACATGGAACTTAAAAAAATTTGTATCAGGCTTAGGACCATCATTACTCCCGCTTCCCATGTTTTAGTGCGATAGATTACCAATAACCCTATAATAGCATGCCAAAATAGCCAAAGTAAAAAACTTCCTTCCTGGCCTTCCCAAATGCATGCAAAAATATATTTTAAAGGCATTTCTTCATTGCTGTGTTCCCATACATAGTGATATTCAAATCTATGGTTGAGAATAAGGTACATCAATAATATGAATATGCTAACAATGCTTAGCGTATGGATGTAAAAAAAACTTCTAGAAAACTTTTTCCATATAATGTCTCCACTGCGCATCCAATAAAAATATCCAATTGCAGCTACCATTGCACAACTGAATGCAATGGCGATAAGTAAATTGCCTATTATTCCGAAAAGAGGTTGTTCGCCTATGTATTGAATGGAGTCCTGCATTAAGAATATTAAAATTTGAAGTTTATTAATTTGATTTAATCTAGTGAAGTGGAAGGTAAATATCACATACTTCCTTGAAGAGCTTTTGCTTTCGCTTCTTCATTACTGTATTTACTTGGGCACTTCATTAAGATATCATTAGCAATAAAATCTTGGTTAACTATTTTTCCTATGACCACAATCTGTTCCGATTGTTCAAAATCTTGCGGTTTAGCTTTGTTTAAAAGTACCCTAACTGATTCGCCTTTGTTATCTTTAATGTGAAAAGAGAATAGATTTGGATTTGTTTGTGGGTCATAAATTTGTGGTAAATCCTTCATTAATTTACCAACTACATGAAAAGTTTTCGATGGATCAGCTTTAGCTTCAGCAATGCTTGCATAAGTGCTACTATCAGCAAAAGTAGAGTAGATGGCTGCCAATGCCGCTGCAATCATTAGCAAGGCAATGATGTGAGAAGTTTTCATGCTTCAAATGTAAACATTAAGCACGAACCAATAAAGTTTAGCCTTTTTATTGCTTGAGTTTGTTCACCTTGCGGTCTAATCTTACAAGGTAGGTAAAGAGTCCACCAAGAATGATTACAATTGCCCCTACCACCACATAAATTTTACCTTCACTCCGCATGGTGTCGGCCATGATTACAGCATCTTGTGCATAGGTTGGTTGAGAAATGAAGTTGAACAAAAAAATTATTAGGAAGGTGTAACGTTTTTTCATTGTTGTGAAAGTTTATTGATTTTTGTTTGAATCTCAGCTATCCATGCTGCCAATAAAATCCAACCAATTACAGCCGGGTAGAAAACCAATCGCATATTGTTGTCAAGATCATATTGTTTGAATGCTGGATTACCGCCATTTCCTGGATGCAGAGAGTCGCTGCTTTGGAGCCTTGGTAATACCCAAAGCAATACTATCATTATCGAGAAGGCGAAAATACTATAAACTGCTGATAGGCGTGCTCTTCTTGTTTCATCTTCAATAGCAGTACGAAGCAAATAATAAGCTGTGTACACGAACAGTGTGGCGGCTGCTCCATTGAGCTTTACATCATTAGTCCACCACGTGCCCCATGTATATTTAGCCCAAAGGCTACCGGTTATAATTCCTAGCACTCCAAATAAAATGCCTACTTGAGCATTAGCCGAAGCGGCTGCATCCGTATTAAGTTCATTGTTTCGTAAATATTTTATGCTTAAAATCAAACTTGCAACCAATAGGTACATCATGGCAAACCACATGGGCACATGGAAGAACAAATTCCTTATGGTCTCATTTAAAATTGGCATTCGAGGTACAGGTATCAAGAGGCCAGCTACAGCACTTCCGGATACTAAAATTATTGCCAATATTTTCCACCATTTAATCATTGTATAGTTTTTCTGAAGTCATTTGCAAATTTATAAATTATCTTGAGCATTGGTTAAATAGGCAGTCAGTCTTTCCAGATAAATGGAAACAAAATTAGACTTAATGATACACTTATAATATTTAATGCTATCAATATAATGAGGTATCTATAGCTCACACTCCAATCTAATCCATCCATCGCCATTTTACTAAGTTTTATACTAGCCATCAATTGAGGTATGATAACCGGAAAACCTAGTACAGCCATCATTCCTGGGCCAATACCTGCCTTACTGCTAAGGGCAGCTATGAGCGTGAGTGTGGTAGCCAATCCAAAACACCCAAGCACGAGAGTAGTTATGTATAGTACATTATTATTTACAGGATTGCCTAACATGAAACTATAGCAGCCTAAAGTAACCAAAGCTAGTAAAACCATAATGGCTGTACTATGCACAATCTTGGCTTTTATAATGGTGTTTGGTGCCACTAATTGGTAATAGAGTAAAAAACGATAACTATTTTCATGGTTAAAACTTTTTACAGATGCATTCATGCAAATGAAGAGCAAAATAATCCAAAGTAAGGCATTCCAGGTGGCACTATTAATGCTCTGATTAAATACTAGGTTGCAAATAAACACCGAAGCTGCAGCATAAATGATTAGGCCACTAATGGTTGCTTTACTTTTATATTCTAGTTTTAAATAGTGTTTGAGTAAGTGGAGTGTGGGGGCTGTCATGTTAATGCTGTTTGGCCCATTTCAATGATGGTATTAAATTCTAATGGAGATAGTGGCATAACACTTAACCTTCCTATTTTAATTAGGCCGATGTCTTTTAATAACGCATTTTGTTTCAAGGTGGCCAACTTTACGGGTTGAGTTAATGTTTTTAATGGTTTTAAATCTACTGCAACCCATGCAGTTTCTTCTGTGGTAGGATCTTGGTAAAAGGTTTTGGTTACAATCGCTATTCCCACCACTTCTAATCCTTCATTACTGTGGTAAAAGAGTACCAAATCGTCCACACGCATGTTTTTTAAATGATTTCGTGCAGCATAGTTGCGTACGCCATCCCAATATGTTTTTTTATCCTTTAAAAATTGCTGCCAACTGTAGTTGGAGGGTTCTGATTTTACTAACCAGTATTGCTTCATGCTTAATGTACTATTTTAAAAACTAATTCACGCATCAATTCACTATCTGGCATGGTGCCAATGTTATTCACCCCTTTGCTTTTAAGATCATAGTCACGGAGCATACTTATAATGTTTACTATTTTACTTACACTGTATTTTTTTGAAGCCTCAGCATATTCTTTTATGAAATATTCATTGATACCTAGTGCTGCACTTGCCTGCCTAGCATTTTTATCTGGAAGATTTTGGTATTTAAGTAATTTTATAAAATTAGAAAAAACTACTGGTAGTACCATTGGCATTGGACCGCTTTTAGGATTGGCACCGAAATAATTGATAATCTTGTTTGCTTTTGTAATATCGCGCGAGAGCAAAGCCGAACTGAGTTCAAAAACATTAAAATCCTTGCTTACTCCAATATATTGTTCAATTAAACCAGCATTGATAGTATCACCTTTTCTTAAGTTGATAAATAATTTATCCAGTTCATTGCTAAGTTTTGATAAATTGGCTCCTGCATAGGCACTCAACAATGCTGATGCTTTTGGCTCAATGGTAAATCCTTGGTCACTACAATATTTTTCTATCCAATTTGGTATTTTATCTTCATATAATTTTGCCGATAGTAGCACAGTGCCCACTTTTTCTATTGCCTTGAAGATTTTAGTTCGAGCATCGGCTTTTTTATGTTTGTAGCAAAATACCAATATGGTAGAGGGCTGTGGTTGCGCTAAATAATCTAGCAATGGGGTTTTTGATTTCTTCTTGTCTTTATCTTTCGTTAAAGGTTCTGGCTCTTCGGCATCGCTATCATCTTTTCCTAATAATCCTTTTATATCTTGAGCTTCCTTTACTATTATTACTTGGTATGGACTAGCCATTGGGTAGCGTTTAGCAATACTGATTAGCTGTAGTAAGTCAACATCACGCCCATAAAGTATGGTTTGGTTAAAATCCCTTTCACCATCTTGTAGCACCTTTTGTTCTATGTGGTCGGCTACTTTATCTATATAATAGGCTTCGTCACCATGCAAGAGATATACAGGACTGTATTTCCCTTTCTTCAAATCTTGCATTATTTCGGTGAAAGTCATTTAGGTAATTATATTAAAATCTCAAATGCTTAACAGTTAATCCATTATTAATTAGCTCATTCAAGGAAGCTATTCCTATTTTTACATGTCGTTCCACAAAATCAGAGGTAACCTTTTGGTCACTCTCAGCAGTCTTTACACCGGTGCTAATCATCGGTTGATCGCTTACTAAAAGCAATGCGCCAGATGGAATTTTATTGGCAAATCCAGCAGTGAAAATGGTTGCTGTCTCCATATCAATGGCCATACAGCGTGTGCGCTCTAAATACTTTTTAAAATCTTTGTCAAATTCCCATACCCTACGGTTGGTGCTATAAACTGTTCCTGTCCAGTAATCATTATCAAAATTCCTAATGGTGGTACTTACTGCCTTTTGTAAGTTGAAAGAAGGTAAGGCGGGCACTTCTGGCGGCATGTAATCGTTACTAGTACCTTCTCCTCTTACCGCAGCTAGAGGTAGTATTAAATCGCCCAACTTGTTTTTTTTCTTTAATCCACCACATTTTCCCAAAAATAAGGCTGCCTTAGGTTGTATGGCGCTTAGCAAATCCATTATTAAGGCTGCATTTGGACTGCCTATTCCGAAGTTGATAAAGGTAATATCATTGGCGGTAGCATTTGGCATCGGCTTGTCCTGACCATTGACTGGTACATTATTCCATTCTGCAAACATTTTAACATAAAGACCAAAATTGGTAAGTAAAATATATTTCCCAAATTTGTCCAATTCTGTTCCGGTATACCGAGGCAACCAATTTTCTACTATTTCTTTTTTAGTCTTCATGCAATGAGAGAGGCAAATTTTAAAAAGCTTAATTTTCCTAAATACAATATTAAGCTACAACGCGGTAATAATGCCAATGAACCGATAAAAGTTTTCGACATCGCCAGAAAAAAGTATGTGGTATTGACTCCTGAAGAATGGGTGCGGCAGCATGTTATCCACTACCTTCATTTTACATTGAATTATCCACTCGGTTTTTTAAGCATTGAGCGCACAATCGTAATCAACGACCTTACCAGAAGGTATGATATTGTTGTATTCAATAGGCTTAAAGTACCTGCGTTATTGGTTGAGTGTAAGGCTCCTACTGTAGCGCTTAATCAAGCGGTGGCCGATCAAGCATCTCGCTACGATGCATCTTTAAAAACCTCATTATTTTTAATCACGAACGGTTTACAACATCTTATTCTAAAACCTAACCATCTTAAAGCTAACTTCGAGTTTTTAGAACATTTACCTGAATTTTCTCATTTGTAACCTGATTATTTTAATAAATCTACCTGATCTTTTTGCTTGTATTATTGTTTACAATTAAATTACTTATTTGTACTTCTTCACATTAAGGTTATATCGATTAAAATCGTAACTTTATGGCTTCTATTTTATTCAAAAAATATTTAAACTCTTCACTAAATTATTTTAAATTATGACTTTTTCTAAAAAGCTGATGCTCCTTGCAGCAGCAACATTTGTTGGGATCAATGGCTGGGCTGCAAGTACGCTTCTAACCGACCAAGGTGCAGTGAAACCACATACTATCGTTTATAAACTGGCCCATGTTGCTACCCGACAGTCGCCAGTATTTGTTCAAGCTCTTCAGAAAATAGGTGTCACAAGTACTGCACCCTACTTTAAACAAGCCACTAACGTTTCACAGAAAATAGGACAACAGCAAGTTGATCTTGCTACCATTTTTAAAGCTGAACTAAGGGCAGATATCAATCCATTAGAAGCTGCTAAGGCTTTGGCAAGCAGTGGTTCTGTGATCTATGCCGAGCCTATTTTTTTGCATACCATGGAATATACCCCCAATGATCCTCAAATAGGACAACAGTATTTTTTAAACAACATCAATGCTTATAATGCCTGGGATGTATGGAAGGGCGATACTAATGTAGTGGTGGCCATTATTGATTCTGGAACTGATTGGGATCATCCCGATCTGCAGTCGCAAATAAAATATAATTACAATGACCCCATCAATGGGATAGATGATGATTCGGATGGATATGTTGACAATTACCGTGGCTGGGATGTTTCAGAAAATGATAATAGCCCTATGTGTGTAGGCTCTGATCATGGCAGTCATGTAAGCGGTTGTGCTATGGCAGCCACAGATAATGGAGTAGGAGTGGCAGGCCCTGGTTTCTTCTGTAAGTTTATGCCTGTCAAAGTTTCCCTTGATGCTAGCACTACCCAAATAGACAATGGATATGACGGCATTGTATATGCTGCAGATCATGGGGCGCATGTTATTAACTGCTCATGGGGGCGCCAAGGTGGTCCAAGCTCTTTTGAACAAGATGTTATCAATTACGCTACTTTTAATAAAGATGCACTGATTGTAGCTGCAGCCGGTAACAATAGTAGCAACCTAGACCATTTTCCTTCGGCTTATGCCAATGTTATTAGTGTGGCTTCTACTACTCAAAGTGATAATAAATCTGGATTTAGTAATTTCGGATATACCATTGACGTGTGTGCCCCAGGATCAAATATTTATACAACTGTCTTTAATAATAACTATACCAGCTATGATGGCACTAGCATGGCAAGTCCGGTAGCTGCTGGTTGCGCAGCCATAATTAAATCTCGTTTTCCATCCTTTAATGCACTGCAAGTGGGCGAGCAATTGCGCGTAACCTGCGATAATATTTATGGAGTTTCTGGTAATGGAACCTATACCAATCAATTGGGAACTGGTCGTGTAAACTTGTTTAAGGCCATTACTGACACTACTTCTCCTTCGGTAAGGCCATATAATTTTACCTACACTGATTTAAATGATGATGCTTTTGTTTCTAACGATACTGTTCGTGTTGGGTGTACCTTTAAAAATTTCCTTCGCCCCACCACTAATGCCACAGTAACCATTTTACCTGGGTCAACCGCAGTTACCATTCTTCAAAATTCTTTTACTATAGGTGCACTGGGAACCCTTGATTCTGTTGATTGCTATACCGTACCATTTGAAGTAAAAGTAAGGCCTACAGCACCACTCAATGCAGTAGTTCCTATGAGAATGGTCATAACAGATGGAGCATACACCAGCACTTATGTGTTTACTCTTACCGTAAATGTTGACTATTTGAACATTACGCAAAATTTAGTTTTTTCAACCAATACCAGTAAAGGTTTAATAGGATTCAATGGTGCCAACCAAGGTGGCGGTGGTTTAGGATTTGTTTATAATTCAAATAATCTACTCTATGAAGCAGGTATTATGATTGGGACAGGTGTGAATCAAGTAAGCGATATGGTGCGCGATGATGCAGGTGGCAGCGATCTTGATTTTCAGTCAGCACAGCGCATTAGTTTAGTGAACCCTGGAATATCTGATTTTGATACACGAGGCGTTTTTAATGACAATCCTAGTCCATCACCGCTTGACATATCGGTAACCCATCGCACCTATGCATGGACCAATTCTCCTGATGATAAATACATCATTTTCGATTATTTTATAAAAAATAATAGTGGTGCTACATTGTCCAATCTTTATGCGGGAATTTTTGCAGATTGGGATATCCAAGTTTATACCAACAACAAATGTGATGAAGATGCGGCCCGTAAAATGGGATATGCTTACAGCACCGATGCCGGAGGATTGTATGCTGCTATAAAATTATTAAACTCCACTCCATTTATGCACAATGCAATAGACAATATAGCCGGTGCAGGTGGTTTAAATCTCTCTGATGGTTTTGATACAGCTGAAAAATATCAAAGCTTAAGTACTAATCGTGCTACTGCTGGGGGCACAGGAACAGGCAATGATGTTATTGATGTAGTATCATCTGGTCCTTTTACCATAGCAGCAGGCGATAGTGTCAGGGTTTCTTTTGCGTTAATAGCTGGTGACGATTTGAGTGATATTCAGGAGAGTGCTGATGCTGCCCAAGATCAGTTTGACAATGTAGTGACCAGCATAAGCTCCATAAGTAATGCATTAGGCGATCTAAAGGTATTCCCTAATCCTGCATCGCAGCAAGCTACCATACAATTAATTGCAAGTAAAAGTGGTAATGCTATTGTACAATTAATAGCTCCTGATGGTAAGATAGTTTACTCGCAATTGACAACTCTTGTAGGCGGTCAATTGAATACAATAATTATTCCATTACAGCAGTTTTCAGCTGGAATATATGCTATCAACTTAATAGGTGACTCTAACACCATAAACACTACACTTCAGGTAGTGAAATAGATAATTTAAACTAATTTATTTTTAAGACCAATCTAGCGAAAGTTAGGTTGGTTTTTTTATTCGCAATAAAGCTTGATCGTTAAAACTTAATTGCCAGTTAATCGACTCTACTGCTCATCAAAATTCGATATAGCGTATTATCTTTAAAAAAAACATAAGCTCTGTTTTTTTGTATTATCTTTGACAACAATAAATCACAATAGGGGCTGCCAGGAATTGACGGCTAGTGACTTGCGTGAGTAAGCATGTGGGGTGTTGTTGGATCGACCCCTAATAATCAACCTTCAACCGCCTAAATGGCAACAACGACTACGCATTAGCCGCTTAATCACAAGATTAGTCCGCTAATTGTCTCCGCTGCACCTGCTCACCCGTGTGGCAATAGGAGGCATCGCATGGTGAGTGAATAATAGTAGTGTTCTAATGCTATTGTTGACTTCAATTGAACTAAGTCTTTATGTGGCCAGCTATCAGCAGCATAAAGGCCTACAATCTAAAGTTAGCTAAACATGTAGAAAGCTTGCCCTTGCCTTGTTCGGACGTGGGTTCAACTCCCACCAGCTCCACCAAATTATGGAAGCACGTATTCTTATCTTGAGGATGCGTGCTGAGTAATAGCTAGATAAAAAATTGACAGAGCCGATAGCTCCCGGCATCCACACTTAAGTAAATGTTTTTTTATGTGAATGGTAATTTCATAACTTTTGCTGCTTACCATTAATGTCCTTTACTTCATTTATCACTTTTCTTATTTCAAAGAGAATGACCAAAAAGCAATTGTAGTCTAATTGGGGATATATTAAATAGAACATTACCTTTTTTCCCTAGACCTTCTTATTAGGGCATCTGCTGTAAATAGTTAATTTTCAAAGAGTACAATTGTATTAAATAAATTGATTATCAAAACCCCAATATTTCTCTTTTATAACTATGGTTTTTGGTCCAGTAAGTATTAATATAGACTACTATTCCTTAAGACTATTCCACAATTATGTTTTGTTTTCTTTTGCTAGATTAAGTCTATTATATCATTGGTTTATTTTTTATTTTTCTTACTGGTCTTAATATATTTTACCTTTACAGCTTCTATTTTTTTAACTTCTTTATCAAAATCACTTTCCTTGGTGTTTATCTGAGTTTGATTGAATTTCTCATATTCTCTTTCTGCTTTTTCTATTGCTAATTGGTGCGATATTTTTCCTGTGTGTGTAAGTATTTCTCTGTCATTTAAAGAAAGAAAGCCATGCAATTTCTTTAGCCAATCTTTCATGTACATAGGAATCCTGCGCATGGCTTGCCCTTCGGCAAATATGAGGTATTGTTCTGCCAAATTATTAAGTGCCAAAAGTTCTTCTTCATTCAAATAATTTTTAGCTATAGTTACATCTTGTTTGCGAAGTTTTGTTCCTTTCCAACTGGTTAAACCCATATTCGGCTTTTTACTATCGGCTCGATCGGAAACTATTTCGGCTGCAGTTTTGCCTGTAATTGCCCAATGCATTTTATTTTGAACGGTCTGAAAAAACTGGATGCTTGTTTCAAGTGTTGGGTCATAATCCACACTGGTAGCGTATATGTCCGTAATTTTTTGGTAAAACCTCCTTTCAGAAGTTCTAATTTCCTGAATACGCCTTAATAATTCTTCAAAATAATCGAACGGCTGATCAGGGTTTTTCAGGCGTTCATCGTCCATTACAAATCCCTTTATAATGTATTCTTTGATATGCTGAGTAGCCCATTGACGAAAACGAGTAGCAACATTCGATTTTATCCTGTAACCTACAGATATGATGGCGTCTAAATTGTAAAATTTCTGATTTCGCTCTACTGTTCTTTCTCCCTCTTTGCGAACTTGTAAGAAATCCTTACAAGTTGCCGATTCGCTTAATTCACCTTCATCAAAGATGTTTTTTAAGTGAATAGTAATGTTTTGTGGCGTTGTCTGAAATAACTCTGCCATTAGCTTTTGAGTTAGCCAAACGGTTTCATTCTCTAACCGAACATCTAATCTTGTTTCACCGTTTTCGGTTTGGTAAATTATTATTTGTGAATTACTCGGCTCCATATTAAAAAGTATCAATGCTATTTGTTTTGCTCTATTCTGTAATTTTTAAATACGTTCGAGCGATTCTTTAAAAATTGGTTCACTTCCAAATTCCGATTCCATTTTTGTAGTTAAATATTTTATTTGAAGCTCTTTAAAATCGAGGTTAAACAGATTAGGCAATATTGGCAACATTCGTTGTTGTATTGAACGCTCCCCATTTTCAATTTTACTCAATGTTGCTACATCAATACCGAGCTTATCGGCTACAACCCTTTGTGATAGATTTTTTTCTACCCGCCATTGATTGATTAAAGCTCCAAAATCAGCAAATTGTATCATTTTTATCCTTTTTATAATATTGACAAGAGTGTCAAATATAGATTATTGCCTTGACTATTGGAGAAAAACAATCAGTATCCTTTGAGAAATTTTTCAAATAAGAGAAGGTTTGTTTTACTTAATTCCACCAAATTATGGAAGCACGTATTCTTATCTTGAGGATGCGTGCTGAGTAATAGCTAGATAAAAAAATGACAGAGCCAATAGCTCCAGGCATCCACACTTAAGTAAATGTTTTTTTATGTGAATGGTAATTTCATAACTTGTGCTGCTTACCATTAATATCCATTACTTCATGTATCACTTTTCTTATTTCAAAGAGAATGACCAAAAAGCAATAGTAGCTTTTTTAGATCAATATCCTTTCGCATTAATTACCGGAAGTTTTAATTCAGGTAAGCAAGTAGCTACACAAGTTCCATTTTTATTTGAAGAGCGGGATGGTACACTTTTTCTTCAGGCACATATTATGCGAAATACTGATCATCATAAGGCGTTTCAAGAAAATAAAAATGCACTGGTCGTTTTTTCGGGACCCAATGCTTATGTAAGCGCAGCATGGTACACCAACTCCCAAAGCGGTTCTACCTGGAACTATATGAGTGTTCATGCGATAGGCGAAATAAGCTTTATGACTAATGATGAATTGATTTTATTTATGAAAAAATTTACACTTAAATTTGAAAGTGGTAATAAAAATTCGCCAACAATTTATGATAACCTTCCGGCTGCTTATGTTGATAAAATGATGCCAGCCATTGTAGGTTTTGAAATAAAAGTGGAAAAACTAGATAACGTTTTTAAGCTAAGTCAAAATAGAGATAAGGCAAGCTATCTAAATATTATTTCAAAGCTAAATGAAATTGGAGGAGCCAGTTCTTTAGTTGCCACCGAGATGCAAAATCGATTGGAAAGTCTTTTTCCAGATAACACACCCTGGGATCCCTCTAAATTTAATTCCTGATCATTGAATTAAATTGCAGTTTTAGCCAATATTATTTATAATTTTAACTCCTCAAACCCTCTCTAAAAATTTAAAAAAATCTTATGGCTTACATTCATACTGGTATCACCCAACCTGGAATTGTGGAATTGTTGTTTTATAAAAATTCTACTGGCAATGCGCTTTCAAATCTTGCTAATGCCTTATTAGTAGAAAAATCTCCTTTAAGTTCAGGTGACCGCGAACTCATAGCTTCTTATGTTTCTTACCTAAATGAGTGTGAATTTTGCCACCTTTCGCATGCAGCCGCTGCGAATGCTCATCTCAATGACGGAGGCAATACCATAAGCTGTATTATTAAAAATGTTGATACGGCCAATGTCTCCGATAAAATGAAAGCGCTTCTTAAAATAGCTGCTAAAGTACAGCGCAGTGGCAAGCAAGTAACCGTGGATGACGTAGCACATGCCAAGAAGTTGGGAGCAACAGATGAAGAGGTACACGATACTGTTTTAATAGCTGCCGCTTTTTGTATGTTTAACCGATATGTGGATGGTTTAGGCACCACACCCGCCCGTAAAGATGAATATGCTGAAATGGGCAAGCGAATGGCAAAAGGATATAAGATGCCTCCCAATTTTCTAAAGAAATTTGTACTGAGATTAATGAATAAAAAATCTGACTCTGGGGCAATTGATTATATGAAAGAGCAATAAATACTGAGTTGTTTAATAACCCTTTTCTTACTCAGAAATAATCAAAAATATCGCTTTAAAATATTATATTTTAGTATTTACATTAATATTTTCTAGTTTACCTTTTGAAAGCTGATAACATTTGCCAGCACTGTTGGCAAGTTGTACATTGTGAGTAACGATAATAAATGTAGTTTGTAGGGCTGTATTTAACTCTTTAAACAATATTTGAAGTTGATTGGCATTAGTTGAATCTAGATTACCGGAAGGTTCATCTGCTAAAACCAATGATGGTTTATTGATGAGTGCACGTGCTACAGCTGTTCGCTGTTGTTCCCCTCCACTTAATTGATGTGGTTGATGGTGTGCACGGTGATCTATGCCCAGTTTATTCATGAGCTCCATAGCAAATAGTTTAGCTTTTTCTTTTGATTGTTTAGCAATTAAGGCAGGCATCATAATGTTTTCTAGTACTGTAAAGTCGGGTAGAAGGTGATGCGCCTGGAATACAAATCCTATATGTCTATTCCTGAAAGAGGCTAGCTGATGGGCACTTAAACTGCTTATGTCGGTGTCAAATATTTTAATTCCCCCTGAATCAGGATGGTCTAATGTACCCAAAAGCTGTAACAAGGTACTTTTGCCGGCTCCACTAGCACCAGTTATGGTAATCATCTCATTTTTTTCTACAGAAAGGTTAAGCCCATTTAATATGGTATTGGTTCCGTATGATTTTTTTAGGTTAGTGGCGGTCAATAATAAACTCATCTCTTCTTACGCTTATCTGATTTGGTGGCTAAGGTATTGAATTAAACTTTTCGGTGTGGTTTTAGATATTGCCAATCTAAAAAATATAATAATTTTAGAGAAAGTGTGTTTATTTGAGGTTGTCTAAGTGTTTGCCTTACATCATCCATGTAATTTACTATTTGCTGGTTATTATTATCACTT
>JBDKJS010000214.1:0-9798 GCA_039806065.1 Bacteroidota bacterium | reverse complement strand
TTTGCAAAGACTCGAGCAGAAATATCCAGCACCTTCATTCATCAAAAAAGTTTATCAAGCACTATTCAATTATTTACAAGTTCCTATTGGTGGCGGTTGCAATGCCATTTATCCTTTCAATCTGATCGATTTTTGCAACAACTATAATCTTGATTCATTTAGCACTCTTTATGCAATAAAAATATTGGAGCACCATCATTATATTTCTTTTAACGAAGATGCTGAAACCAAATCAAAATTGTTAATTACCATCCCCCACCAAGAATTGTATCACTACCAAGTTTCCAATAAACACGATGCTGGCGTAATAAATGTTTTACTAAGAAGCTATGAAGGCTTGTTTATGAATTATCAAATATTGATTGAAAATGATATTGCCAAACGACTTAATGTTAGCACCCAATTAGTAATTGATGCTTTGAAAAGACTGCATAAGCAAAATATCTGCGACTACATTCAAGCATCAAATATGCCCTCCATACTTTTACTTAAAGATCGAATGCCTTTGGAACATTTTTACCTTGATCATACTTTTTTAACGGAAAGAAAAAATTTACACGTGAAGAAACTAAAGGCTATGTTGCAATATGTTCAATCTCATTATATCTGCAGAACGAATATTTTATTAGCCTATTTCAACGAGATTAAAACAACCAATTGTGAAAACTGTGACTACTGTAGGCGGAGAAAAAAACTCAATTTGAATGATGAAGATATTGCTAAAATAAAGTTAAACATTATAAATGTGCTTAAAGAAAAAGAACAAACGCTTTCAAATGTTATCTCTAAAACTTCCTTAGCAAAGCCTGAAAAAGTAGTTGCTGTGATTGACTGGATGATTGAAACAAACAAAATCATTAAAAGCAATGGCGACTTGCTTTCACTATCTCTTAATGAAGGATAACCTTTTGAGTTTTTACACTTCCAACAGTGGAAAGCTGCAATTGATAGATGCCACTCGAAAGGTTGGTAATGGGCATAGAATGTTTATTATGCCCTTCAACAGTACTGATATTTTCATTTGCTACCACTGCCCCATTGGCATTAAATAAGGTTAGCTTAGCATCTTCACGATGGGTGAAATCAAATTCTACCTGCAGATGGTTTCCAATTTGAAAGGTAACCAATGCCATAGTCCGGCTATCCGCAAATTTTACTGGTATTATTTGACTTAAATTTTCCGTACCATCATAATCGACTTGCTTTAGGCGGTAATAGTTTATTCCTATTTTCGGTGATTCGTCCAAGGTACCATAAGTTAATGTTACAGTTGAGTTTCCACTACCATCAACTTGTGCCAATTTCTCAAAATGGATACCATCAATACTTCGCTCTACTAGAAAATAATCATTATTTGTTTCACTAGCAGTGATCCATTCAAGAGCCACGGCATTTTTAGTAGGTGTTGCTGTGAAAGAAAGTAAACTCACAGGCAGAGGATTGTTGCTGGTGGTGCTCGCTAAAGTGTAAGGTCCAAATTCCTGTTGACTTACAGAAGTGATAGTTCCTGCAAAAGTGCTGCCGGTAGTACCTGCATTCCCTTGGTTGGTCCAAATTGGATTGTCATTTCTAGCTATGATTAGTTGGCTGAGATTGCTTACGCCACATGAATTGCCATCCCATGCCAATCCTACTGTTCTATCGGCAGTGCCGCTTAGTCTTTCTATCATCCAATATTCACAGCTACTAATATGATCTATTCCTGGTGCCAACATGTTACCATACATTCCTTGTGGATTTGCTTTGAAATACTCAGCCCGTATCCTATCCATCTGTGCACTCAGGCTTATATTGTCAACCATGAAACCTGGATTTGTTCCTATCGCATCATTATTGTTCACCCATAAAAATCCAATCTTAACATTCGGATTGTTATTTGCTGATGGAGGAAGATAAATGGTAAAACTTGTTATAAGACTTCTTACAGAGGTGCAAATAGTAGTTTTGGGCAAATCAAATAATGAACTCCATGCACTGCCATCAAAGTACATCAAACTAGCATTGTCGTAACCAAAATTGCCACCTTCTACGTAACTGAAACTTAGCATTACATTTGATTTTCCACTACAATTAATCACTGGTGATGCGGCCATCACATTGGTAGTTACGTCAAAAGTTGAATTATTATAACTACCTAAATCAATATTGATACCATCATTACTGCCAATGTGCAAAGTAGCATCGGAGCTACAACTGTTGCTATTGCTGCAACTGCCGGCTGCCCCTCCACAAATTCCCCCACTAACAAAAAATTTATTTGCCAATGTCCCATTTGCTCCCATATTAGTGATGGACCATGAACCATTAGGTCCTGAGTAAGTGGTAGCATCACAACCATTGCTGCAGCCATTATTAAAATTTTCAGTCCAAAAAACGGTGGTGTTCACTGCAGATCCTACACTGCAAGTTTGAATATCATTGTTTTTACCTACTGGAAAAGAAAATGCCGTAGTTCCAATTTTTTCCATAGGCCCTCTCACAAAATTTAAATTATTACCTGGTGTAGCAGTTGCCAATGCATTTAGGATCAGCAAACCAGTATTACTGGTATTTATTATTCCTTGCGTAAAAGTTAATAGCCCATCAACTCTAAAGTTAGTATTCAAGGTTAGTTCGTCACTCGGTTTGTTGATGGTGAGCCTTGCCATATTTATTTGGCCGCTACCAAATACACTTTGAGCCGTGCTTCCTGTAAACTGCAGTCTTGATACTGAACTGCCATGCATGCTATGTGTTATTAATCCATTGCATTCAATGTTTTGCTTTAAATCAAATCCTGTTCCCTCTACTCTTAAAGTGCAATTTGAATTTACGATCACATGGCCCATTACTGTAATTGGAGTGCTATGGCTATTCTGGTTTACAAATGTGAGCGGTGATGTACCATCTCCTCCGATAATAAAGTTTCCTTTAATCAAGGGCATATTTACACTACCACTAAATTTACAAAGTGCATAAGGGTTCCAGTTAGCATCAAAGTTTTCAATTATTAAATTGCCATAAGTAGCCCTGGGATTAGGTGGACCTCCATTGGTACTTGATATGGCGGGTTCAAATAAAGCGCCACTGTATTTTCTACAAATCCAATTAGAACTGGCCGGTATATTGGCTATGCCAGTGTTGAATTTTAATTGCCAAGTAGTGCTATTGGTATTTGTACATTTTACAAAATTTGCATTGGGCGCAAGTTGCCATGTAGCTTCATTAGACCAAATGACAGACTGTAAGGCTGAATCTATAACGGTTCCTTCAACCATTAAATCAAGTCCACTTCCATCAGCAATTCCCAACAAGGTATTATAACTGATTACTAAGGTGGCACCCGATTCAACCAATACTTCGTCTAGCAATAATCTATTGCTGAAAGTTTCTATCCTATGGCCTGATTTTATGGTTATGGATTTATCGCCACTGCTTGGAATATTCATGGCAGGGCTCCATGTAATGCCATCATTGGAACTTTCCCATCTGGTTACATTGTTCCAATTTCCACTACCTTTTGTTCTATAGTGCAATGCCGTAGGTTGATAATCGGCATTGATTAAAATATTATCTATTGCAAATCCACAACTGCCCGCACCACAACTGCCACTGCCGTTCACATTGCTTCTGTGAGAAGCCCATCTTAACTGCACTAAATTTTGGTTGCTGGCTGCTGCAGGTAAAATTAAATTGTTGAAGTAATCTAGTTGCCCTTGAAATCTTTGAGAACAATTATAATAGTAAGTATCATCAACAGTGGTCCAACTACCGGTAGATCCTACTCTGTATTGAAGCACTATGCCAGCTGCTTTTAGCTGTGGGTTAATCATCTCTACATCATACGATATTTTTATGTTTTCAAAATCAAGTGTACTAATGGCCAATACCAATTGATTGGTACCGCTAGGATTATTGCTGCTAGTCTGAATGTAAAATTTACCATCATTTAAATTCACGCCTTGCATTTGACCACTATAACCATACGATTTTCCTGCGGCCTTAACAATCGTTGCAGTATCAAAACCGGTTTCATCGGCTGTTGGGATACTGGATGCTGCTGCTGCTATGGATGTGGCTGGCGCTCCTATTCTCCAGATGGCAAAACCTGATGGCAAACCTGATAAACCAAAATAATTGTTTCCAAAACTTTGACAATACGGAAGGGTCACCGGCAATGGATTGGTTTGTGAATGACTCCTCATCACCATTCCCAGAAGGATGTAAAAAATAAATTTTATTCTAATGTTCATTAAGCTAATGATGTTCGTTTGGCTATACTCCTTGTATTGTTATTTAGTTGGCCTTACTTTTGACTTTTTCTTACAGTAATAATTATATTTTTGCGCATGCAACAAACGATTTTAATTGTAGATTTTGGTTCTCAGGTTACCCAGCTCATTGCCAGACGAATTAGAGAATTAAATGTGTATTGTGAAATACATCCTTTTTACAATCTCCCTGCCTTAGGCAACCATATTAAAGGTGTTATTTTGAGTGGTAGTCCGGCTTCTGTTAGAGAGCCCAACGCTCCTTCGGTTGATTTAAATTTGTTCATCAATAAATATCCAATTCTAGGAATTTGTTATGGAGCTCAGTTCATTGCCCAATCGCTTGGCGGTGAAGTAAAGCCATCCAACATCCGTGAATATGGTAGGACAAAGCTAGTATTGAAAGATGAAGAAAACTTGATTTTGAAAGATATTGATACTACTTCACACGTTTGGATGAGCCATAGTGACACGATTCAAAAATTACCTGATGGTGCAATTTGTGTAGCATCCACTGATGAAGTGGCCAATGCAGCTTTTTGCTTGGTTAAAAAAAATATTTATGCAATTCAATTCCATCCTGAAGTAACACATACTGATCAAGGATTAAAGTTTATTGAAAACTTTGTATTAGCCATTTGTAAAATAACTCCTGATTGGAGTCCAGGCAACTTTATTGATGAAGCCGTAAATGGACTCAGAGAAAAAATAGGTAAAGAAATTGTAATTCTTGGGCTTAGTGGCGGAGTAGACTCTTCAGTTGCAGCCTTGTTATTGCACAAAGCCATTGGGGCTCAACTTCACTGTATATTTGTTGACAATGGATTACTGCGGCAAAATGAATTTGAAGAAGTGCTTGAGGCTTATAAGGCCATTGGCCTCAATATAAAAGGTGTAAATGCAGCTAATTGGTTTTATGATGCATTGCGAGGTTTAACCGACCCTGAAGCTAAGCGCAAAGCAATAGGCAAAACTTTTATTGATGTATTTGAGCGGGAAAGTAAAACCATAACCGGAGCCAAATGGTTAGCGCAGGGAACCATTTATCCTGATGTGATAGAATCGGTAAGCGTGAACGGTCCTAGCGCTACCATCAAATCGCACCACAATGTAGGCGGACTTCCAGAAAAAATGAACCTCAAGGTGGTGGAACCGCTTCGGCTATTGTTCAAAGATGAAGTAAGAAGAATAGGCAAGGCACTCGCTCTCAAAGAGACGATCCTAAACAGGCATCCATTCCCAGGACCTGGCTTAGGCATTAGAATTCTTGGCGAAATTACAGAACCAAAGGTAAAATTACTACAACAGGCTGATCATGTATTTATAACTGAATTGAAAGCTGCTAACCATTACAACAAAGTATGGCAAGCTGGTGCCATTCTTCTTCCCATCAATACGGTGGGTGTGATGGGAGATGAAAGAACATACGAGCAAGCAATAGCCCTTAGAGCAGTAACCTCTATTGACGGCATGACTGCCGATTGGGCGCAGCTGCCCTATGAATTGATGGCCAAAATTTCAAATGAAATAATTAATAAGGTGAAGGGCATTAATAGAGTAGTTTATGACATCAGCTCCAAACCTCCTGCAACCATAGAATGGGAATAATTACTTAATTTGTACAATGAATCACGTGCTTCGCTTATCTCTTACTTCAATCTTCATAGTGTGTTTGGTATTTTCTATGGGGGCACAAGTGAATACCATTATTACTGAATCTAAAACCTCACTTGACATCATCAGTAAACAATACAATATTCCACTTTCCGAATTACAGAAACTTAATCCAACGCTCGATCTAAAAATTAAAAAGGGGACCCTTGTAATATTGAAAGCCAGCACTCCTGAAAAAAATCTAGTGCCAGCACCCTTGATACAGCAAGTAGTTACCAAAGATCTAAAGAAGGTGGTTTTGGCTTTGCCGATTAACTTCCTTCGATCCTATGTTACCCTTGATTCGGATAGTGCCATGATGGATACCTTACTTGCCAGCGAACCAATGGTAAAAGAAACTAATTGGAGCCTTGATTGCTATATTGGATTTAAATGGATGATGGACAGCCTCTCTCAAGGTAGTAATACTCATTTTGAAATCACCATATTGGATCATAAAAACGATTCAGCAACGGCATTAGGATTAACAGCTAGGATTGCTTTAAAGGAAGCTGATTTTATAGTCACATCTGGAAACGGACCAGTGGTGCAAACCTTAGCATCAAAGTTAGCCACGAATCAAAAATTAATTATTCTTAACAATGGAAATAACGGTGTGACCATCAATGGTAGTACTAGGAATTGCTTCCAGCTCTTTACCAATGCCAATGGCCAGTGTCAATTGTTTTCTAAGACCATGGCGAGTCATTATCCATCAGCCAAACACATCATCATCAATAATGATCAAATAAAGGAACGTGAAAGATGTCAATTTTTAAAAGCTGGATTGCCGGCTAATGCTAAAAGCATTGAGCTCATGGTTGCCAAGCAAGGCTATAAAGCATTAACGGAAGCCCTCGAAACAAAAGACACTTGTATTATTTATTTCCCTAGCAGCAATGAGGCATCGGTTACGGCCTTGTTAAATGCATTAAGTGTATATCGAGATAAAACCATCATTCTAGCAGGGCTTCCTACTTGGGCTAGTTTTGAAACTGTTGAACTAGAAGCCCTACAAAAATGGAACACCCACCTATTCTTTAATTACAAACATGCTTGGGCGCTTCCTTCAACATTTAATTCCTATTTGCAAGAATTCTATTTTCAATTATCTAGCGATGCCAACGCTGTTGGTTGCGATGCTGCTAAAGTACTGCTAACCTTGGCTGCCGACCAATCCAAGGAAACGATGATTGAAGGATATTACAATGACTATTGCTATAAAAATACCGACACAGATAGCTTTATTAATCAACAAATTCACCTTTATATTTTAAAAGAATTTGCTTTGGTGAAACTCAAATAATCTTGGGCGAACATCCATAAAGTTGAAGCCAAAATTCACGTTTTGTCGACCTCATATTAACAATAATTTGTTGGATTTTTATTTTTTTGCCCTTTTTGAGCCAAAATCGCGCTTTTTGATGTTAATAAATCTATATTTTTTTTTTGACCTAGGGTATCGCGAACAATGATAAATTTTACCTTCACCGTGCTTTAAAATAGGGATAAGCTTGAACTTTCACCTTCAGGCATTTAAAGCAACAATCATAGCAATAAACGGGATTTTATTCGATTGTTAGTTTGCGTTCTTATCCATCACCTAATAACTAAAACCTAAACAATTAAAATGATTAGAAAAAAACAACCTTTAGTTTTACTCCTACTTCTAACGGTGTTGCAATTCAGTAACCAATTGGTTTCTGCGCAATCGGCCAATGTAAGAGGTATGTATATTCGATCCTTTGATGGCATTATTGGAAATAGAGCCAAAGAAGATTCTATATTGGTTTATGCGCAAGCCAATGCCTTCAACTACTTGTGCCTTTATGGTTTAGGCAGTGTTAACTTTTCAAGTGCTACCAACAAAACCAATATGGCTACATTCATTAACAGAGCTAAAACAACTTATGGAATAACACAAGTGGGTGCTGCTGGTGAAATTTATAGCTTTTTTAAGGACAACATTTTACCTTACAATCAAAGTAGAACTAACGCAATTGAAAAATTTGATGTATTCAACTTTGAATTTGAATTCTGGGTTCAAAATTCGATAACTAATCTATACTGCAGTAAATACTTAACTCCAAGAGGCTATAGCTGTGATACTGCTGGCGCATTTAAATTCAGCTTTAAGGAATTTAAAAGTATGGATTCACTAGCTGCTGCACAAAACGTAATATCTGAAATTTACCTAGGATGGCCAAATGCTGGACAAGTAAAGCAAATTGCTGCACTCGCTGATAGAATTTTATTGCATGCTTATAGAACCACTGATGTGGATGTATTCGCTTACTCAAGAAATAGATTGATCGATATAGCTTCTATAGGTTCTACAGTGAACATTATTCCCATTTTTAGTTCTGAACCAAGTTTTATGGGCACATGGCTTAACACCAATAATTTTACCAAAGCATACAATAGTTACGTAGCTAGTTATTTCACCGAAACTGGTACTTGGAAGTCGAACATAAATATTGTTGGCTACCATTGGTTTAACTTTTCTTACCTTCCTAAATCTACTAAAGCAGCGCTCATCACTACAAGTGGAAGTACTACTATTAATAGTGGATCAAGTGTAACACTTACCGCACCTGCAGGCACTGCCTATTTATGGTCTCCCGGTAATCAAACTACCAGAACATTAACTGTTTCAGCGGCTGGAAATTACTCATGTAGGGTTACTAACAGCAGTGGTCCTTATACTTATACCCCTTCTGTTACTATCCAAATAGCTACTGGATGTAATGCTACCACTCCAACCATTACTGCGAGTGGGCCAATAATTTTTTGCTCAGGGGCTAATGTAACTTTAACCTCAACCACTGCCAACGGATATTTATGGAGCAACGGTGCCACCACAAGAAGTATAACCGTAAACTCGGCTGGCACCTATACCGTAAGAGGTTATGCAGGTGCTAATTGTTATGCTACTAGTGCTGCCACTACTGTTACTGTTAATGCATTGCCTAGCACACCTACTATTAGCTTGAGCGGAAGTGCCACCATATGTGCAGGTCAATCTGTAACGATGAGCGCCACTGCCGGTACTAGCTACCTTTGGTCTAATAATGCCACCACTCGAAATATCACGGTTAATACTGGAGGTACCTATTGGGTAAGAGTTTACAACGCCAACGGATGTTACACTCAATCTGCTAATCAAGTGATAACCGTTACCAGCGTAGCCACACCGCCAACCATTACACCTTCAGCATCAACTGATATTTGTCCAGGCACTTCAGTAGTTTTAACTGCTACAGCTGGTAATACCTATGCTTGGAGCAATGGTGCCACCACTCGTTCAATCGTGGTGAGTACTGCTGGCTCTTACGCTGTTTCAGTAAACTATTCTACCGGTTGCACAGGTAATTCTACTGCAACTAATGTTACCATTAAATCAACGCCTGCCACTCCTTCTATTTCGACTAGTGGATCTACGAATCTAACTGGTACTCAAACGGTAACTTTAACCGCAACTACTGCATCGGCTTATAAGTGGACCAACAATGCTACAACCAGAAGTATTACTGTTAGCGCTGCAGGTAGCTATAGGGTAACTACTACGGCTTCAAACGGATGTAATGCAACGTCTAACGTTACTGTTGTTACCACTTCTGCATGTACACCACCTGCTGTTCCTACCATCTCAGCTAGTGGAACCACCACATTGATTCCAGGTCAATCTGTTACCCTAACGAGCACCGCAGCCGGTGGTCACCTATGGAGCAATGGCGAGACAACTAGAAGTATTACAGTAAGTGCCGCTGGCACCTATACTGTGAGGGCTTATAATGCCGGAAATTGTTTTTCAACATCACTCCCTGTATCCGTAATCAGCGTAGCGGCTAGGGTAATAAATCCTGAAGCAACCACCTTAGGAAATATTGAATCG
>JBDKJS010000213.1:0-44607 GCA_039806065.1 Bacteroidota bacterium | reverse complement strand
TGTATAAATTTCCATTCTTATATCGAAATCTTTTAGCAATAAAATTTTCGTCAACATGTTCAACATTTAGATAAACACCATAATAAAGTTGATTAATATACAATAGTACGTGACTGGCTCTAGGTCCTGGCACACCCATTGTTTCTAAAATACGCCAATAGGTATTGGCTCGTTGTACTGTTGGATCGTTATGTTCACCATTCAAATTCATTTTTTCCAGGCTAAAAAATTTTTTGCTGGGCAAATAACTGTTGAATGAAACCTTAAAAGATTTTTTTTCAGCATATCGCGAGGTGTTTCCTCTAAGGCTAAACCCTACAAGCGGTAAACTATCATTAATTAGCGAACTCGAAAACTTAAAGGTTGCCGTGTGTTCTATATCCTGCGAAGGGTTATTTAAAATATTGATAAGTGAATCTGGATGAATGGTAATATCTATACGGGCAATGATCGTATCGGTATAAATGCTATCGCCAGGAAGGTTGGTGATAAAAGGCTGAGCATTGTTTACATTGGAGCGCATGAGCAATAGAAGAAATAAACAAGGGGCAGCAACTTTCCATATGGGATTAACACATCCACTCATCCTGTAGCTATACCTAAAGCCTCCACTTCTGACTTTCATTTTACCTAGAAACATAATTTCACTTGTGAGATTAAAAGTTAAGGTGTGGTAATTTTACCTTAAACATTTTATTGAAACATAAAGTAACGAATAAAAAGTATGGCTTTTATTAAAATTTAAAATTATAAGTCACACTTGGTAAAATTGGAAACAAGCTCACTTGTTTCGCCTGGACTGCAATTTGACCGGCAGCATAATTACTTACATCATCAAAATAAATAAAATAAGGATTATACCTGTTGTAAAGATTGAATATGCTAAAATTCCAACTTCCCTGCCAATGTTTATGAGGCTTTCCTTGGAGCGTAGCAGAAACATCCATTCGGTGGTATGCAGGTTGCCGATAACTATTTCGAGCACCGTATTCAAATGCAATTGTACCGGGAAAAACATTACTATTACCTAATAAAAAACCATCGTTGATTAAAAATCTACTTTGTGGTAATGTGAGTGCATTGCCAGTGGCATATACCCAAGTGGCGCCAAAGGTCCACCTGGTGTTCAAGGCATAACTCAATACAATGCTTACATCATGTCTTCTATCATATTTTGCATAAAAAGTATTTCCGAAATTCAGATTTTCGAAGGTGCGTTCTGTCCATGAGAGTGTATAGCCTAACCAGCCGTTAAATTTACCTTTAGCTTTTTTAAGAAAAAATTCTGCCCCATATGCTTGACCATTTCCGAAGGTAAACTGATTATCAGCATTGTTGCCCACATTATTTTCTGGCAATGCACCATCTTTATACTCTACCTGGTTAGTGAGCTTTTTATAATAGACTTCTACAGAAGATTCATACATGTTATTCTTAAAATTACGAAAATACCCTAGGGCATATTGCACTCCATATTGTGGCCTAACTATAGAAGAACTGGGTACCCAAATGTCGGTAGGCAGTGTTACAGCAGATAAAGATGCTAAATGGATGTATTGATAATTTTGGGTGTACGAAGCTTTAACAGAAGAAACGTCATTAAGCGAAAATCTAAGATTTAATCTAGGTTCAACATTTGCATAAGTTTTCACATTATCGCCCGCTGCATATTTAATAGTATCCACCACATTGTCGCGAATTGGTTCTGTAACATACCTTGTAAAGGGGCCCACCTGTTGAAATAAAGTATATCGCAAACCATAGTCCACGCTTAGCCTTTCGGTAATATCACATTGGTCAGTAATGTACAACGCCACATCGTGAGCATAATTTTTAACTATACCACCTAGATCAAATACCACATCACCACTGCGAGCCGATACACTGCTGGGGGTAAAAACATGGTAGGTATAATAAGCACCGGTTTTGATAGTATGGTTTTGATTGGGCAGCCAAGTCAAATCAGATTTCAAGCCATAGTCGCGGATGCCACTAAACAATTTAAATTCAAAAGCATCTTGGCCTCCGGTAAAACTAAAGTTATAATCAGTAAAAATTGCTGATGTGTTTAAGAATGTCTTATTGTTCAATACATAATTCCAACGAGCCGTAACTGTAGCATTTCCCCAAGGAATATTTACTGCAAAATCACTATTCGGGCTATTGAATCTAAAAACATCGCGACCAAAATATCCACTTAAAAAAATTCGGTGCTGATCATTTATTTTATAATTTACCTTTGCATTAAGGTCATAAAAAAAATAAGAATTACCAATTGCATTACTATTTTTAGGTATAAAGGGTTCGCGCAAGAAAAGATCTACAAAAGTTCGCCTTGCCGAAACTATAAATGAAGCGGTATCTTTTTTAATAGGACCTTGAAGTGTAAGACGCGAGGCAATGAAACCCAGACCACCCTCAGCATGGTATTCTTTAGCATTGCCTTCTTTCATTCCTATGTCCAATACTGATGCCAGTCTTCCGCCATAGTTAGCATTCATACCTCCCTTGGTAAGGGTAACATTTTGTAGCGCATCAGCATTAAAGACTGAAAAAAAGCCAAATAGATGACTTGCATTGTATACTGGTGCTTCATCTAATAAAATTAAATTTTGATCAGGCCCACCACCTCTTACATAGTAACCGCTATTCCCTTCACCTGACGATTTCACCCCAGGTATTAATTGAATGGTTTTAAGAACATCCACTTCGCCAAAAAAAGCTGGCAGTGTTTTTATCTTTTCTACCTCAAGAGTGGTAGTGCCCATTTTGGTATCACTCACATTTTTATCGGCTCTTTCTGCAGCAATGCTAATTTCTTTCATTTCGATTTGCTGCGCGCCAAGCTCAAGATCTATTTTAATACTATTAGCTAATTTTATTTTTTTAAACACATCGGCATAGCCTATTAAGCGATACCGGAGTGTATAATCACCCTCTGGCAATGTAATTGAATAAAAGCCATATTGGTTGGTCACTGTTCCCTTTTGAGTTTCTTGTACATATACTGAAGCGCCAAGCAATGATTCCCCATTTCCTGCATCTTTTATAAACCCACTTATAGTAAAATTTTCGGCTACTGCCATAAATGAAACCACGCTGCTGAAGAGTATGGCAATAAAATATCGCATATTATAAAACTTAAGGCCGCAAGTTAGTTATTATCCTACCTTTAGGCGGAATAAGATTGCTAAAATAATGTTAAATAAAACTAGAAGAAAACTTGACTATAAATGGGCCTTTAGCTGAAAGTGTTTTGTCACCTCAGACTCTATCACCTTTGGATAGTGAAAGTGTTCCAACACTTTAATACGTTCGGCAAGTTGCTGAGGCGAATCACCAGAAAGCACGGGAGCATCCACTTGATGCACTATTCTTCCCTCGTCAAAATATTCATTCACATAATGTATGGTAATGCCACTTGATTTCATACCTGATGCAATCACGGCTTCATGCACGTGCATGCCATACATTCCTTTACCGCCAAATGCAGGCAATTTCGATGGATGAACATTGAGCATTTTACCATCATATAATTTAATCAGCTGCAGAGGAATCAACCACATGAATCCCGCCAGAACCACAAAATCAATCTGCCTCCTTTTAAGGTCAATGGCAATGGTCTCTTCCTTATAAAATTGTTGCCGGTTAAACAATACCACTGGTACACCCCGCTGTTGCATCCCACTCACTACAGGAGCATCTGCCACATTGCAATAGAGCGCAGCTATTTGAATTTGTGAATGATTTTTAAAATGATCATCAATTCTGAAAGCATTACTACCAGTACCACCAGCAAAAATGGCAATGTTTACCTTACTCATACCTAAAAAAAATTAATTACAATTAAACAAACCAGCTAAATATGAGCACAAAGTAATTGAAAGCAAATTATGACTGCAATACCAACTTTCTACATCATTTATTATTTATGAACCAAAGACTACAAAATGGCGCCAACTAATAAGCACCTCCCACCTTCCAATGATTACCAATAGTTTTTGTAACTTTACCCAACTTTATAAACTGTAAAATACTGCACACTATGAACATAGCCGGCTCTAGCAAACAAATAGAACTTTCCCAACTAAAAACACCAACAGGCACCACCCTTCAATGCAAAGGTTGGCTTCAAGAAGCTGCCCTTCGTATGCTATATAACAATCTAGATCCTGATGTGGCAGAGCGCCCCCAAGATTTGATCGTATATGGTGGCACTGGCAAAGCTGCTAGAAATGTCGAAAGCTTTGAATTAATAGTTAAAGCATTAAAAGATTTAAATAACGATGAAACTCTTTTAATACAAAGTGGCAAGCCCGTAGGCATCCTTCCCACCCATGAGAATGCTCCACGAGTAATTATTGCCAATTCACAATTGGTACCCAAATGGGCCACATGGGATTACTTTAGAGAACTAGAAGACAAAGGACTAATCATGTATGGCCAAATGACTGCTGGAAGCTGGATCTACATTGGATCCCAAGGTATTGTACAAGGCACCTTTGAAACCTATGCCGAAGTAGCACGCCAGCACTTTTCTGGAAGTTTAAAAAACACCCTCAATGTTACTGCCGGTTTGGGCGGTATGGGCGGTGCACAACCACTGGCCATCACCATGAATGAAGGCACCTGCCTGGCTGCTGAAGTGGAAGAATGGCGAATTAAAAAGAGATTAGAAACCCGATACATCGATGAAATATCCTATGACATAGACCAAGCCATAGACCAAGCCCTGGCCTATAAAGCACAAGGCCAAGCCCGATCCATAGGCGTGGTGTGCAATGCCATTGATTTATTGCAACGCCTCATCGACCGCAACATTACACCCGATACGCTTACAGATCAAACCAGTGCACACGATGAGCTAGTTGGTTATTTTCCTCAAGGGCTCACCGTGGCAGAAGCGCGCACCCTTCGCAATCAAGACCCTACTACCTATGCACACCTGAGCACCCAATCCATGTGCAATCATGTAAAACTTATGCTAGCTCTCCAAAAAAGAGGAGCCGTTACCTTTGATTATGGCAATAACCTCCGCGGTCAAGCCTTTGCCAAAGGAGTTACCAATGCATTTGATTTTCCAGGATTTGTACCCGCCTACATTCGACCACTTTTTTGCGAAGGCAAAGGCCCCTTCAGATGGGCAGCCCTCAGTGGCGATCCTGAAGATATTTACACAACCGATAAAGTCATACTGGACCTCTTCCCCCACAACAAACCCCTCCACCGGTGGATCACCATGGCGCAAGAAAGAATAACCTTCCAAGGCCTACCGGCTCGTATTTGCTGGCTTGGAATGGGCGAACGCGAAAAAGCAGGTCAAGCTTTTAATGAGCTAGTGCGCACAGGAAAAGTAAAAGCCCCCATCGTCATCGGTCGCGACCACCTCGACTGCGGCAGTGTAGCCTCACCCAACCGCGAAACAGAAGCCATGAAAGATGGGAGCGATGCCATTGCCGATTGGCCCGTGCTCAACAGCCTTATCAATACAGCCGGTGGCGCCACCTGGGTAAGCCTCCATCATGGTGGTGGGGTGGGCATAGGCTATAGCATCCATGCCGGCATGGTCATCGTTGCCGATGGCACTACCCAAGCAGCCGAACGAATCCATCGAGTACTGCACAATGATCCCGCCATGGGCGTATTGCGCCACCTCGATGCCGGCTACGATATAGCTGCCGATACAGCCCGCCAACACAGATTAAATTTACGCGATCGCTTGGCATGATTTTAGATCATTTTTACAAACCTAGCAATCACCAACATATCATTGCATACTTGTAATTTAAACTAATTATGAAACGAATAATCGCCTTCGCATTTCTAGCCTCACTTCTTATAGCCTGCGATAGTACTGAAGACCCCGCCATTGACGATCGTGACAAATTCATCGGCACATGGAATGTAAGCAGTACCGGCACCCAAAGCGGCACCCTTGCCTGGAGCCTCACCATAAGTACCAGCAATAGCACCGCTGCAGGAGTACTCTTAAAAAATTTCGACAAACAAGGCACCAATACCACCGTTAGAGGCGAAACCAGCGGTAACAACATCAGCTATTACGAAATCGTCAGTGGCGACACCATCAGCGGCACCGGAGTGTACAGCGGTGGAAAAATAACTTTTGACTACACTGTCAAAGATGGAGTAAGTACCGATGTGGTAACCGCTACCGCCACCAAATAATTTGATCACTACTACCCGCCTTCTCCTTTAACCCTTTTTCTCTGACCCATACTCTCAGTTCATTTTTAGCATCCACCACCCAACCGTAAAGTTATTCAGGCGCCTGATCCCGCTATCGGCCGTAGTGCTGCCCTGCGGGCAGCAGCTACCTGCCTCTATCGGGGGCGGGCCAACACTGCAAGCTACCATGCTTTAATTATTGGACTAAAGGTTAACTTAATTCAATTTACTTTTTTATTACTAAATGGTAGTTTGTCTTTTTGTTTACAAAACTTTGAAGATAAAATATGCAGTGTAAATTATTTTTTTGTTTTCTTATTGATTGTTTTTAAATTTACATGGTAATTAACCATTACAAAAAGAATTTCTTCCACCAAAAGAATATTTAACAGAGCTCACCTTTTAAGATCTGTTTATTCTATTATTGTAATTAAAATATGCTACATAGGTGGTAGTATATAATCATTTTTACAAACAATAAAATATGGTGTTATGAAAACTAAAATTGCTAACCTAACCACACTAAAAAAAAAGAAGCAAATCCTATTTTGGGTACTCTTTGGAGTTGCTCTATTTTCAGAATTTACAGCCTTAGCCCAAGTTAGTCCACTACCTGAAAAAGATCCGCATCGCGGATTGTACATCAATGATTTTTTAGGATTTCAAACACAAACTATCAATAGCGGTAATTACATTATTGATCCTAACAATTCCATTCTCAGTGTTGATGCAAACGAAGATGGAATTTTTGAAAAAGAAGACGAAGCATTGTTGTTTTGCCGCAACAGGCATATCACCAGTATTATACTTTATGATTTGCACAAAATAATAGGCAGGGGAATTTTGGCTTACAATTATAATACAGGTGTGATGGAAGACCTAGAAACTCACCTTTGCCGCTTTATGCAGAAAGCCAGAAACAACTACTGCATTACCGAAATAATAGCAGCAGGCGAAAGTCAGGCATTTTTCGACCGCCTAAGTGGTGCGCCATTGCGTATAACCGCACCTTTTGTATTCTCCCAACAACAAAAAAACACAAATGCCTATTCTCAAGGGCTTGCCATTGCCGAACAGGACAATACGCTCAGCACAATCTCTGATGCCGACAAGGTAATGAGTGAATTGGTGAAATTCCAATTGAGAGTGGCCAATTTTGGTGTGAGCGGCAATGGTTGCGCTCAAAAATTCGATTTACTGCACATTGAATTGGAGTATTGGAACAGCAATGGATTAATGGCTTCCGTATATGATGAATGCCCAAGTTTGATTTTAAATAATCCTGTTGACCGCAGATATGCTTTTTATCGTAATCTGAGAAATCATGTTTATCAAATTAAAGAGATGTACAATGCTCTCAACCAAAATATTCATCAATTAAAAATTCAACTTTATTTGCAATATGGGCCTGACCCTAATGTGCCTGATCCTCAATCAGCTTGCAGTACATTAGGCCCGTTGAACGCAGAACAGATGGCAGCAGAAAATGATGGACCCCTTAGTGGGCTGTACCCACTTGTTAGGCCTAAGTATATTGATAGAATACTACAAGTTAACTTTGGTACAGATCCTTCTTCACCACAACATGCATTGAGCAACGCAGATGCCTATAGAAGAGGAACAACCAACCGTTTTACCGATTTTCATCCTTTAGTAAGTGCAGAACGTTTGTATAATAATGGCTATGATAATTACTTTGGTGAATGGTTTTCTCAAAATAGCAGAAACAATATTTATTCTGCTGAAAAAGTAGTTTATGATTGGCTCAAAGCTTCCGAATTAGCCAGCTCTCCCACTGTGCGCAATGATATTCAAGCAGGTGGTTTTTGTTGGTTCAACTATACCCACCTCAGCAAAAACGATCAGGAGCCTTTGATGTTCTCTACCAACACGCCCGTGTGTGCAAGCGGTGGTAGTGGCACTGTTAGAATTAATTATTCAGGCCCATTGGAAAATGGAATTAAATATCGCTTAGAAATTTTGAACAACAGCAATTCTATTGTCTCAGTTCAAACAGGGACTTCAAAGGCCTATGATGGTTCTAATTCAAATACCTCAAGCATTCTTTTTAATAATGTGAGTTTGCCTGTAGGAAATTACACTGCTACTTTAGAACTAATCTACAGCACGGGGTGTTCCTACAAAACACCGCTTCAAAATATTGTAGTTTCTAATACACTCTCTGTAGGAGTGTTAGGCAGCACTGCACTTTGTGATGGACAAAGAACAAACCTGGTTTCGATGGCATTGCCTTTGAATAATCAATTAACATGGTATAGAAATGGAGTAGTTATTGGTAGCTACCAAAGAATGGCTGCTAGTGATGCCGAGCAAGCGGAAATTACTATCAACAGTGGTGGAGGTTATAAATATACTACAACCACTGCAGTTTGCGGCATCAATCAATCTACTACCCAAACCATCACCCACAACGACCCGGTGCATGCCGCCATTGAACTCAATTGTGCAGGCGGCAATGTTATTTCTCTCAAGGTAGTGCCTGCTTTACCAACCTCAGCCAATCACTACTATCGCTGGAGCAATGGACAATTAGGCAGCAGCATTATTTTGGATGGTAGTGGAGGAACGGGCAATATAGAAGGTAGATATACTGTTCAAATAATGAACAATGGATGCAAGCAGGAAATTACACAGCGTGTTGAAGCTGCAGATTTTGGAGCTACATCGCCAGCAGCTACAACGGCATATACACAGCCCAGTTGTGCAAGTGCCAATGGTAGTATAACAGTTACCCCTGCAACAACTACTATCAGTAATCTGTTTCTTCAACCTTATTCACAAGGCAATAGCATCAGCGATTTATCGGCAGGTGTTTATTATAGCAAACTCTATTTCACCGGCAGCGGGGCTAATAACTGCACCAGTATTTTAACCCATAATTTATCCAATTCAGGAACATCTCCGGCAACTACGCCCGCGATTACAAATGCAGGTTGCTTTGGCTCTAATACTGGTAGTATTACTTTAACAGGTGCTTCCGGTTATGCCTATGGCTGGAACAACGGTGCAACAGGCATTTCTATCAGTAATATTCCTGCAGGTACTTACACGCTGCACGGAGTAAATGGAACTTGCCACACATACCAGTCTTTCACTATCGAGCAAAATCAAGAAGTGACACAAGTAGTTACTTCTAACCTTAGCGCATGTTCAACATCAAATGCGCAAATAAACATATCACAGATAAGCCCAATAGGCACAACTTATTGGTATAACGGAACAACTTTAAATTCTACAAACTTTGGTTACAGATTAAATGGAGTTAATGCTGGTACATATCCTATTTTGGCTGTTTCAGCTAATTGCTCCACCATTACCAATATAGTGCTTCACCCCATTGCCCCGCTCACAGCCCAAACTACTGTTACACAAAGCAGTTGCCAGGAAGGCAATGATGCCGAAATAGCATTGCACATCACGGGAGGCACACCCATGGCTGCATCGGGGATCAATTATACTACTTACAATGTAGTGATGAATCCCGGTAACATACTGCTCAATAGCAATAATGTAAAGAATCTTGAGGACGCTACTCCATACTCTTTTTTAATAACAGATAACAGAGGTTGCACCACCGTTGCCAATGTTACCCCTCAATCTACCAATACGTGTGGCTGTTTGGGACAAGGCTATACCATGGTCAATAGAAATAACAATATCATCAATGCACAAAACCTTGGTACTTTTCTCGCTGCAAACACTACCTATTACTGTACCAGCGATATTATTTTTGATGTACCTTACACCGGTAATTCAATTAATTTTGATGAGAATACTTTTATCATGTCTCCCGGCACTAAAATGGTTTTTACCGATGGTACAGGCTTGCGTACTCCCTCTGAAAATAACAATATTTTTAGGGGCTGCGATGGCCTGTGGGATGGTATCTATTTTAAAGGCCGAGGCAACGATGCCATTTTATACCACATCACCTTGCAAGATGCTACCAATGGTTTAGTGCTCACCGATGGGGGCAGACTCGGTATTTATGGCAGCATGTTTTACAACAATAAAAAATCAATTCAAATATTTAATTTGGATGATATTTTGGTATCTCGTCAACCTGCTTTTGCATACGTTATTGGTGGTAATAACACTTTCAGTTGCCCTGCCACCCCCCATGCATGGCAGGTGACCCAAAGCGACCAACAAATTTCTTTTAACAACTGCCGCAATGTTTTCATCAGACCCCGCCAGTTATCGAACGGTACTTTTGAAGCGCACAACACCATCTCTGATGCTGTTATTGGAATAGATATTAAAGAAAGCGACCTTGGTCTCTACGGTACTGATTTCTCTAACATCAATCGCGGTGCTACACCGGCCTCACATGCAGGTGGTGTGTATTGCGACAGAAATCCATCGCGCAGCTATTTTCTAAACATAGGCAGTGCCTTGCCTAAACATGCCGTGAGCTTTACCGATTGCAGCCGTGGCATTTTAGAGTACAACAGAGATTTTAATGTAACCTCCACCTCTTTTTCCCTATGCGACAATGCCATAGCTGGAGCATTTAATATTGGTAAAACAATTAGTATCACTGATAACCAGATGGATTTTGTAGGTTCCGGTATTTCGCTGAATGCTTCCGTTAACTCGGGTATTAATATTAAGAACAACAGCATTACTACTGTTAACCCTAACTACCAGAAAGAGTTTGGCATCTTAAACCTGGACCATGCCAATGCCGGCAATCACCTTAGCATAACCGCCAATGCCATCACCACCGGGGGCTATGCAGGCATACATGTATCTAACAATGGCTATGGCAACATTGACCAAAACAATATTTTAAATGCCCGAAATATTAACCACCAAAGCACCCATAAATATGCAGGCATACTATTGCAGAACAATGTAAAAATGACAGTAAGTTGCAATCAAAATTACATCACCCAGGGAGCCTGGTCTTTGGGTAATTTTACCAACATCACCAATGCCTATTCTACTGACATGACCCTTCAGTGCAACAACAACTGGAATGCGCGGCAGGGTATTCAGTTCACAGGCAACAGCCTTGGCAGCAAAATATTGGGCAACCAGTTTCGCGGCTCTTTCTATGGTTTGGTGCTGGGCGAGCAAGTGGGCAGCAACCTCTATGGCGGCACCCTGGGCCCGCAGCAGCTCAACAACCAAAACAACACCCCCGGCAACAAATACCTCGGCTATGATAACAACGGAACATTTTATGGAGCCGCTATCTTGAGTATAAATTCTTATGCAGCAAATAATGCTTTCTGGGTCAATAACGGAATCTACAATCCGCTTACAAACAATGCTATTGGTTTGGCAACTGCTTTTCTGCCCAATAATCAGCCAGCATATGTTCCATTTGCTTGCCCACGTGAATGTGAAAATGATATCCCATGGGATGAGGCCAGTCTGGAAGGCTTAGAGCAATTTAGTGAGCAGCTAAGCACACAACCCAATGACGAAGCACTTTATCAGTGGTTGCAAGAGAAAGAGTTATTGAAGAAAATAAAAGAAGATCCTACATTGCTCACCAGTGCCATCTTGAATGACTTTTATCAGGATCAGATGAATAGTGATAAAGAGAAATTAGCCGAAACTCAAGTGGCAGTTTCATTTATCACCGATGAAAGCAGTGGTGCAATAACCCCTGAAATTCGCTTGATGCGTATCAATGAGGCTAAGGAGAAATTGGCTGAGGTTAATCCTATAGAAATCTATGCAATCAATGAGAAAAAAGTTACTGAAACAAAGCTCAATTTGTGGGGCGAAGAAAGAACTATTCTCACACAACAAGAGTATGATGAAAATCTTGCCATTGCCAATATGTGTCCCTATATTGGAGGGCCTTCTGTTTACGAAGCGCGTGCTATTGTTTATTCGCAGAATCAGGAATTGATATTTGATGATCAGTTGTTTTGCGCCAATGTAGCTATGCGGAAAAGGAAAATCGACTCTACAAGCTATTTTGATGGAGGTTTGAAAGTTTTTCCTAATCCTGCCTCTACAGTTTTAAATATCCAAAATCTTAACAGCGAAGTTTTGCAGATTGAAATAAAAAATCAATTAGGTAATATAGTTGTGCAAGAAAAAGTTGTTGACAATAAGATTAATGTAGAATCTTTGAGCAATGGCCTCTATTTATATATTGTTAAATCAAATGATGTAGTGAAGGCAATTGGAAAAATAAGTATCATCCACTAATTTTTAATAGCACCTGCATATTATATGCGGGTGCATTTTTTATTCTTATGAAAGTAGTTTTTATTGTTATCTTTTGTTTAATTTCATTATTAAACAATGCTCAAAAAAGAGATAGGCAATGGCCAATAGCAGGTACATTTCCCGACTATCAGGTATTGCTCGATTTTAACAACGGCAATCCTGATACCAGTACTTTAAGATCTACGCTCGGTTTCTTCCTCACCAATGCCAGCATCTGCGACACAGCAGGCAATTTATTGTTCTATACCAATGGTCAACTGTTATACAATCGTTTTCACCAACCCATGATGAATAGTAATAATTTTAATCCGGGGGGCCTACAAACATGGAATTATCCTTATGGACAAGAAACGGAACAAGCTGCATCAATTTTACCAAACCCAGTTAGTAGTAATTTATATGACATATTTCATATTTCTGGGGAGTTTTTTACCATGTATAATGTGAATCAATTACAACCACTAAATTTAATGCACACTGTTATTGATATGAATTTAGACAGCGGTAAAGGAGGGATTACATCAATTAAAAACGAAGTGATTATTTCTGATACCTTGAGCCATGGTGGCCTCACAGCAGTGAAACATGCCAATGGCAGAGATTGGTGGGTGATGATACATGGTTTTTACAATTCGCTTTTTTATAAAGCACTGCTCACACCTTATGGCATCAGTGTTTCAAGTCAGGTTGAAGGACCCTTGTTTACACAAGATGCCATTGGTTCGCAATTGGTCTTTACAAAACAAGGTGATCAATGTGTACTGATGCAACAATACCCCTACTATGATTTGTTTGATTTTGACCGTTGCAGTGGCGATTTAATTTTTAAAGAACGCATATTGGCTCCAGATACACCATTAGCCAATGTTGGTGTAGCTTTTTCACCCAATGGCAGGTATTTATACCGTTGCAGCAATTTAAATATTTTGCAGTATGATACCTATGCTACCAATGTATCCTCCACATGTGATACCGTTGCCCAATGGGATGGCAGCAATGTTCAGGGATTTAATACAACTTTTTTCATGATGCAGTTAGCGCCTGATAATAAAATTTATGTAAGCACGTTTAATGGCACCAATGTGCTGCATGTCATCAACAGCCCTGATAGTGCAGGCATGGCCTGCAATGTGGTGCAGCAGGGTTTGGTATTGCCTTGGTACAATGCCTTTAGCATGCCCAACCACACCAACTATGAGTTGGGGCCCATAGATGGCAGCGCATGCGATAGTTTAGGTTTAAACAATGTAGCAGTCATTAACCAAAGCAATGAAGCAAATAGCGTTACCGTTTTCCCCAACCCTTCGGCATCATGGTTCAATTTTCTTATTCAAAACGAAACGGTGAGCAGTGTAGCGGTTTATAATTTGTTTGGAGAGGTTACCGTTACCAGCACCAAGCCAAATATTAATTTGAGTGGTGAACCCAGTGGAGTTTATCTTTACAGAGTTAAAACAAGGAGCGGGAAGGAGTTTAGAGGAAAGCTTCAGAAATTGTAATCGGTGAATAGCTGGCCCTGCGGCCCGGGGTGAGCGGATTAGCTGCCGCCAAAAAACTTTTTTTGGTGGCACTATGAGCGAACCCCGGCACTGCTGATGATGAAGGGCGGTGGTGGTGATGCCGCCCAAAAAAAAAGCTGCCTCAGGGGTGAGACAGCCTTAGTAATTTATACGCTTAAATTATGAGCACATAGACTTATTATCTTTTAATTTTTGTTTTCGATTTGGTTCCTAAACCCACTGGGCTTCCTACCCTGATCATGGCACAGCGGAAACCTAAATCATCGGTACGTTGCAATTCGTCAGTAAATCTTCGTGCGCCTGGGCTCATCCAATAGGCTCTATCGCGCCAGGAGCCACCCTTGAACACACGTGCTTTATCGTTAATGAGGCTGGCTTTTCCAAAATCATACACCACGCTTTCAGTAGTTAGTTCGTCTTTGGCATCTTGATCGAGGTAGCCTATATTGTCGGCATTAACATAGTTTCTGCGGTCTACATTTTCTTCAGGAGTTACATCGCGGTAGGTGATGCGGCCTAAGGAATCTTTTTCGGCTATGGCACCCTCTTCATCGCGTACTTGGGTTTGAAACACGTTTCCACGGAAGGGGTTAAAATCGCTTTTATCTTCGGGTGAAAGGGGTCTGTAAACATCCATTACCCATTCATTTACATTGCCGGCCATACAGTAGAGGCCAAAGTCATTGGGCCAGAAGCTGTGTACAGGAGCTGGCCTATCAGCATTATCATTAAGGTAGCCTGCTGTTCCCATCATATCACCACGTCCACGTTTGAAGTTGGCCATCATTTGCCCTTTGTATTTATCATCGCTATTACGGGCAATGTGACCATTCCAAGGATATTGTTTACGGTCTAGTACACGTTCATAAACGGTGTTTCCTATTTGGGCTAGTGATGCATATTCCCACTCGGCTTCAGTGGGGAGTCTATAGCGAGGTAGCAGAATACCGTCTTCCATTCTAGCTTTTCGGGTACCATTGGAGCCTGAGCTGGGGTTAAGGTCTACGAGATCACTTTTTACCAAGCCTTCATACTGGCCCGCTAGGTAAGCTTCAGAGTTAAAGTTATCTTCATTAATTTGGTTGGGATTAACGCGAAGTATCCCTTCACGAATCATGATGGCTTCGTTTACACGGTCTGTTCTCCACTTACAAAAGTCGTTGGCTTGTAGCCAATTTACACCCACAACTGGGTATTGCTGATAAGCGGGGTGTCTGAGGTAAAGTTCAATCAATTCTTCGTTATAGCCCACTTTATCGCGCCACACAAGCGTATCGGGCAGTGCTTTTTTGTAAACTTCAGGATAATCGGCACCGAATACCCTGCTAATCCAATAAAGATATTCGAGGTAGTGAATGTTGGCCACTTCGGTTTCGTCCATATAGAAGGAAGACACGGTAACTCGTTTGGGAATGTTATCCCATTCCATGGCAATTTCTTGCTCTGTGCGTCCCATGGTGAAAGTACCACCTTCAATAAGGATAAGGCCAGGGCCTGTTTCTTGTTCATCATAGGGTACTACTTCGAATCCACCATTTTTGGGATCGTTGTAGTTCCAACCGGTTACTGAAGATTTTTCTTTACCACATGCGGTAAGCAGCACTATAGCGGTGATGATCAGACAACCATTAGCGAATACTTTTTTCATTTTCCTAAATATATGTGAGTAGTGTGTGAGTTTGATTGGTTAAACGAGGGTCAAATGTATTTTATTTTGTTGAAATTTAAAAACTTGGGCACCTAACGGTTCTAAATCTTTTCTTTTTAGGATGGCATTGAAATTGGAATCCTAATGAAATTTCATGTGATCCGGCAGAAACCCCTGCAAGTTTAGACACGGTAATATCATAGCTATAACCTATTTTAAAAATACCTTGTTGTAATCCAACGAGGGCAATAAAAGAGTCTTTATTTCTGTACCATAGTCCACCCACTAATGGTGCCTTGGCTACATATACGCCTACATTTATTTGTTGAAAATCGCGCTGGCGGAGGTATAGGATATTGGGAGATATGAAAGTTTCTTCATTTCTATTACCTCCTACTGGGATGAGTGCTCCAAAATGTCCGGTAAGTTTCATGGGTAAGCGGCTGTCATCACCTTGGTCGCGGATGAAGTATTCTTGGGGTTGTGTAAGGTGGTGGGCTGCGAAGCCTCCGTAGAATTTGGTGCTATAAAATAAAAGACCGGTTGATAGGTCCATAAATCCAATAGAAGTGGTATTGATTACTTCATTGGTGGGATAGATAAATCCATAGCGAGGGTCTATTTGATCGCCAAAATTGAGTTTATCACGGTTAATTGACTTTTGCATATAGCTAGCTTGAAATCCGGCTCTGATGCTAAATTCGCGGGTGATGTTAAGTTGGTAAGAATACACTCCACTAAAGCTGGTCGTATTGATGGTGCCCTGCCCGGCATTATCACTAAGTACAATGAGTCCCAATCCACCACCAACGGCATCCACATGAGTATCGAAGCTAGCAGCATACGTTTTAAAAGTGCCTTTGAGTGCCGGCCATTGATCGCGGTAGTTAACCACTAGCCGTGGGCAGCGCTGTGTGCCAGCAAATGCTGGATTAAGGTAAAGCTGATTGGCATAGAACTGCGTGAATGCAGGATCTTGGGCCAATGTGGTGAGGCTGCTCAAAAAAACAAGTGCCAGAATGGGGTAAAGCTTGAGTTTCATCATGGTAAGATTCACTATTTACGGAGATCAATATACTAGGTTACCCTAATGCTAGTTGGGAAAAAAGGTTTAAACGGTTAAGGTGTAAGAATAGTAATAAAATTACCACTATTACTCTTCAAAATTAGCAAAGCTTTTTTGCTAATCCTAATTTTTTAAAATGGGAATCATGTTTTTAACTTTCCATTGCTTAGTTTTGTTGAATTATGGAATTGTAATAAAGTATTGATGAATGTTGGTATTATAAAATATTAGGAATCAATAAGCGTTTAGAATTTTTTTAAATAAAGATCAAATGAAATTTAATTTTGGAAGTCCGTTTTTTTTAACGATCATTTTGGCGATGCTAGGGATGAGCACAGCATTACAAGCGCAACTGGTGGAATCGTACATCAAATTAGATTGGAAGCCATTGCAAGCAGAAAAAATTCAAGGTAGTGATGACAAGCTCACATTTTTAAATTTTGAAGGGGCTGGTTACAATGAGTGGATGCTTCCGGTTTGGCAAAAAAGGTTTGACGACTTTGGCGATAAAAATGTAGTAGCCAGTATCACCAATGCATTGTATGAACCAGTGCCTAAGGGAGTGATCATTCCTGATGGAGCAGTACGCGAAGCCGTTTCAGTTCAAACCAATTTAGCAATGGAACAGAAGCGTGCTTATTGTGAGGTTCAAATAGTACCCTTTAGAAAAAATGTGACCACTGGTATTATAGAACGTTTACTAAGTTTTACATTAAGCTTAAGCAGTGATGGCACCAGGCAACGCACAGGCAGCAATTTGCAACAAGCGGCAGCAGCAAGTAGTGTATTGGCCAACGGCAATTGGTATAAAATAGCCACTTTACAAAATGGCATTCACAAGCTTAGCTATCAGCAGCTAAAATCACTTGGCATGGATGTAGACAATTTAGACCCTCGCAATTTGAGAATGTACGGCAATGGTGGTGGCATGTTACCACAGGCGAATGCGGTATTACGCTATGACGATTTGCAAGAGAATGCCATATATGTAGAAGGGGCGCAAGATGGTGTGTTTAATAGCACCGATTATGTATTATTCTTTGGTGAATCACAAAACCAATGGCGGTATAAGCCGGCAAATACCTGTTTAAATTTTGAACACCAAATAAATTTGTATGCCGATAGCACCTATTTTTTTATCACCTCTGATCTAGGGGTAGGCAAGCGCATAGCCCAGCAAGCGAGCAGCACCCTTGCTCCCACTGTGGTAGTAAACAGTTTTGACGATTTTAAATACCATGAAGTAGATCAGGTGAACTTGATCAAAAGTGGTAGGGAATGGTATGGCGAACAATTTGACGTAATCAATAGCACTAGAAATATTGCATTTGAGTTTCCAAACTTAATAACATCCGAGCAAGTAAAGATTAATGTTTCAGTAGCCGGCCGAAGCATTAGCGCAATAAATAGCTGGCAAGTGAGTGCCAACGGGCAGCCAGTCACCACTTTCAATGTGAATACAGTACCCGGTCCACCGATTTATTACTTAGATTATGCTAACAATGGTGGATCCTGTTCAGGAGTACTCATCAATGGAAGTACCTTAAACGTAGGAATCAATTTTAGCAGTGCCGATCAGGCAGCTAGCGGTTGGTTAAATTTTATAGAAATAAACGCAAGGCGAGCTTTAGCACAAACTTCACTTAATGGGCAAACAATTTTCAGAGACAGCCGCAGTGTGGGTCTGGGCACCATAGCACAATATGAAATAGGGAGTGTGGTGACTAATGCATTGCTTTGGGAAATTACTGACCCTTTGAACATAAAAAGTCAGCAATATGTGCTCAATGGCAACACGGCAACTTTTGTACAAAGTACTGATAGTTTAAGAACATACGTCATATCAGGCAACAATTATTTGAACCCTTACCTAAGTGGTAAAGTAAATAATCAAGATTTGCACGGCCTTGCACAAACGGACATGATCATCATTTCGCATCCGGCATTTATGGCCAGTGCTGAAGAATTGGCTACGTTGCACCGCACCAAAGATGGTTTAAGCGTGGCAGTGGTTACACCAGAACAGGTTTACAATGAATTTAGTTCAGGCGCACAAGATGTAACAGCCATTCGCGATTTTATGAAAATGTTTTACGACCGGTCAACCCCTGGAAATATATATCCAAAATATTTACTACTGCATGGTGATTGTAGTTATGATCCCAAAGATAGAATCACTAACAATACCAACTTTGTGATTGCATACGAGTCGCAAAATTCTACTAACTTAAGTAATTCCTATACGAGTGATGATTTCTTCGGACAGCTGGATGTCAATGAAGGTGAGTGGCTGCCTTCAGCCACAGAAGTAGTGGATATAGCCATAGGCCGCCATCCGGTAAAAACAGTTGATGAAGCCAATGGTGTGGTTAATAAGATAAAAGTATATTCGGCTACAGAAAATATAAATACCTCGGACCCTAACTGTACTGTTAGCAGTACATCGCCATTTGGTGATTGGCGCAATGTGTTTACCTATGTTGCCGATGATGAAGATGGCAACACGCATTTATCACAGGCACAGATTCTGGCTGATGACAGCGTGGGAAATAAGCACAAATCAATCAACGTAGATAAAATATTTTTAGATGCCTATGAGCAAGAAGTATTGGCAGGAGGCGAGCGTTATCCAAGTGCACAATCGGCCATTGTGAATAGAATTCAAAGAGGCTCCTTACTACTTACTTACATAGGTCATGGAGGTGAACTGGGTTGGACCTTGGAGCGAGTGCTCGAAGTAAATGACATAACAGGTTTTACAAATATCAATAAGCTACCAGCTTTTTTAACTGCCACATGCGAATTTAGCAGGCCTGACGATCCTGCACGTACTTCAGCGGGTGAATTGTTATTAATCAATCCTCAAGGTGGGGGCATTGCCTTATTCACTACTACTCGCCTTGCCTATTCAGCACAAAATTTTACACTCTCAAAATTTTTCACTTATCACCTCTTCAACATCCGAGAAAGCAGAATTCCCACCTTTGGAGAAGTATTTCAGCGAACAAAGGCAAGCTACAATGCGCTGAACACTCGAAATTTTATGCTCTTGGGCGACCCAGCAGTAAAGTTCAATTTCCCCCGTCATCAAGTAATCACTACCAGTATTAATGGAAATACCAATACAGCCATTTCTGATACACTACAAGCACTTAGCAAGGTTACAGTAACAGGCTATATAGCCGATGAACAAGGCAACAAATTAACCGGATTCAATGGATTTATTACCCCAACTGCTTTTGACAAGACTGGTGTTTTTGCCACCCAGGGCAATGATCCAGGACAAAGTTTTATAACCAATTTTAAACTGCAAAAAAATGCCTTGTACAAAGGAGTTGCAAGTGTAACCAATGGCGATTTTAATTTTTCTTTCATTGTACCAAAAGATATTGCCATCCAATATGGGTATGGTAAAATAAGTTACTATGCTTACGATGGCACCATAGATGCTAATGGTTATAATACCAATGTAATTGTTGGAGGCGTAAATGCCAATGCGCCATCAGATAATAAAGGGCCTAACTTAAACTTGTTTATGAATGATGAGAAGTTTGTCTTTGGTGGTAGCACTGATAATAGCCCTATTTTATTAGCCATAGCCAATGATAGTAGTGGCATAAACACCATCGGAACAGGATTGGGTCACGATGCCACAGCACAACTTGACAATGACAATACTAAAACCTATGTATTAAACGACTATTATACAGCCGACTTGAATAGCTACCAAAGTGGTAAAATTAGATTTCCGTTTAGTGATTTAGCTCCGGGTAATCACAGTTTAAAAGTGAAAGTATGGGATGTATATAACAATTCAAGTGAGGCATATACAGAATTTGTGGTAGCCGAGTCGGCAGGGCTAGCTTTGAATCATGTGCTCAATTGGCCCAATCCATTTACTACCAATACCCGATTCATGTTTGAACACAATAAACCTTGCGTGCCATTGGTAGCACAAGTTCAAATTTATACGATTTCTGGAAAATTGATAAAAACGATACGAGAAAATATACAGACCACCGGTTTTAGAGATGATAGCATGACATGGGATGGCTTAGACGATTATGGTAATAAAATTGGCAGAGGAGTGTACGTATACAAGCTAAGTGTGCGCACTGATGATGGAGAAAGTGCAGATAAAATAGAAAAGCTGGTTATTTTAAAATAAATAAAACAAACACACGTTAGAAGCACGCCATTAAAAATGGTGTTAAAATGATTAGACCCCCAATTATTGATGCTATTTAAATGTATCATTTACGGTCTATTCTCGTATATTTGCCAACCTTAATTACTCCAATGAAAAAATTAAACCTACTTTTTGGTATAACGCTAAGTATTTTAGTATTGTCTAAAGATAGCTTTGCACAAACACGCACAAGTATCAATAGAGATTCATTGTTGGGTCAGCTTAATACAATTACTACAGCCGTTCCATTTCTTTTGATAGCACCGGATGCACGTGCAGGCGGAATGGGCGACAATGGAGTAGCCACCTCTGCCGATCCCGCTTCCATTCACTGGAATGCATCAAAGCTAGCCACCGCTGACAAGGAGGTAGGGTTTTCAATCTCCTACACACCTTGGTTGCGTGCTTTGGTTGACGATATCAATCTGGCCTATCTTTCAGGCTATAGAAAATTAAAAAACAATCAAGCGATCGGTATCTCGTTGCTTTATTTCTCACTAGGAAATATTCAATTTACCGATCAGTTTGGTAACCCCAACGGATCTTTCAACCCAAACGAATTTGCATTCAACATTGCCTATGCAAGAAAGCTAGGTGAAAAACTTTCAGGAGGTCTAACTTTAAAATATATTTATTCCAATCTCACTGGTAATGCCTTTGCTGAAGGCTCAGTAGCCACAAGGGCTGGTAGATCAGTGGCAGCTGATTTATCTATGCTATATAAAACTGAAGTGAAAGTTGGCGGTAAAAAAGCAGTTTATTCAGCCGGGATGAACATCTCCAACCTTGGTGCTAAAATTTCTTACACTGAAACAGGAGTTAGAGATTTTATTCCTGCAAATTTTAGATTGGGTAACAGTTTAAAATTTGAATTAGATCAATATAATACAATAACCATAAGTGCCGATATCAACAAGCTACTTGTCCCAACTCAACCGATCTATTACCAACGGGCCGATGGCACTGGCGATAGCACAGATGTAGATGGCAATAGAGTTGTATTATTAGGCAAGGACCCAACCACAGTTGGAGTACCTGAAGCGGTATTTAGTTCTTGGTCTGATGCGCCTGCAGGCTTTAAGGAAGAATTACGAGAAATTATTTGGAATGTAGCCACAGAATATTGGTATGACAATCAATTTGCAGTAAGAGCTGGTTTCTTCCATGAATCGGCCACGAAAGGAAATCGGCAATTTTTCACCCTTGGGGCTGGTTTAAAATACAATGTATTTGGATTGGATTTTGCTTACCTTATTCCCACCACTCAGCGCAATCCATTAGAAAACACACTCCGTTTTACACTCACCTTTGACTTTGACGGACTTAAAAAAGACAATAAAGAAAACGAATAACAGTTGTAAAAATACTTGTCCATTATTGCTGACAGATTAATTTTTTACATCCTGCGCTAGTGATCGAATGAATGTTGAAAGGCTGTCTCCAATTTTGAGTCAGCCCTTTTTGTTTTAGAATTATCATACATGTGCACATTATGAGAATAGGATTTGGATTTGACGTACACCCCTTAGTTGATGGCATACCGCTATGGCTTGGAGGTATAAATATACCACATGATCAGGGGGCTAAGGGTCACTCAGATGCTGATGTGATGCTGCACGCTGTGTGCGATGCCATGCTTGGAGCACTTGCGCTAGGTGATATAGGAAAGCATTTTCCTGATACGGACGAAAAATATAAGAGCATCGATTCGAAAATACTTTTATCGCATGTGTACCAGCTGATCCAACAAAAGGGATATAAGTTGGGTAATATGGACATAGCATTAGTTTTAGAAGCGCCCAAAATCATGCATCATGTTCCACAAATGCAGGCCTGCATTGCCAGGATTTTAGAATGTGCAATAGATCAAGTAAGTATCAAAGCTACCACTAACGAAAAAATGGGCTATGTAGGACGAAAAGAAGGGATTTGCTGTTATGCAGTAGTATTATTATTAGCCCAGTAATTAAATAGTAATAGAATAATTAATTAAAACCACTACTGATTGGCTGGTGCCATCGCCTCCATACTTATTTTGCAAAAATGCTCCAATTTCAAAACTATTCAATCTGTTTGGTGCATATTCTAATCCAAGTGTATATCGCATTCTAGCAAATTTAAATCTTTCATCAGCATTTTTAATTAATAGGAATTGCTCCACCCTTGCAAATGGAGACCAAAAGCCACTGGTGCTAAGTTTTACGTTGGCTCTATTTCGATTATAAACCGTAGGCAGTTTACCCTTTTCGCTACTCATTACATCTTGTACCCCAGCTTGCAATCTGCTACGCAAAGTAATGGTTAATGGATTAACTTTAAATTTGTAACTTGCTTCTATATGCCCTCGATGCCTTTTGCTCCAATAGTTGGACGCATCATACACACTTAATCGGTAAGAGCTTCCCAATGAAAATTTAGAGGATAGCTCATAATCAAAATTTAAATTAAATACGTGGCCTGTAAATAAAGCTAAATTGGCTTCGCGCCTGTTTTGATAATTGACTGAGGTTTCAATGCGTTGTGTAAAATTGTGCTTCACTGTGAATCCTGCACGCAACTGCAAATCAGGTTGTGCAGCTGCAAATAGCGGGGCTATGAGGAAGCCAAAACAACCAATATTGAAGGCAAATTTGCGCAACCTTAAATACATGAGCAGTTCTTAACTAAGTTTCGTAATAATAAATTTTTACGATAGCTACATCCTTCAAGAAATCAATTTTATTTACCGAAACTCTGTGAATGGCTAGTCCAGTGCGCCTGCGCAAATCATCCATCAATAACTGATGATTTTCAGGTTTAATATTTTCAATATTTTCATATTGTACATTTTTGGTAAGCTCATTTTTTACCAACCAATTCCCATCAAGCGCATATACAAAGCAAATGATTATTAGGTTGAGCAATATAAGTTCAAAATAGGTAGCTTTACTAACCGCACAGATCAAACCCATAGCTATTACGATGAAGAGGTAGGTCATGTCCTTAGTGGTAATGCCTTCGGTTCTATAACGCAACATGCTAAATACAGCAAACAATCCAAAGGCTGCGCCCATGCTCATATCTACCTTATTAAGTAAATAGGTAATAATAAATATGATGATATTAAAAATAAAAAAAGTAAATAGATAATCCTTCTTTTTATATATTTTAAAATAGATGAGCCTAACAAGCAGAAGCATCATAAAAACATCAATAGCAAGGCGGATAAAAAACTTTGCGTTTAATTTATCCCAAATTTCAAGCGACAAGTCGTCCATAGTTAGAAAGTAGTTTATTAATATATAATAGCGTTGGTTTAAATCGATTTTTTTTGATTGCAGGATTAAGACTTATTACCCCAAGGCAATATTTAGAAATAGAATTTTGCAATACTTTATTTTGGCGCATCAGGGAAATGAAAGGGCTGGTATCAGAGGCTTTACCTTGCTTTACTTCAGCTATGACCAATCCTTCAAGTTTTACTTTTTTGTAATCATCAACGAAGGTAAGATCCGTATCGATAGTCAACCTTTCTTGTGAAATTTTATTTACAAATGTTATACGCACATAATTAACCCATAGTTTAGGTTGTAATAATGCAGGATCTACATTGGTCACACTTTTTACCAACTCCTCGGCCTTGCCGCTTATTTGTCTAATAATTTCCGGTCTTTTTATTCTATCCTTAATAGTACGTCCTTTGTTATTTTTAAATTTTACCTCGAAAAAATGAAGGTTGCTTTCAACATATTTCCGGCAACGAAATTTAAACCGGTTGAGCTTACCATTATGGTGAATTCTGTAAAGATCAAAATCTTTAGTATCAAAATACAAAGTTTCGTAATTACTAAATCTTTGATTAGCTATTTCCAATACATAATAGCTACTTCCCATTGCTTTAATTAAACTAGGCAAAAGCGCCTCGTTGAACATAAACTTGGTGTCAACCCTGTCAAGTAATTTTACCCCATCCATTTGAGAAAGTGAAATGGGCGCTATTTGTTGCAAGCTATCTATTACTGAAGGTATCATTAAAATTCGTAGGTGTATTTTCGTTGGTTAAGCAATACGCCATTTACATCGGTAGTTTTTTTATCTACTCGCATGCCCTTATTGTTATAAAGAATTACAGACTTTGAAACTACTTTTCCTGCGCCATCTACTTCTACTTCAGCAATTCTATCACCCATTGCATTATAGGTATAAACCTCTTTCTTCTTTAATACACCGGTTCCATCATATTCAGCTTGCTCTGTTCTGTTTCCGTTAGCATCATATTTTGAAAGAATTTTTTTCTTCATAGCACCTTCAGCATTATAGTGAATTTCTGAAGTTATATCATTATTCTTATTATACTGATAGCTTTCATGCTTATCAATTTTTCCTTCGTTATCGTATTCTTTAAGTTCTAACAGATTAGAATTGGCATCATACTTTTCTTCAAGTTCAGGAAGTATTAAAGTATTGCCATTGCGAAGTATGGTTTTTTCAATTTTCACCAATTTGACCTTATATTTCTTTATATCCTTTTTACTTTGAGCATTGGCAAAGGTACATAGGCCAAGTGCGCAAATAATTATGAAGAGCTGTTTCATTGTTAGTCGAGAATTATGATATCGCCTATGTTGTTTTCAGATTTATTGGATGCGATGTTGATGCTTTTAATTATAGCTTTGTCAGGATTGAGTTCGGTTGGGTTACCATCAGCTGCCCCTGAAGAATCTTTGGAATAGGCAAACACTCGGTAATCACCCTTTTGCAAATTTTTAAATTGAAAACTACCATCATAACTTGTGCGTGTTCGATCATCAAAAATGTTGTCTTCATTTCCATAAATAATGAATACATCTACATCGGGCGCATAATATTCTGTGGTTATATTAGTGAAAGATGAATTGTATTCTTGCAAAAAAACTTTTCCTTTTATGGAAGCAGTACCACCTGGACCTTCTTCTTTTTTACAAGCGGTCATTGAAATGATGGATAAAAATAGCGTTAGGGAAATTAGCTGTTTCATTAATTGTATAGTTTTTTCAAAAATCAAACCCAAAATTGGTTAAAAATGAATTATAGATTAATAATTGAATAAAAAAATAGTACGCAATTTTGAATAAAAAGTTGTAGCAAACAGTGATAATTTTTTAAAAAGCCTAATTTTGAAGGCGAATAGAAACAGAAAAGTTTGTATCCATTTGTCCGCTGTGCTGTAATTGACCACCAAAATCTTTGAGCCTTACTAACAAATTTTCGAGAGCCGATTTTTCAATTTCCGATAGGGTAGAAAAATTAAAGCTGTTAGAACCAAACTTCACATCTAGTATTATCCATTGCCCAGAAGTGGAAAGTTTAACAATAACATTGTCAGCGGTAAGATATTTAGATGCAAGGGAGACGATGGTTTTGAAGAACATGTACAGGTATCGCCTATTGATCATTGAAATATTTGTATTGGAAAATTCTTGCTTTGATTCAAACACAAAATTAAACTTTTGGAAGTCAATTTGGGCTACATAAGTTTGAAATTTTAGTAGCAATGCTTGACCATGATCTTGATTGGTATTAAGTGACCACATAATATCATTCATTTGGTCTACAGAATCGCGCGATACGGCACCTATTTTATTACTGATGGCCTCAGCATCGGGTGTATGGCCTGCTCTAATTTTTTTCCCTACTATTTCGGCATACAAGCTAATACTTCCAAGTGCACTACCTATGTCTTGGTCTAACTCCTTTCTGAGTTTTTCACGCATGGCAGCCATTGCCATTTCTTTCTTTTGTTGATATCGATTCAATAAGATGATGATGATTAAAATAATAAGCACCGCAAAAATAATTATATAAATTCTCGATTGTTTGATATACCTATTCTCTACAAGAACTTTATTGTAATCTATTTCTCTTTCATTAAGTTCACGCTCCAATTCTGAACTAAGGCTTCTATTTTGATTTTGCTCTAACAGTATATCTTGTTGAAGTAAAGCGTGATCTTGCATAACAGCATAAGCCATTAATGGCAGATTAGCTTTAGAATAGCAATCGGCCAAAAGCAATTGTTCCTTCAAGATCTCAGTTCTTAAATTCACGGCTTTCAATTGTTCTATTTCTGTTCGTAGTAATGTAATGGCCTGTAGATGCAAACCTGTTGCTGTTTTAATCAACGCATGATAGTACCCTGGAAGTAAATATCCAGGAGCCGTTTGAATAGGAATACTTAAAGAGTCAATTATTTTTTTTGATTCAGCTATACAACTTTCAGCCTTTTGATATTGACCATGCTTGTAGTAGTAAAAAGCATTTTCTTGGCTAATGTGTGCTCGGTATAAGTTATAATTCTCATTACGGATGTTGTATTCATCAAAAACATTGAAGTAGTAGCTTGCACTATCTTCATTGCGCAATGTTTTTAACCTTGCGAGCTGGTGAAATACAAATGTACCATCATTAATTCTTTTATCAAATTGGGTAGATTTATATAACTGCAATGCTTCAAGCAACTCACGGTTTGCATCTTGATAGCTATCTTGTAATACGTACATAAATGCGAGTACGGCCTTTCTATTAATTTTAGCTTCGATACCACGCATGCTACTAAGGTTACGCATAAATGGAATATTGTCAAACACTAGTTGATCAGAGGTAAGATAACTTAGAGATTTTTTTTGAAAATAAATTGCCCTATCTATAAGACCTTGTACTCTATAAAAACCTGCTAACACATAGTAACAGTTACTTACAGATTCGCTATCATTAATATTTTTAAAATACTGTAATTGCGCTACTATAAAATTTATTCCTTCATTAATTAGCCCGCCATTTCTGTAGGGCACTCTAATTCCCTGAATGGCGTTTTGCAGGAAGTAGTTATTTAATGATGATTGTTGTTTACTCAAATCTTGGATCAATCGTTTTCCGTATGCAATTTTATAAAGATGTGAAACTTTAGAAGGTCGATAATAGATATTTCGGAATAAGATACTACGCAATAAGTTGTAATTATTTTGAAGTAATTGCTGTTTATGTTCTTCTATAGCAAGAGCAAAACCGGTAACATTAGATTCGCTAAGTTCGCTTTCAAAAATTAAGTCGGAAAGTTTTTGTAAAGTGGAACTATCAATAGCAGCCTTTGAATTTTGATGAAGCAATCGCTTTAGTTCGATGTGAGCTTCATAAGCATGACAATTGCTCTGGCACATCGTAAGGCAATACAACCATACGCTAAACACTATTCCCATTAACTTGCGATGGTTATTAATCATAATTCCAATATAGGTGCTTGAATAATAATTATGGTACCAGCCCCAGCACTGGTATTAACAGAAAGGGTTCCATTCATTTCCAATGCACGCTCCTTCATATTTCGAAGTCCATTTCCAGTCAAGAGTAATCGCTGATCGAATCCTCGGCCATCATCAGCTATTCTAATTTGGAGTTGCTGATTATGGATACTACAAGAAATAAAAACACTTTTGCAACCAGCATGTTTCACCGCATTGTAAATGGCTTCCTTAAAAATTAGGTAAAGCGTTTTACGAGTTACCATATCGAGCGAAATATGTTCCACTCCAGCCTGTGTTTGAATATTAAAAGCAATATTTGCCATTGGAAGCACTTCAGCACAGTAGCTATTCATTCTTTGAAATAACTGATCAGTAGTATCATTCTTTGCATTAAGACCCCAAACTATGTCACTCATTTTAATCATTACCTCGCGTGATATGTGAGCTATTTTACTCAATATTTGAAATGCCTCTTCATGTTGCTGTGCTTTAATTTTATTCTTGGCTGCTTCAGTATATAGGTTCACACTACCAAGGCTACTACCTATTTCATCATGCAAATCGCGTGCTATTCTATCTCTTACTTCATAATACTTTATTTGAGTTTGATGTCTGTTTTCTAATGCTACAATTTTTGCCTCTCGTTCTTCAAAAATTTCTTTCGAGTTAATTCTGTTTTTATATGCCAATGCCGTGGAGAAGCAAAAAAGTTCGGCAAGGGCCCCAAACTCAAACCATGAAATGGGATGTAGCCTAGTTTGAAATATATTGTTATTATAACTATTGTATAATAACACACTTACCATTCCTCCTATGGTAAGGCACAGTAACCCTACACCAACTAAGCTATGAAGGGTACTGTGAAGTTTATAAAGTCTAAAAATAATAAAAGCAACCATTGCAATGAGTACAAAACTCATATATCGGAATGTTAAATCAATTGTGATAAACCACTTTGTTGAAATTAAAAACACAGTATCAACCGTTAAATAGATAATCATAAAAACTTGGCAATATGAAATGAACCTGAAAAGTGACATATCTATTTTTTCCAGATCACCAAAATACTTTATAAACTGCAGGTACACAGCAATAGCAATCCAAGGCAAGAGATGCATTAAGTAAATATAACTTAAAGGCCACAATCCAAATAGCAAATGGATGTCTAATGAAAATTCTGCTTCACTTAAAAAGTGCAATGAAATAAAAAGTAAATAAACCAGATATAATACATATTCACCTTTTTGAATAATAAAATATTGAAACAAGAGATAGATAAACTGGAAAAACAAAATAGAGAAGCATACTAATTGAATGATAAAATTAATTTTATTTTGGTCGTTGAAAGCCAATCGCTGCGATTCGAAATCACTTTGATTAAAAAAAGTTAAGTTAAATGGGCGTTGAAAAAACCCATTATTATTAAAGCCAATTAATAGTTTATTTGACCCTGAAACAAGGTCAAGCGAAATGGCTTCAGTAAAATCAGGTTGCACCAATTTCATATTTAGAATTCCCCCCTTATGAATTTGCTGCCACCTTTTATTTGATAAACGTTTATAAATAAAAACCTCACCATACATGTTTAGCTTAAGAATGGCTTTTAGATTATTAGGTTCACTGTTAATTAACTCAAGTTGTAACCAATTACATTTTTTATCCGACTCAATGATATTTTGATAAAAATTAAACTGATTACCAATATTAAATTGGTTATCATCAGGGGGTATATTTAAATCATTGCCATCGGTAATAGCATATTGCAGTTCGGTATTAATAGAAAGTTGAGGCAAGCCTTTAATAGCAATGACTTTACTATCAATTGCACACAGGGCGGTACACTTTAAGAGTAAAAATACAGTAGATAAATAAAGTAGCTTATGCTTTGATAAAAAATACACTAGCGGTATAGCTTGGATATAACAATCATTAATCAGAGGCAATTTATAAAAGTATGTGAGTTTCACCAAATATGCCACTTAATTGTATTCAAGAAATGGAGTTCATGCTAAAATGGCCTTGTACATAAATTAAAAAAACGTACTTTTAAACAAAATTCACGCGATGCAAAAAATCACACTCCAATCCATTTTTGATGAATACAATAATTTAGGCGAATTAAATGAAGAAGACCAGCTTTTGATGCTTCAGGCGCAGGCTGCAGCCAATGATGCCTATGCCCCCTATTCGCGATTCAATGTGGGAGCAGCAGTGTTACTTGAAAATGGAGTGGTATTAAAGGGCAATAACCAGGAGAATGCTAGCTATCCAATAGGCCTCTGTGCCGAAAGGGTTGCCATTTTTGCCACTGGTGCAAATTATCCAGGAATTAAGATAAAGGCAATTGCCATTACAGCATTCTCTCGTCAATTTGACATTCATAAACCAATAACCCCATGTGGCGCTTGCCGGCAGGCAATAGCAGAGTATGAAAACAGGCATCAATCAAAAATCAAAATCATCATGATGGGAGAACATGGTAAGGTACTGGTCACAGACACTATTGCAAATTTTTTGCCCTATCAATTTAAGGCAGATGATTTACAAGTCAAAATATAAATCAACCATTTAAGCAACTGTAAAATGATACAAGAAGGAGAAAACTTTTGTCTTACGGTTCATCACCTATTCGAACAATATAAGTCTTTATCTGAAAAAGCTGCCAAACAACTTACCGATCAAGAGTGGAATCATCAAGCAAGCCCAAGTGATAATAGTGTTGCAATGATCATGCATCACATGGGAGGAAATTTACAATCGCGATTTATTAACTTTTACACCTCTGATGGGGAAAAACCTTGGCGAAACCGAGATTCCGAATTTGTAGACGAATGGAGGGATCGAAAAAAAATCTACCAATTATGGGAAGAAGGATGGGCCGCATTATTCCAAATTACCACCAACCTTACTACGCCTGATTTGTTAAAAACAGTAACCATCAGAGGCGAACACCACACCGTACTGCAAGCCATCCTGCGACAGCTAGCACATCACAGTTATCACTGTGGGCAAATAGTTTACCTGGCCAAATTATTAAAGGGAAATAACTTTGCCCAATTGAGTATTGCCAAAGGAGAATCACAGGCTTTTAACCAAAGCTTTAGCAATGGGGCTAGATAAATTTTTACAATCTGCAATCACTAGAAAAAAACTTATATTTGTAACGCAATTTAAAATCCAATGACAGAGATCAAAACACCATCTAAAAAGAAAGCTGGACTAAAGCCAAAATATGCTAAAGATCAATACTTAAAATGGTATGAAGACATGCTCTTAATGCGAAGATTTGAAGAGCGGGCGGGCCAATTGTATGGCATGCAAAAGATCAAAGGATTTTGCCATCTATACATAGGTCAAGAGGCAGTAGTGGCCGGGGCAATAAGTGCCATGCGCGCTGAAGATAACATGATCACCGCCTATCGCGATCACGCACATGCATTGGCCAAGGGTGTTACAGCCAGAGCAGTAATGGCCGAGCTCTATGGCAAAGCTACCGGATGTTCAAAAGGCAAAGGAGGATCAATGCACATGTTTGATGCTGCAACTAAATTTTTTGGAGGTCACGGTATAGTGGGCGGTCAAATCCCATTAGGTGCAGGCATTGCAATGGCCGATCAATACCTTGGTAAAGATTTAATTACAGTGTGCTATATGGGAGATGGTGCAGTAAGGCAGGGAGCATTACACGAGGCTTTTAACATGGCCATGTTATGGAAACTCCCAGTAGTATATGTGATAGAAAATAATGCCTATGCAATGGGAACATCGGTAGAGCGTACAAGCAATGTGCATGACCTATATACCATTGGCGAAAGTTATGATATGCCAGCAGAAGCAGTGGATGGTATGGATGTGGAAGCAGTACATGCAGCTATGGAGCGAGCCATCAATCATGCACGCAATGGCAATGGACCTTATTTATTGGAAATGAAAACTTATAGATACAAAGGCCATTCCATGAGTGACCCCGCTAAATATAGAACCAAAGAAGAGGTAGAATCCTATAAAGCTCAAGATCCAATTGAAGATGTATTGAAAATTATTACTGACAATAAATTTGCGAATGAGAGTGAACTTGCAGCCATAGTAAAAAGGGTCACTGATGTGGTAGAAGATTCAGTAAAGTTTTCAGAAGAGTCGCCTTGGCCTGATCCTTCAGAACTCTTTAAGGACGTATATGTACAATCAGATTACCCTTATATTAAGGAATAAATTACAATTAGGGATCAATAAAATTATTTTAATATAAAAACAATCAATATACCATGGCAGAAATAGTGCGCATGCCAAAGATGAGTGATACCATGACAGAGGGCGTGGTAGCAAAATGGCATAAAAAAATAGGCGAAAAAATTAAAACCGGAGAATTAGTTGCTGAGATAGAAACTGATAAGGCCACCATGGAATTTGAATCATTCCAAGAGGGTGTATTGTTATACCGTGGCGTAGAAGAAGGTAAGGCTGCACCGGTAGATGGAATATTAGCCATACTGGGCAGTGAAGGAGAAGATTTTAATAAACTATTAGAAGCCGAAAAATCCAAGGTAGCAGAAGTAGTTGCTCCCGCGCCCAATGCTACACCAACTTCAGTAGCTCCAGCAAAAGAGCCGAGTGTGACATCTTCTTCCACCGTTGTTACTACAGTAGCAACCGCTTCTAACCCAGTGGCCAGTAGTGATGGTAGAATGAAAGTTTCGCCACTCGCTAAAAAATTAGCAGCCGAAAAGGGAATTAACCTAAATACCGTAGCAGGCAGTGGATTAGAAGGTAGAATCGTGAAGCGTGACATTGATTGGTATAAACCGGGATCATTTGTGGCTTCAAGTGCTACATCTAATGCTTTAACACAAGTAAAATTTGATGACACGCCAGTATCGCAAATGCGCAAAACTATTGCCAAGCGATTAAGTGAAAGCATGTTTACAGCTCCTCATTTTTACTTAACCATGAGTATTAATATGGATGCTATTGTGAACACAAGAGGCCGGATTAATGAGGCTTATGGATTAAAAATATCTTTTAATGATTTTGTTGTGAAAGCGGTGGCCATGTCACTTAAACAGCATCCTAAGGTAAATAGTAGTTGGCTTGGCGAAACTATTAGAACAAATCATCATGTAAATGTGGGAATAGCTGTAGCGGTTGATGAAGGATTGTTGGTGCCGGTAGTAAGATATGCCGATGGAAAAACTTTGAGCCAAATTAATGCAGAAGTAAAAGATTATGCAAAACGCGCAAAAGATAAAAAATTGCAACCAGCAGACTGGGAGGGGAATACTTTTACAATTTCAAACCTTGGAATGTATGGGATTGAAGAGTTTACAGCCATTATTAATCCGCCTGATGCGTGTATTCTTGCTGTAGGAGGTATTTTAGAAAAGGCTGTTGTAAAAAATGGGGAATTGCAAGTGGGGCATGAAATGAAAGTTACCTTGAGTTGTGATCATAGAGTAGTTGATGGTGCAACGGGTGCTTCATTTCTAAATACCCTAAAAACTTTCTTAGAAGAACCGTTATTAATGCTTGGTCAAGGCAACATATAACCCGCTAAATCTAAAAAAATAAAGCCGGTATTAAACGACCGGCTTTTTTATTTTGAGCACTCAATTATTTGGTAGCATTTCTTTCTTTCCAAAGCTGGTTGAAAGATTTTTTAACTTCTGGCATGGTTCTTCTACTTCCCCACTGCTTTTTAAATAATGTTTGCAGTACTGTATTTTTAATACTAGCTGTACCGGCATTCATTAGTTGTCGGCTAAGCATTGCTTTCTTCCAAAGGAAAAAAGAAAATGCTTCCGAAGTTTTATTGAGTCCACTGTTTACACTATCGCGTCTGTTAAGCAACAATAACTTGTGTAATTCTATTTTTACTGGACACACCTCTGTGCATTTTCCACAGAGCGAAGAAGCAAAGCTAAGATGCTTGAATTCTTCCATTCCCTTATAGTGTGGTGTGATAACCGAACCAATGGGCCCGCTATAAGTTGAACCATAGCTGTGCCCCCCTACACCTTTATAAATAGGGCAACCATTAAGGCAGGCGCCACATCTTATGCAATTGAGTGCTTGTCGTTGATCTTTCTGAGCCAATAAATTAGTTCTACCATTATCTAAAAGTATAACATACATTTCTTCAGGGCCATCAGGCTCTCCATCTTGTTTAGGGCCAGTACAAATACTGTTGTAAACGGTTACATTTTGTCCAGTACCATGCACAGCAAGGAGGGGCCAAAATAAGTCGAGATCATTAATTGAAGGAATGATCTTTTCAATACCTGCGATAGCAATGTGGATTTTAGGGCAAGCTACTGTCATCATTGCATTGCCTTCATTCTCGGTAATAGCAATGGCCCCAGTATCGGCAATAATAAAATTAACCCCGGTAATTCCTACATCAGCTTGTTGGTACTTAACACGAAGCAAATCTCTTACCCAAGCGGTAATTTCCTTTGGCGTGCTTTCAATAGGCAGATTAAATTTTTCATTAAAAGTTTTAGCTACATCCTCCTTGCTAAGGTGCATTGCCGGAGTTACAATGTGGTAGGGCGTTTCATCGCGTAGTTGAACTATATATTCCCCCAAATCGGTTTCTAAAGATTCTATTCCAGCTTTTTCCAATGCACTGTTTACATGTATTTCCTCGGTAGTCATACTTTTACTTTTCACAACAGTGCGGGCATTGGCTGCTTGCATTATTTTTAGCACTTCAGCATTGGCTTCTTCAGCATTGCATGCCCAAATTACCTTTCCTCCTCTTTTGGTGAAATTGGCCTCAAACTCTATTACATATTTGTCTAAATTTTCAATAGTTCTGGTTTTGATGGCAGAAGCTCTGTATTTGGCAAGCTCTAAATCATCATACTGTTTTTTACCATCATCAACTTTTTTGTCGTATTGCAAAATGTTGAAGGCAAGTTTTCGCCTGTGCTCATCGTTGAAGGCTTTGAGTTCAGCATCGGCTAAAAATTTTTTACTTTGACCGGACATGATATGCAAATGTACTCAATAGTAAGTCTTAGTTCAAGTACTGATCAAAGATTTACAAGGCTGTGCTATAGTGTTTAACAGATCATCTAAAGATTCACGTCTTCTTATTAAACGAAAGGAGTCATTTCCATCAAGAAGCACCTCGGCAGGTCTAGGTCTACTATTGTAATTATTTGACATGCTAAAACCATAAGCCCCTGCATTAAGAATACCTAAAAGGTCACCTTCATGAACTTCATTTAATTTTCTATCCCATCCAAAAGTATCGGTTTCGCAAATATTGCCCGTAACGGTGTAGATGCGCGTACGTCCTGAGAGATTAGTGAGATTTACAATATGATGGTATGCATCATAAAACATTGGTCTGATGAGGTGGTTTTGCCCTGAATTAACCCCCACAAAAACGGTACTCAAGGTTTGTTTGACCACTTCGGCATTTACCAAAAGTATTCCTGATTCACTCAACAGAAATTTACCAGGCTCAAAACATAGGGTAAGTTTTCGGCCGTAAGAGCTGCAAAATTTTTCAAAGCAATTGCTTAACTGCAATCCTAACTCGGCTATATTTGTGGTGGTATCATGCTCGTGATAGGGGATCTTAAATCCACTTCCAAAGTCAATATAAGATAAATCGGGAAAATCGCGAGCGCATTCAAACAAGAGTTCTGCAACTCTCAGGAAAACTTCGGCATCCAAAATTTCGCTTCCAGTATGAATGTGCAATCCTTCCACATTTAATTTATAGTGGTTTACAATTCGTATTACATGTCTTAGCTGGTGAATACTGATTCCAAATTTAGAATCGATATGTCCTGTTTGGATATGGTAATTTCCTCCGGCCGCAATATGAGGATTAAGTCTTATGCAGATGGGTATCTTGCTTGCATATGCTGCACCGCACTGCTCGAGTAATGATAGATTATCAACGTTTACTTTTACACCAAGTTCAATGCCTTGTTTTAATTCTTCAAATGAAACCCCATTGGGAGTGAAAAGAACTTGCTCTGGGTCAAATCCTGCTCTCAAAGCAATTTGCACTTCGAAAATTGATACAGCATCAATACATCCACCCAATTGATGGATATGTTTAAGTATATGCAAATTATTATTTGCCTTACAGGCGTAGTGAATTCTTATATTAGGCCATGAGAATGCATTCTTAAGTTCATGGTATTTACTAGTAATAATTTCTTTATCATAGCAATAAAGTGGCGAACCCAATTTTGTAACGGCCTCTTGAAGCAAGGCAGTTTTATTTTTCCAATGTTGTTCTAGGTAAAACATAAAGCAAAGATTAACATTATAATCATTACTAATAGCTGATCTACCATATTTTTACCCTACGGATTTTTTTAAAAACAAAAAATTTTAACCCTTGCGCTTATATATGGGCACTGTACTGCAAGGTTCACCAAACATTACAGATTTTGCAACGGCCTGCATCTGTTGAGTAATGATGGCGAATGCTGTTAGAGGAATCTGAATTTTACTACAACCTTTAATCACTACCCTTTGATCTTTATAGGGTTCAAAATTTAATCCATTGATGAATTGAAGTGCTATGGCTTGTTCTAATGCTTGTGCATCTCCCACTACTGTTAACAAGGTATAATTGGCCAATGCGCTAGCCACGATCATGTAAGCCCAAGTAGGAATGATGGCATCGGCACTGCAATTAATAGCAATAAATTTATTGGAATAAATACTCCAATCATGATCCTTAACAAATTGTCTAAATTCTTTTTCGCGCAGAATGATACCTTCAAAAAGCCATGGCTCTAGGTCAACAATAACTCTTGACTGGCTGGGATATTGCGCTTCTAGGTCAAAACTTATGATTCCACTTTGTGCGACCTTATTTTGAATTTCATCATTCATTTTGTAAACAATTAATCAAAGTTACCACATTCCCAATTCTAATTTGGCCTCTTCGCTCATCATGCTTTTTTCCCAAGGTGGATCAAAAGTAATTTCTACTTTGGCGCTATTTACCTCGGGCATGGCCTTTACTTTTTCTTCCACTTCCACTGGGAGGGTTTCTGCTACGGGGCAAGCTGGTGAAGTAAGCGTCATTTTGATGTGAACATCATTGCCTTCATTGATATTTATCTCATAGATCAACCCAAGCTCGTAAATGTCCACAGGAATTTCCGGGTCATAGCATGTTTTCAAAACATCTTTTACTCGAAGGGCCAAGCCCGATAGTTCTTCAGTCATTTATAAGTATTTACGATTGAGTGGTGATTTTATTGGCCATAGCATACGCCTTCATTTGTTTTATCATACTGGCAAGTCCATTGGCGCGGGTCATAGCAAGGTGTTGTTTTAAACCTATTACATCTATAAACTCAAGCTGGTGGGCTAAAATTTGATCGGCCGTTAAACCATTAAGCACTTGAATGAGTAAGGCTATTTCACCCTTTACAAAGGTGCTGTCGCTATCAGCTACAAAATATATTAGATTATTATTGGTGTAGCTATGCAACCAAACATTGCTTTGGCAACCTTTAATTTTATTTTCTTCTGTTCTGTGTTCGGGGTTTAAAGGTGGTAGTTTTTGTCCAAGCTCAATTATATATTGGTATTTTTCTTCCCATTCATCAAAAAGGTTAAAGTCTTCAACTATATTTTTTTCAATATCAGTCATGTTAATTTGTCTCCTTGGTCCAAGTATCTTTAAGGGTAACTGTTCTGTTCAATATAGGTTTATGAGGTTGGCTGTCCTTATCAAAGCAGAAATATCCTAATCTCAGAAATTGAAATTTTTGATCCTTGGTAAAATTCATTATGGCTGGTTCGGCTAAGGCATGATCCATTACTTTGAGGCTATCAGGATTGAGGTGTTTTAAAAAATCTTCATCGCCCGCATCAGGACTTTCAGCATTGAATAATCTATCGTATAAATTTACTTGCACAGGAACAGCCTCTTGAGCATTCACCCAATGTAGCACTGCCTTTGGTTTTAAGCCGCTTTTATCGCTACCACTTTTGCTTTCTGGGTAATAGGTACAATGCAAGGCTACTATTTTACCTTGGTCATCTTTAATCACTTCATCAGCTTTAATAATAAATCCATGTTTCATTCTGCTGATACCACCAAGTACCAACCTATTGTAGCCTTCAATAGGGGTTTCTAAAAAATCTTCTCGTTCAATGAATATTTCTCTCCCAAAATTAATAGTTCTGCTACCAGTACTTTTATCTTCAGGATTATTTTCGGCCGGCATAGCTATGGCATTCGGTTCAGCAAAATTGGTAATGATAATCTTTAGTGGATCTAGCACTACCATCAATCGTTGTGCTATTTTATTGAGGTGTTCTCTTATACAAAATTCGAGTAATCCAAAATCAATAATATTTTCACGCCTAGCCACTCCTACTCTATCACAAAATTCACGGATGCTTTCAGGGGTAAAACCTCTCCTTCTTAGCGCTGCTATAGTAGGCATTCTAGGATCATCCCATCCACTCACTAATTTTTCTTGCACCAACCTTAATAGTTTTCGTTTGCTCATTACGGTGTAGTTAATATTAAGCCGAGCAAATTCTGTTTGAGTTGAAGGGAAAATATTTAATTTTTCTATGTACCAATTGTAAAGTGGCCTATGCACCTCAAACTCAAGTGTACAAAAAGAATGGGTAATATTCTCAATACTATCGCTTTGTCCATGAGCAAAATCGTACATTGGATAAATGCACCATTGGTCGCCTGTACGATGATGATGCGCAAATTTTATTCTATACATCAACGGATCTCTGAAGTGCATATTAGGCGAAGCCATATCAATTTTAGCTCTTAGTACACATTCGCCTTCTTTAAATTTTCCGTCTCTCATCTGTGCAAACAATAGTAAATTCTCCTCAATGGTTCTTTCGCGGTAGGGGCTATTGATACCAGGCTGGGTAGGAGTACCTTTTTGTGCAGCTATCATTTCTGCCGATTGATGATCAACATAGGCAAGCCCTTTTTTTATTAAGTCAACTGCATAAATATACAATTGTTCAAAATAGTCTGAGGCATATAACTCTTTATCCCAATTAAATCCCAACCATTGCACATCTTCTTTAATGCTCTCTACATATGCAGTATCTTCCTTAACAGGGTTTGTATCATCAAATCGTAAATTTGTTTTGCCACCATATTTTTGTGCCAAACCAAAATTGATACAAATACTTTTACTATGACCTATATGTAGATAGCCATTAGGTTCGGGAGGGAAGCGCGTAAGTATGCGGCCATCGTGTTTAGCAGCTTGGATATCTTCCTCAATTAATAATTCTAAAAAATTTTTTGAATGCTCCTTGGGCAGTTCTTTCTTCTCTTTTTTCATTTTTGCAGTTATTGCAAAAGTAGTGAAAAGTAGGGATTCTACTAGCGATGACTTTACCACTTAGGCATTCAACAAGTGTGGCATTTTATCGGCTTATAACAAAAGTTGATTTTCCTACCCTGCCGCCATCATTGGCAAGCACGGTATAAATTCCAGGAACCAATGTACTTACATCAATACTGGTCAATTGTTGGCGACCGTCTTGTTGCAGCACCAACACACCCATATTGTTATAAATTGTAATGGCCGTTAAATTTTGTTTGGCAACAAGGGTAATTTGTGTATTGGCGGGGTTGGGATAACACTTCAAGAAAATATCATTGCCAATGCTGTTAATTCCTGCTATAAGCGGGTTATTTCGAAGTGCGGTGGCGGCAATACAGTTTTCGGTATTGCGCATCAGATCAAAATAATCTCCATCTGCAAAAGAGAAGGGATGAGTGCTAGTAACCAATCCGGTGTACAATGAAACGCCCACTAATGCAAAACCATTACTAAAATAATAAGTCATGGTACTTGGATCTATAGCTGATCCCACATTGAGGCTATAACCACCAGGCATGATGGAATAGGGTGAAATATTGGTAACAACTCCTGTAGCTGGATTTATTTTTCCAAGCCTTATAGCTGATGAGTCCAATACTTGAATACTATCATTTGGATTTAGCGAATCAACGATGTAGCTAAAGTAGTTATTTCGCACAAGACCATAAATGGCCGTGTCGGCACAACTGTAGGTAAAATTATCAAAAGAAAAACCGTCAGTAATTTGAAACTGGGCGTTTGAATAAATCAAACCAGTGTACATGTCTATGCCCATGAGCGATGCGCCTGTAGAATAATAAAAAACCATTTGATATGGGTCAATAGCACTTCCTGCTAGAGCAAAACCTTGTCCAATTGAAGATGGTGAAATCTGTGTAATCACTCCATTTAAAGTATTCAATTTAGCAAGATACATTTGGCCAGTGTATGATTGGGTAACTGGATCAAAAATATTTCTTCGAGCCAGACCATACAATGAACTATCAGCGTTATTGAACCGAAAATTATCATAGTAACTTTGACCAAGTGGATTGGTTAACGGCAGGCTTCTAAGTCTATCTCCTGAAATTAGGTCCATCACATTGAGAGAAGTAGCACCTATAAAATTGAATGTTAGATCATATGGGTTGAGTGCAGCTCCTGTAAGGTTTATATAATCTGTATAGGCTGTATTCCCTACATTGGCAACAAAACCTGATTGGGTACTTAACAAACCTAATCTAAATGTGGCAGAATCAAATTGTTGGAAGGTATTAGTGGAATCAAAGGGATCAACGATGGTAGTAAAATAGTTTTTTCTTACTGTTCCATACATGGGTGTTTGCCCAATGGCTACTAAGGCATTTGAAAGTAAGATTACAAAAAATAAAAGTTTTTTCATGAAATGATATTTTAAAGTTAGATCAGCCTTAGAAAAACAAAAAAGTGCTATAAAAGTTATAGCACTTATAAAAAAGTAGGGGTTAAGCCCAAGCACAGATGATACCGCCCATCAAAGCAAGGCAAACCACCCAATAGCCAGTATTGATGAGGATGTATTTTATTTTTTTCATTTCATAGATGGCATTTAATCCAATTACAGGAAGGGCAAAGAAAAGGCCGGTTAAAACACCATGAAAAACCCCATGCTTAAAAGACCTGAAAGCAGAAGCATATTGGGAATATATTTCAGTAGCCATAGTGGTGGTAGCTTGCTTGGTGGCAGGATCCATCATATCATTTTGCAACATTGATAGAAAACCCATCTGGTGAATAACCATAGGCATTAAGGCTATTGATGCAAGTACGCCAAATAAGTAGGTCAATAAAAACATTTTTGCCATGTTCACTTCCTTTGCACTTTCTTCAGTAATGCCAGTTGCTTTCATCCAAGCATTACCAAAAACGTTTTTATTATACCAAATCATACCAACTACAAGTGGTACAAGGGCAGTAATAAAAACCATGTAAAATTTTAGGTTTAATAGTTCCATTTTAATATTTGATTATTGGTTAGGAGGGCAATGTATTTGAAATTATGCTTTGTTCAAAAGGGAATTTAGCTAAAAATCGCGTGTTTGGATAAGCTTGTAGCTCAAAAATTGAAAAACTACAATAAAACCAAGTGCAATAACAATACTGGAGAATGGTATTGAAGTTTGAACAGACTGTCCAATAATTTTTACAAAGGGCAACGGTATTAAATTACTAAAACTTTCAAGTGGAAGAAATGGCGCCAAGTTATCAAACCGAAGGGCCAGTAATGGTTCAATAATAACTGCATACATGAGGTAAATCCCTATTGCAAAAGCAGCGCGTCTAATAAGTAATGTAACCAGCATCACAAAACTTAGAAACCCAAATAATTCAATAAAAAACCAAATTAAAAATTGACTTCTTGTAAAAAAAACTAAAGGGGTAATATGGTACGTATTTGGCACACCAAGCACAACAGTTAAACACATTACTAATAAAGTGGCACCAAGTGCTAATGCTACGATGAGTAAGAATTTAGCGGTATAAAATTGTTTTCTACTCCATCCGTCAATTAAATTTTGTCTTATAGTTTTAAATTCATATTCATTGCTAATAATCACCACAATTAAAATGGCGAGAAGGAATTTAAAAAACCCAGCTACATAAGTAAGGTTTTGCCATACATCGGGAAATGAAAACAGTCCAAGCGATTTAAAATCTACTTGCATACCAGGTTGGGCAGTAGATCCTGTATTCAACTTGAAGGATTCCAGTGAAAACAAAGTAATAGCCATTAATACGGCATAGGCAGCAACAATAATCCAAAAGGTTTTATAACCTTTCAATTTCAGCCATTCGGTTTTTAGTAGTTGCAACATAAATGATTATTTAATTAAATCTAAAAAATGTTTTTCCAAGCTTTTATGGTATTCACTTAAATGAGTGAGTACAACTTGGTGCTTATGCAATGCATCATTAAGCCAAGCGCCATTTAATCCGTCCGATAATTTTACCAATAGTTTTTTGTTAAAATCATTCACTAAGGTAATCCCCTCTAAAGTAAGGATTACTTTTTTTAACAATGCCATATCTAATGCTGCAATTTCATACGACATCTCTTGGGTCATTAAATTTTTAACTGGTCCTGCAAATAATGCTGTTCCTTGTTTTAGAACAACCGCATCAGTACAAACCTTTTCAACTTCATCAAGCAAATGACTTGCTAGAATGATGGTAGTACCATGGCTGGCAATATCTTTGATTAAAGTACGCACATCAGCAATACCTTGAGGATCTAATCCGTTGGTAGGCTCGTCAAGTAAGAGGACTTCTGGCCTATTGACATAAGCAGCCGCTATGGCCAATCGTTGTTTCATTCCGAGACTATATGCCCTGAAAGGATCATGCTTTCTTGTTGCCAAACCCACCAATTCTAGTACTTGTTGAATAGCTGAATGATCTACGTTTTTAATTTTTGCCACAACTTCCATATTTTGTTGCGCACTTAAATAAGGATAAAAATTAGGTGTTTCAAGTATGGCTCCTACCCTTCTGAGCAAAGACGCTTCAAAAGGTTTTCCGAACCATTTAAAGTTTCCTGTTGTAGGTAATGTCACACCCAGTATCATCCCTAATGTGGTAGTTTTACCACTCCCATTAGGGCCTAACATACCAAATATACTACCTTTCTGAACCTTGAATGAGAGTCCATTCACGGCCACTGTTGATTGATACTTTTTGGTGAGTGCATTAATTTCTAAAACTACATCATTCATAAATTTTATCGTTAATGGTTGGTTTACAATTTTTCTTTTAGTTGATGCATTCCTCCGCCATTGTAAACTTGAACGAAGCCTGCAGCCTTCAATACACTTGCAGCCATAGCACTTCTTATTCCTGAAGCACAATAAATGATGATGGGTTTTTGTTTATCAATTTTTAATTTAGAGGGCACTACATCTTGTAATGGCAAGTTAATAGCATTGGGTAACGAACCTGCTTTGAATTCATCCAAGCTTCGCACATCCAAAAGTGTGGCTCCATTTTCAACGAGCATTTTATAATCTACCGATTTTAAACCGAATATTTTTTTTATGAATGATATCATTATAATTAATTTAAGGTCTAAGTATTTTGATTGCTTTAGCAACCGCATTCACAAAAGCTGTTGCTTCATCAAAAGTATTGTAAAAATAAAATGAAGCTCTAATAGTAGTGTCAATACAAAGTTTCTGCATTAATGGGGCAGTACAATGTTGCCCTGTTCGTACGGCAATACCTTGAGTATCTAAATACATTCCTACATCCAAGGTATTAATTCCTTCAATCACAAAAGAGACTACAGCTGCCTTGTTAGGGGCATTGCCAATAATTGATACGCCAGGCAATTTCAGTAGTTCTGTCTCACTAAATCTTGCTAAGGCTATTTCATGTTCATAAAGCAAAGGCAGTTTCAAAGAATTTAAAAAATCTATTGCAGCACCAAAGGCAATTACATCGGCAATATTAGGAGTGCCTGCTTCAAATTTAAAGGGTACTTCATTGTAACTAGTGCCGGCAAAACTTACTTCTTTGATCATATCGCCACCGCCCTGGTAGGGTTGCATCCTTTCCAATAAATGGTGCTTGCCATAAAGCACTCCCGTGCCTGTGGGCCCACACATTTTATGACTGCTAAAAACTAAAAAGTCAGCATCTAGATCTTGGACATCAATTTTTCCATGGACAATGCTTTGTGCGGCATCTACTAATACTACCGCGTTTGGAGCCATTTGCCTAGCAGCGACAATCATTGGTTTAATAGGATTGATGGTGCCAAGTGAATTTGAAACATGTACTACAGAGATTATTTTTACAGCATGAGTCAATAGTTTATGATATTCATTTTCGATGATTTCACCATTAGTATTGATGGGTATTACTTTGAGAACGGCACCAGTATTTTCACAAAGTAATTGCCAAGGAACAATATTGCTGTGGTGCTCCATTTCACTTATTAAGATTTGGTCACCAGGTTTTAAAAATAGCTTTCCATATGAATGTGCCACAAGATTAATGCCCTCAGTGGTTCCTCTGGTAAAAACGATTTCGTTATCAGCGTTAGCATTTATTAGATGTTTCACTTTGGTTCTAACTTCATCATAAGCTTGCGATCCTTTTTGAGATAGGAAATGAACCCCACGATGGATATTGGCATTATAGGTA
>JBDKJS010000212.1:0-2889 GCA_039806065.1 Bacteroidota bacterium | reverse complement strand
ATGCCATTGTCCATACTGCCTGCACTCACATCATTAATCATGTTGGCACCCTCAAGAAGAGCATTATTGGCCACCATGCTATGAAAAGTATCTACTGATAGAATGGCATTGGGAAATTGCTTTCTCAGCTGCACCAAGGCAGGTTGCAGTCTGTACCATTCATCGGCTGCACGCAGGTAAGGCGCTCCTGGCCGTGTGCTTTGCGCCCCAATATCAATAATAGTAGCACCATCACTTAGCATGGCCTCGGCCATTCTTACTGATTCTATGGCCATGGTGCTTCTGCTTTCGGCATAAAAGCTATCAGGCGTTTGATTAATGATGCCCATCACCTTCGGTGTTGAAAAATCTAGCAGCGTTCCTGCAGCATTGATCAGCGTTTTCCGACCAATTGATGTACCTTTATCGTTCATTAATTTAATTACATTTTCATTTTAAGCAATCATCTTTGCATACTATGCAAACCAATATTTCGCCACCCTTGATCCCTACCGACACTACTTCACAATATCAGGCAAACATATCAAAGTGCAAAGATATATTTTTGAAAAAAAATAAAGACTATGGCACCGCATGGCGCATCCTCAGGCTTTCATCCATCACTGATCAAATTTTTATAAAGGCTCAGCGCATCCGTAGTATTGAAGATAAAGGCAAGCAGCTCATTGGCGATAGCATTGCTAGCGAGTACATCGGCATTATTAACTATGCCGTAATAGGCCTTATTCAGTTAGAGCTGGGAAACGAGCAAAAGTTAGAACTTACGGCAGCCGAGGTAGCCGCCCATTTTGAAAAACATACCCTGCAAGCCTATACACTCATGCAGGCTAAAAACCATGACTATGGCGAAGCATGGCGCGATATGCGCACCAGCAGCATGACAGATTTAATATTGATGAAAATACTTCGCATCAAACAAATAGAAGACAATAAAGGCGCCACCCTTATAAGCGAAGGTATTGATGCCAATTATTTTGATATGATTAACTATGCAGTCTTTGCCCTTATCAAACTAGGCGAATCCTAGCACTTGGTAAAAAATAGCGCTTTCATCAATTTATAAACAATTCAAACTATCTAAATTAAAAAGACAAGTAATATGAAAATAATTATCAGAGCTATTCAATTGTTAGTGGGCGCACTATTCATTTTTTCAGGCTTTGTAAAAGCAGTGGATCCGCTGGGCACCAGCTATAAAATGCATGATTACTTCAATGCATTTAGCAATGATTTCCCTTCGCTCGATTTCTTATGGCATTTTATGAGCAATAGCAGCACCTTTTGGGCAGTGTTCATGCTCGTTTTTGAATTGGCAATAGGCTTTGCACTTCTCATAGGGTGGCGTCATAAAATCACCTTGTGGCTCATGCTCCTGCTGTGTCTATTCTTTACCCTCCTCACCGGTTACACTTATCTTTCTGGCTATTCGTTCGATAGTTTTTTTGCTTTCTCCACATGGAAGTTTGATGCCACTAAAATGAAAGTTACCAACTGTGGCTGCTTTGGCGATTTCATGAAGCTAACACCCCGCACCAGCTATTGGAAAGACATTGTACTAGATGTGCTCATCATCATCATGCTATTGGGCAAAAAGCACCTCTATACCCTCCTCAAGGAAAAAGTGGCCACCATTACTGTGGCACTTGTCACCGTAGGCAGTTTGTTTTTTTGCTTTAGCAATTATCTTTGGGGCCTTCCCATAATAGATTTTAGGCCTTATAAAATAGGCACCAACCTGCCACAGGCCATGGCCATGACCGACAGTGTAGTCATGAAATTTATTTATAAAAAAGAGGGCAAAGAAATAGCCCTTGACATGGACCAGCTCAAGACTATTGATAGCACTTATACCTATGTCGATCGGCAGGATATCGTATTTGAAAACCCTAAAAAAATTGTAGGATTTTTTATCAACACTCCTGATGGCAATAATATAGCTGATAGCTTATTACAAGCACCACACCTTTTTTTATTAATAGCCTATGATCTGGAAAAAACACGTACCAAGATTTTTCCAGCTATCAATGATTTTGCCAACCTCTGCACTCAGGCACAAATCCCCTTTGTAGCACTCACCCATACTGACCCTGTAGCCACTGAGCGTTTCCGTCATGAGCACCAAAACCCATTTCCATTCTACTTTGCTGATGAGGTACCCCTCAAAACCATGATCAGAAGTAATCCTGGATTAATCTACCTGCAACAAGGCACCGTCAAAGCCATGTGGCATGCCAGTCAGTTACCCGCATTTGATCAGGTAAAAACAAATTTAATCCATTAAGGCTATTGTGCCATCAGCTCTCAACTTGCTTCCTTATGATGGGCAGGTCACATACCATCCCAATTTTGTGACGGATGCAGCCCTCTTTGAGCACCTAAGTTCGCTGGCTTCGTGGCAGCATGACCACCATATCATCTTCGGAAAAAAAATTATCACCCAACGCAAGTATATATGGATGGCAAGCCACCACTTAAGCTATGCATACAGTGGTCACCTACACCATCCCACCCCATGGACTCCGCCAATATTGGCATTAAAAGATTACATCCACCATCAATTAGGCCTCACTTTCAATTCATGCCTGCTCAACTATTATGCAAATGGCCATCAATACATGGGCTACCACTCCGATGCTGAATCAAGCCTGGGCCACCAACCCACTATTGCCAGCATCAGCCTCGGGGCCGAACGCGATTTTTGCTTCAAACATCAAGTCACCAAGCAGGTAGTCAAACTCACACTAGCCCACGGAAGCCTACTGTGTATGCAAGGCCCCACCCAACACTGTTGGAAACATGCCCTTCCCAAACGCATGCATGTGCACACCCCACGTATTAATTTAACATTTAGAAAAATTGTTAATCAATAAAATTATCGTTTAAAGATAG
>JBDKJS010000211.1:0-9057 GCA_039806065.1 Bacteroidota bacterium | reverse complement strand
CACTTCATAGATTTGTGCATGTTTCTAACTGGTAGCCCCATTACCAATGTGAGTGCAAATGCCTTGGACGAAGCAAATAATTTATTAGATACAGTGAGTATTAATTTATCATTTGCCAATGGCAGTATTGCCAATATTGCTTACTTCAGCAATGGCAGTAAGTCAGTTAACAAAGAGTATTTGGAAGTATTTGGAGCGGGTCAGGTATCAATCCTAGATGATTTTAAAAAACTAACCATATCTGGAAAAAAACAAGAAGAGTTGAAAGGCACACAGGATAAAGGCCATCAGGCTGAAGTAGCAGCATTTCTCCAAAGCATTAAGGAAGGCAAGCCGGCTCCTATAAGTTTTGAAGAAATCTATGCAAGTACCCATGCTACTTTCAAGGTGCTGGAATCAATTGCACTATCCGGCACTAAGGTTTTTATTTAGCATTAAAGTTAAGGATGAATACTATTGACGAAAGTTATAAGAGGCTTGTTGGCTATATAGAATCAGCAGCGTACAGAGGCCATGATCCCTATGATGGACTCATGTCACCAATTTTCCAATCAAGCATATTAAAAAATCAAAAGAAAATTAGATTCTTGGCTCAACAATTCGTTAAACGTTTTCCCATTAATTTACGTCCTGCACTTGGCATTGCTCCCGGCTACAATCCTGTCACACTTGGATTATGCTTACAAGGTTATGCCACTGACTACAAGATCAGGCAAGAGGAACATTTATTGATAAAAATAAACCTTTTAATTTCGGAATTAGAAAAGTTGATTCCTAATGGATTTAGTGGTGCTTGTTGGGGTTACGATTTTGATTGGGAAGCACGCTATGCTCGCATTCCTGGATATCAACCCACCATAGTTGCCACGGGAATCATTACCAATGCGCTATTTATTGCCTACCAAAATTGTAAAATTGAGAAAGCTAAAGAACTATTGCTGAGTGCAGCAAACTTTACAATAAATGACCTTAACAGAAGTTATGATGAAGACAAAAATATTTGTTTTAGCTATTCTCCTTTTGATCACCAAATAGTTTTTAATGCAAGTATGAAGGGTGCAAGGTTATTGTCGCAAGCATATTTTTTAAATGCTAATATACATTATGCCGATACTGCCGAACTAGCAGTAAAGTTTGTAATGAATCACCAAAGAGCCGATGGAGCATGGGTGTACAGCAAAAGTGAAGTAGGCGGATGGATTGACAATTACCATACGGGCTATGTACTTGACTGTTTAGCTGCATACAATAGTTATTGCAGCAATGAAAAATTTGGCGAAGCCTATAAGAAAGGATTTCAATATTATTTAAACAATTTTTTTCTTGCAAATGGCCAGCCAAAATTTTATGATCAAGAAGCTTTTCCAATTGATTGCACAGCTGCTGCTCAATCCATTCTAACCCTCAGTAGCAATGGAGCTAATGACACAGCAAAAAAAGTTGCACAATTCATGATCAATACCATGCAACATAAAAAAGGATATTTTTACTTTAGAAAATTTAAATATTACACAATTAAAACATCATACATGAGATGGAGCAATGCATGGATGATGGCCTCTCTGTCAAATTTATTGCAAAAAGATTAACTGCATGCATACCAAAAAAAATTTCCTTTTTTACTTAGGGCATCCTGCCCACTTCCACTTATTTAAAGTGGTAATGAAAAATTTAAAAAATAAAGGTCACAATATTTTAATCCTCATTAAAAAGAAAGATATTTTAGAAGAGCTTTTAAAACGTGATGGTTGGGACTATATAAATATAAATCCGAGAGGGAGGGCTGATAATAAGCTTGCTATTGCATGGAATTTATTGATGCGAGACTGGGAGTTTATTAAAATAGCCAGGCGATATAAACCAAATTTGATGATAGGGACCTCAGCAGAGATAGCCCATGCTGGCCGACTGTTGAAAATACCAAGTATAGTGGTAAACGAGGATGATGCAAGCATTGTACCTTTGTTTGCAAAACTAGCCTATCCATTTGCTAGCCATATATTGGCACCTGATGTGTGTGATGTGGGGAAATGGAATTATAAAAAAATAGCCTACCCCAGTTACCATGAATTGGCTTACCTCCACCCTGACCATTTTATTCCCAATGAAAAATTATTGACAGGAATAGATTTAAGTAAACCCTTTTTCATAATTCGTTTTGCAAAATTAGGCGCCCACCATGATGGTGGTCGTACTGGCATCACCACTGCCATAGCTGAAAAAATTTGTACCCTTCTAGCTCCACATGGTAACATTTACATTAGCAGTGAACGTGAATTAGAGCCTCAATTTGAAAAATATAGGATTAAAATAAATCCTCTACACATGCACCATGCAATGTATTTTGCAGCCATGTATATAGGTGACAGTCAAACCATGGCAGCTGAAGCTGCTGTACTAGGAACCCCCAGCATTCGCTTCAATGATTTTGTAGGTGAAATTGGCTACTTGGAAGACCTTGAACATAAGTACAACCTTACTTTTGGCATACGAACTCATTCTCCAGATCAATTGTATTTGACCATAGAAGCCCTGCTAGCCGAGCACCAAAACCAGTCTAACAAAAAACACAAATTAGAACGCCTTTTGAAAGAAAAAATAAATGCAGCAGCTTATATGGAGACACTTTTTGAAAACTATCCCAAATTTAAGGTGTAATTTAGAAGATCGATGGCAGATTGTATTTGTACTAACAAAACCTTTAAAAATTTAAAAAATTCCCTCAATTAGCTGTACTTTTCTAATACATGTCCCAGAAAAACGGATTAATTAAGCTCATAATCAAGCTAATAACCAATAAATTTATTTGGAAAAGTTAAATTTCTGTGTAATTTTACACTCCCAATTCAATAAACTTAACTGAAATTAACTTTACTCCTAGTAATTAGCTCCAAATTTTGGAAAACATTTTTATAGTTCAAAAATGTTTTAAACCTGTGTTATTTTGAGATTCTGCCCCATTAGGTAGTTATTTTGCAGTATATTTTGATTGATTGGCATAATAAACTAAGAATGCCCTCTATGTTCCTATAAATTTGAACATAGTAATTTATGAAAAAAGACTACAAAAACATTCTCAATTATAAGGCCTATAGCAGACTGCGCTTAATGAGCACAAGTGGAGTAGCTAATAACAATGGCATGATGAATGAGTTTGTAGGAGAAAAAGAGCCAATAAATCTTAATCAAGGCAGACGCGCTCACTTTGACAAGATAGGTGGGATGGACAAAGCAGTTAAAGATTTCCTTTCTAAACACTTTGACATTTCAGACACTGACTCACAAATACTAAGAACAAGTTTTCCAGAAAGTATCCATCAATTACCAGCCAATAGATTCAATAATTTAGTAAATCTTAAGCGGTTAAATGATATTAAAGAAATAAATAAGTTTTTAAATGCAATAAATCATTACTTACCAAGTGGCGGCTACTATGCAGGATGTGTAGAAACAAAATTACTGAGAAGAAAACGACTATTTGAAAAAATTCCTAATCCACTGCGTAAACCTATTTATTCAATAGATTTTATTTGGAAACGGGTCCTTCCTAAATTGGTTACTACTAGGAAAGCACATCAATTAATTACTGGCGGTAAAAATAAAGTACTTAGTAAAACTGAATCATTGGGAAGAATTTATGCCGCAGGGTTTGAAGTTGTAGATACTGCATTCATTAAAGGGCAAATGTACTTTATAGCACGAAAAATAAAAGCTCCGCTTTTTGACTATGAACCTATATATGGCCCTATATTCAAAATGCGCAGGCACGGAAAGGATGGAAAAATCATCCATGTTTACAAACTTCGGACCATGCATGCTTACTCAGAATTCATTCAGCAATATGTTTATGAGAACAACAGTTTAGCAGAAGGTGGAAAATTGAAAGACGATTTCAGGGTATCTACTGCGGGTAAAATATTTAGAAAATATTGGCTTGATGAATTGCCAATGTTGCTAAACCTATTGAAAGGGGATTTAAAAATAGTTGGTGTTAGGCCGTTGAGCTCACATTATTTGAGTTTGTATTCTGATGAACTAAAACAATTACGAAAGAAATCAAAACCTGGGTTAATACCGCCCTTTTATGTAGATCTTCCAAAAACACTGGATGAAATTCAAGCTTCAGAAATGAAATACCTAAAGGCACATCTTAAATCGCCCTTGTTGACAGATATAAAATATTTTTTCATGATATTTTATACTATAATTGCCAAGAGAGCTACCAGCAAATAATTTTTTTTGCAAAACATTAGTTTGTACATTTCACCATAAATCGAATTTAATTGATGACCCTCAGGTCAAAATTCTTAATTTAACTATGATGAAAATTTCAAATTATTCAAGTTTAGGTTGTTTATTGATATTAATTTTTACATGCCTTCACCCCAAGGCGCAAAGTGTATACTACCATAATAGCAATACAGCAATTGTTAATTATATAGATGAGCTGGCCAATGCTGGCATTATTAAAGTAAGCACTGTGGTGAAACCCTACACAAGGCAAACCATAGCAGCACTATTGGATACGGCATATCTGCACCAAAATGAGCTCAACAAAAGGCAAATAGAAGAACTTCGATTTTTCTTACGCGACTTTCAAAAAGAATTGTCTGATGATAAAGGAATAAAAAAACGATTAGATTTATTTCACTACCGCAATGCTATTTTCAATATCACCATCAATCCAATTTTAGGATTTAAATATTTTGCAAACGATTCTTCAAATTTTTATCATAGATGGAATGGCGCTGAATTTTTTGCTACAGCTGGAAAAATAGGAATGTATGCTAGCCTCCGCGATAATAGGCAAAATAAGATTTTGAGCACGGCTAATTATTTAAATCAATTTGAAGGAGCTGATTATAAAGTTGATGGAAAAGGTGGTGGCGATTACAGCGAAATGAGAGGTGGAATTACCTATGGATGGAAGTGGGGAACGGTTGGATTGCTTAAGGATCATTTTACTTGGGGCGACAATCAGCATGGAGCTAATATTTTCTCTGGCCGAGCACCAAGTTTTGCACACCTTAAACTACAATTGCAACCCGCACCATGGCTTGATTTTAATTATGTTCACGCATGGCTCAATTCAGAAGTGATTGATAGTGCTGCTTCATATCCAATCAATGGGGCCAACCGGTTAACTTTTAGAAAAAAATACATGGCTGCAAATTTATTCACCGTGCGACCGATTAAAAAGTTAAACATCAGTTTTGGAAATTCAATTGTGTATGGCGACATTCCGATACAAGCAGCCTACCTCATCCCATTTATGTTTTTCAAATCCATTGACCACTCTCTTACAGGAGCCGGAAGCAATTACCTAGGCCAAAATAGCCAGTTATTTTTCAATATTAGCAGTAGAAATATTAAAAACATACACTTATACACATCTCTATTTGTTGATGAAATTTCGCTTAGTAACATGTGGGATAGTGAAAAGCAGTCAAATTTTATAAGTTTTAAAATTGGCGCTCATATTAGCAATTTAGGTATTCAAAACATACAGCTCACTGCAGAATATACCCGCACAAACCCACTTACCTACAGGCACTACCTAACCACTGCCACTTTTGCAAGTAATAATTACAGTTTAGGACATTATTTAGGTGACAATTCGCAAGAACTTTATGCAGCAATTCAATACAAGCCGATTAAAAACTTTTCAGTTCGGGCCAGCCTTACCATGGCCGACAAAGGTGTATCCTACTATTACGATGGTAGATCAGGAACAATAGGAAGCGGAAAAGGCAAGGAATTTTTAACAGGAATCTATTGGACTCAGCAATCCATGTCATTTGAGGCACAATATCAAATAATTAATGATGTATACTGCAATTTGGGATTTCTTCTCACCAACCAAAGTGCTATTGATGCGAATGCACAAAATTATAGCCCTAGCTTTATGAGGGGTAAGTTGGGTACTTTGAACTTTGGCTTAAATGTAGGATTTTAGTCCAAAAAGCGGCTTTTTTATTTTTCACCAACTTTTAATGCAGATTCGCCAAAATCTGATTTTAATCCTATGTGTAGAAATAGGATAGTTAACATAATTTTAAGAATTTGCTATTCGATTTATTATTGGTAATACGAATGCTGCGCCTACCAATTAATACAATTATACAATTTGTAAACTATGAAAATCTAACATACAACCCCAAACTACATTCAAAAAAAACTAATTACTACATTATGAGACTAAATTACAAACTAACAAAGAGTTTATTACTCTTCTTCCTATTACTTGCTGGTAGCACGGTAATAGGACAAACGGTGACGATCAATACGTCACCTAGCGGTTCACAGAATATTGGATACGGTCCTTTTCGCTATCATGCTGGCGAGCACTTGTACCTCCAAACAGAAATTAACACAGCTGGGTTAATCAATAGAGTGGGATTTGATTGTTCTACTTTGGCGGGTGCCTATTCCTATCAAAATGTTAGCATTTATCTAAAGGAGACCACTGCTATTACACTTGGTACAGGTACCTATTCATTAACTGGATATTTATTAGTATACAACGGAAATGTAACAGTAAATTCCACAGGTTATACTATGGTTACCCTCAATACTTTTTTTAACTATACCAATACAGCTGGAAACAATCTTCAATTGTTGGTTATAGTCAATCCAACTTCAGCCCCTCCTGCTAACCCAATCAACACCTTTGCCTCGAGTAACAATATCACTGGAGGAAATAAATCTAGAAGATATAATAGTGCTCTTACAGCCCCCTCTGCAGGTGCTTCCTCACTTGCAAGTTCTGCATTTAGAGCTGCTTTAAGACTAGAGATGAATTTACCTCAATGTTCTGGTACACCTAGCCCTGGTGCTACCAATGCAAGCAGTAGTTTAGTTTGTTTAGGTGGGTCTATAGCATTGTCCTTAGCAAATCCACAAAGTAATTTACTGGGCATCAGCTACCAATGGCAATCATCACCTGATGATATAATTTATGCTCCTATTACCGGTGCCACTAATTCTACTGCTACCGTTACACCTTCAGGCAATACCTATTACAGATGTAACGTTAGTTGTTCTTTCGGCTCCTCGAATACTTCTAATCCGGTCTTTGTAACTGCTACTAGTGTATTTCCATTGCCCTTTATTGAAACTTTTAATAGCGCTGTACCACCTTCTCCATGCTGGAGTAGAAACAATGCTACCTATGTGATTTATAATGCGGTGAGCGGATATGGCGTGGGAACAGGAAGTGCTAAATTTGATTTCTTCAATGCACCGGCCAACGCAGATTATGATCTCATCACTGCAGAGTTTACAGGTGTTCCGGCTAACTATATGGTGGAATTTGACTATGCTTATGCTACATTCGTAGATGAGGTAGATAGCTTGGTGCTTCAATACTCAATGGATGGCGGGACTTCTTTCACTGATTTGGTATTTATTGAAGGGGGCGCCACTGGCGTACTGAATACAGGCGGCAGAACCACCACAGCATATACACCTACTGCAGGTCAGTGGTCTACCTTTAGGTATGCACTTCCGGTAGGTACCAATAAGGTAAGATTCCTTGGCAGAAGTCAATTTGGAAATAATCTTTACATAGATAATGTAGAAATTAAACCAGCCATTCTTGACGAGGCACAAATACTGAACATTTTTACTTATGGAAACCTTCCGCTGAATTATGCTGATGGGCATGTAGTAAGAGCCAAGGTAAAAAATACCGGAGCCAATTCATGGACAAAAACATTTGATTTAGAGATTACAGGAGCCAACACTTTTAACACCACTGCTAGTCTCACACTAAATCCAGGCGAGCAATCAGAAATTTCGTTCCCAGGATTTACAGCAACATCAATTGGTACTCAAACTGCAAAAGTTACTGCGCCCTTAGACAACATTGCTGATAATAGTGCCGATTTTGATCAAATAGTATCTAATAATTTATTCTCATACAAAGAAAGTACGAGTACCATATCAGGAGGGGTTGGTTTTACCGGAGTTACTGGAAATTTCGTAGCTAAATTTACTGCCTCACAACCATCTGTAATCAACGAGATAAAAGTTGATTTCACAACCGGTGGCAATAGCTACAAATATGCCATTTGGAACAACGATGGCTCTGGAGGTGTAGGCGATACACTATGGACCAGTGCTGCTTCTGTAACTGTTGCAGGACAACAATTTTTACCAGTACCCAATATTGCTGTTAATGGCGATTTCTTTGTTGGTATCAAGCAAACTGGAACAGTGAATGTGGGTTTTGCCTATCAAACTGAATTACCAGTAAGAACGAATTCGTTTTTTTATAATTCACCAGAATCAAGTAATACAGGATGGACAGATTTTCAAGCAACAGCTAGTCCATTCAGGTTTGCAATAGAAGTGCAATTGGATGTACCTGTGGCACCTAATTGTGTCATTAATCATTCACCAGCTAATGGTACAGGTCTTTGCGGCTTAACTCCTACCCTTAACTGGGCTAGCGGTGGTGGTGGACCAACAAGTTATGATGTATATTTTGGTACTACATATCCACCTGCATTTGCAGCTAATGTAGCCACTACAAGTTATGCTCCTGGAACATTAACTGATGGAGTTTTATACTACTGGTTAGTGATAGCAAAAAATGGAATTGGTGATGCAATAGGTTGCGATACTTTATCCTTCACCGCTCAAGCTGTTCCTACAGGTAATACGCTAGCAGACCCAATCGTTGTAGGTGCATTGCCTTATACTACATCTGGAAATAACTTAGCAACCAACTGTTTTTCTAATACACTTACGGTAGCTACTAACCAAGCATCACCCGATGTGTTTTATAAAATTACAACTGGTCCATGTACAGATTCTATTTTAGTTTCACTTTGTGCTTCACCTGCATTTGACGGTTATGTCCATGTATTAGATGCCTTAGGTAATGAAATCGATGATGACGATGATGGCTGTGGAACCATAGGAGGTCCCTCTTTATTAAAAGTAGACATTGCTCCGAATTCAATCTACTTTGTAGTTGTGGAAGGATGGACAACTACTCAAGGAACTTATAGTTTATCCATTACTGAAATAGACAATCCGGTACTTACGGTT